>JAWOBU010000090.1:0-6021 GCA_046484135.1 bacterium
CCAGGGCCAGGTGGGCCTCGTCCGTGCTCACTCCGGTGCCGAACTGCCTGACCATACCGATGATCTCGTTGTTCAGCACCAGGCTTTCCAAAGAAGACATGGTCCCTGAGCAGATATAGCCCACGTCGTGAATGAGGCTCGCGCCCGATAAATAAGCATAGAAAAGGCTTGTCGCACACTCGGCCGCGGTCTGCTCGTCCACCGTCTTCGAGTCCGAGCATCCGCCGGTGGAGAACATGGGCAACCCGATCCACTTCGAGATGTCCGTGTTGGCGGCACAGGCCAGGGACAGCTCGGGCGCGCCGTACGAGTAGGTCGTGGTCATCATGTCCATGACCGTGGTGACCCCGCCCATGATGAGAGGCATGCCCGGCTTCTTGAGCCAGCACAGCACCACCGCCAGAAGCGTCTCCGCAAGCGATTGCACCAGCATTCCCGCGAGCGTCGCAGGCGCGGTGGCCCCCGACGACGGGCAGGGCGTGTACATGGCCGGGATGCCCTTTTCCGCGCAGAAAAGCAGTTTTTCCACCGCGGTTACGTCGTTTTTCAAAGGAGAAATAGGCTCGATGTAGGCCACGAACATGGGAGAGAGCTTGAACTCCTCTTCTCCGCCCCGGACCATGCAGGCCATCTTCCAGAGGTCTTCGATCCCTTCTCCGTCCACGCTGGTCAACACAAAGGGCTTGGTGCACTTCTCGAGCATGGCCATGAACTGGTGCCGGTCATAGGTCTGGGGATTCGGGGCGTCGTACACGATGCCGTGCGACATGTGAAAGTTGTAGTTGTCAAGGTAGTCCACGAACTGAGCGCCCCTGTTCACGTCGTTATAGGTGGTCCGGCGGCGCTCGCCGGTCTGCCGGTCGGTTATGAAGGGAAGGTCGGAGCCGGTCCCGAACCCGGAATGGTTCTTTTGCAGCTCCATGACGTTCTTTTCGTTCCTTCCTTTGAGGCTTATCTTACGGGGATTTGATCCCAGGGCCAGCTCCACCATGGAGTTGGGAATATAGACCCGGTTCCCCCGAACCATGGCCCCTCCCTTCCGAAACAGCTCCAGGGCCTCGTCCTGGTAGATTAATCCGCCGCTGTTCTGAAGAACGTTCAGGGCCGAGAAATATATCTCTTCGATCTGATCGTCCGTGAGCACCCGGAATTGCGGCGCCCGATTTATGGTCTGATTCATCCGCATGAATAAAACTCCCTTTTATTAAATGAGGCCTTAGTCCAACAGGGACCGGCCCACATCCACCGCCATGGCAGCATTGGCGCCATAAGCGTCCGCGCCGATCTGCTCGGCGTAATCCGAGGTTACCGGAGCGCCTCCCACGATGATCTTGACCTGATCGCGGATTCCGGCCTCCTTCAGGGCGTTTATGACCTCGCCCATCCGGGGCATGGTCGTGGTCAGAAGGGCGGACATTCCCAGTATATCAGGCTTCTCCTCCTTGACCGCGTTCACGAACACCTCGGTATCAAGGTCCACACCCAGGTTCACCGTGCGGAAGCCCGCGCCCTCGTACATCATGAGCACCAGGTTCTTACCGATGTCATGAAGGTCGCCCTTGACCGTGCCGATCACGAAGGTCCCGGCTGTGGGGATGTCGCTCTCGATCAACTTGGGCCGCAGGATATCCATGGCCCCTCTCATGGCCTTGGCGCAACGCATGACCTCGGGGATGAACATGTCACCGACCTTGAACCGCTGGCCTACCACTTCCATGCCCGCCAGAAGACCCTTCTGAAGGACCTCGTCAGGACCGGCCTCCTCCAGGCACTCCTTGGTGAGCTTGGTTACTTCGTCCACATTTCCCGCGATAAGAGACTCTGCTATGAGACCAAACTTATCCGACATCTTTTTTCCTCCTCTCTTCTTACTCTACTGATTTTTATGTCCTCTTGCTCTATAGAATGTTTAAGCAGCCTTTCTCATCAAACGAAAAAGCTAGTTAAACCGCTTTATTATAGCGCCCCCTGTCTCTGCCCCTCCCCCCCTCAAGCAACCAACTCCGGATGAAGGAAGTTGCTCTCGATGTCGGGGCCCGGCATAGTATTAAACTGCTGTGCCGGAACCATGGTCCTTCGCAAACGGGCGGATAACCGGACGCGCTTTTACGGAATTAGCTTAAAGAAAGCCGAGACGCCAGTAATAATACTGAGGCCGGCATGAGATGAGGAGGCCACTTCGCTTGTACCCGCTACGTGGACTCGATTGAAGATATCCCTCTTCGGTATTATTGGTTCTGATATCGCAACTCCTTGGCAGCATTACTGGATCATACTATCGCCGGGCCGCAGGGCCTTCCCGCAAAGCCGGATTTTCCATCGTCGGGAACAAAAGGACGGGGGCGCTTATTAAATCTGCGTGTGCTGGTACGGACCCTTAAAAGGCAGAGACCGGAACGTGACCACCGGCTATGGGAATCTACTTCCCGCCTGGCTGAGTTGATGTTCCCCCCTGGAAAATCGCCACTCCGGCCAGGCTGTCCTTCCATGCCGTATTTTTACAAGTGTTTTAATGATAGCCGCTCAAAAGGGCTTTGTCAAATGAAAACCGGAATCTCTAAACCGGACGGAATGAAAGAATCACGCCCTATGGCAAAAGTGGCCCGGCCAGGCTAAGGGCCTACCATGCCGTCCCCCACTTTACCAAACCGTTCTTTGCCTGCCGGAGCCGACTCTACCTGCCAGGCACCAGCGCCGGCCTCTGCTACGGTTCCTCCATGAGTTCTAAGAGCGCCTCCTCCATCATCACCGAAAGCTTCGGGGATATGCAGAGGGAGGACTCGTAGCTGTAGAGCTCGCTGCCGTAGTCTTCGGGGTAGAGGATGTAGCCGAGCTCGTCGTCCGCGAGGCCTATCTGGAAGGAGTTTTCCTTCTGTCGTTTCCTGATGTTCAGGCCCTGCTTGGGATACGCTTCTCCCGGGAAGGTAACGAATTGGGCGGAGCCGATCTCGACCAGGTGGACTTGTGTTAATATGGTCTCCTTCTCGTACACCTCGCGCTCGAGCATGCCGAACTCGCCCAACCTCGTGTAAAGCTCGTTCTTAATGGGCACGCGGACCAGGCTCATCCGGTGCAGGAGGGAAAGCTCCTTTTCTTTCTCCAGAAGACCCATGCCCCTCTCCACCTCGGCGAAAACATCGCGGCCGTAGTTCTCGAGGTCTTCCCAGGTGTGGTCCTCCTCGGGTTTGTCCAGGTCCGGCGCTATCAAAGCCCCCAGCGCGCCGCTGAAGAATATGGCGCCTCCACCGTACTTCTTCTCAGTAAGGCGATAAAGCACGCCCGGGTAGTCGGCAGTGAGCTTGCGTTTGTTTTTCCAGATGACCTCCGGGTGGCAGGCCATGTTGATAAGGGTGGCAACCGTGGCGCCGCCCTGGTCGCGGAAAACCATGAGCCCTATGGTGTCGTCCTTGGGCTCGCCTTTTCTTCTGTTCAAGGTGAGGGAGGGGTCCAGGTCATAGACCGCGGTCCAGGCGTCCACCGGCCGGGAGCGGGTCTCCGCCTGTTCCACCGCCCGGGCGGTAAGGCGGGCCAGCCGCTCCATGTAATCCTCGTCCTTGCCTGAAAAGATCGGCGGAAGCCCCCAGATGCCCATGGTGTCCGGGCCCGAGTGGGTGTGGGTACAGGAGAGGATCACCTGGTCCGGCCGGAAGCCTTTTATGGCGGCCTTGATCTTTTTCACGTCGCTTCCCTGCATGCCTACCAGATCATAAGAGACCAGCGCCAGCTTCTCGCCTCCCAGCCGGACCACCAGCGCCCGCACGAAAAGGTCGTCGTGAACGCCGGTGGATAGCCGGAAGAAATCAAACCCGGCCATCCATACCGGACCGTCAGGCGTGATGACCTCCCTGCCGAACCCGGCGTAAAAGGTCTCGGACGGATTAACGGCAACGTCCGCCACCGGGTTTTCGTAATCGGGTGTCCTGCTGATTTCCATCCTGTGCCGGCAACCCAGAACCAGCAACAGCGCAACCACCATCACCGGAATAAACTTTGCCGATTGCTTCCTTGTCATCTCACTCTCCCGGGTTAACCCTGTCTCAATTCATTTCCGCCTTGTCAATGCTCCCGGCCCGTTCCGTCGCCCGGTCCGACTCTTCCTGCCTGCCCGTGTGCCGGTAGAGCTCAGCCAGGTTTTTAAGCACCGCGGCTACGTTGGGATGCTCCGCGCCGAAAGCGCCCTCCGATATCGCGAGCGCCCGGTCAAGGTGCTCCTCCGCCTTGTCAGCCTCCCCGGTCCGAAGATACAGCTTGCCCAGGTTATTATGGACCGCGCCCAGGTTGGGATGGTCCTCGGGAAACGCCTGTTGCGCTGCCTTCAGGGCCTCGGCCAGAAAAGGACCGGACTTCTCCGGCCGTCCTTCCTCGAGGTGCACCCGGCCCAGGCTGATAAGTATCTGGGCCAGCATTGCCGGGTCCTGGCGGGAAAGGCCCCGATAGATGGACAACGCCCTCTCCAGGTTGTGCCGGCACTTCTCCAAATCTCCCTGCTCTTCTTCAAAGTCGGCCTTGTTTATAAGCACCGCGGCCACGTTGGGATGCTCCGCACCAAAGGCCTTCTCCGCGATCTCCTGCGACCGGTCAAAGCTCATGCGCGCCATGCCCGGATTTCCCTGCATCTGGTAGTTGATGGCCAGGTCGTTCATGACCTCGCCTATCACGCCGTGCTCGGGCCCGACCTCCAGCTCCCAGGTCTGGAGCGCCTTCTTGTACATGGCCTCGGCTTTAGATAAACGACCGCTTCTGTGATAAGCGGAAGCCAGGCCCGCAAAAGACATGGCCAGGTCAGACCGGTCCTGGTCCGGCCGTGCCTGCTTCTTCTCCAACAGGCTCTCCATGAGCGGGATGGCGCGTTCGTAATCGCCCAGCGCCGAGTAAAGCGTGGACAAGGTGGACATGGCCTTTCTAACCTCTTCGTGCCCGCTGCCGTAAATGTTTCCCAGAAGCTCGAGCCGCTTCTCTTCCGCGCCCACCGCCTTCTCGATCTCTCCCGACTGCTGGCAGATGGAGGAAAGATTCAAAAGCGCGATCGCGGTCTCGTTGTCCTCCACATTCTCCGACGCGGACAGTATCTCGACCGCCCGCTCCGCCTTGGGCAGGGCTTCCTCCGCCCGGCCCATGGAACTCAAACAGCAGGCCAGGTTATCGAGGTTTACTGCCATCGCTTCCGAGTCTTCGCCGTAAAGCCCGTGGTTCAACTCGACAAGCCGTTCGAACACCGGCGCCGCGTTTTCGTAGTCCCCCTGGTGAAAGTAAGCGAGTCCCAGCAGGCTCAAGGAAGACGCAACATTGGGATGAGCCTCGCCGAACTCCTCCTCGGCAAGCTCTGCCGCCCGGCGCGCCGGGCCTTCCGCTTCGCCGTACTTCTCTTTGTCCAAAAGCTGCAAAGCCTTGTTATAAACCTTCTCCCACATGTAAACTCCTCTTTTTAGCTCTCCTCTTTTAAGAGCACATTATGGAACAACTATGGGAAAGCTACAAAACCGGCCAGCACTGCGGGATGATTCAGTTGGGATTCGTGTGGAGAGAAAAAAATGCTTCATCAGGTTTTTGCCTACTTGAAAGAACCGCTTTTACCCGAGGGATGGCCCACAACTTGTTGGTGATCGTAGATCATGGGAGAGGCCGCGGCAAGGTTGTGCTGATAGTGAAGTTCCCCCAATTTTAATTCCCTGATTCTGGATTCCTTTTTCATATTGCCGGGATATGTTTTCCCCCAAGTGAAAATGGGGGAACTTTCTCGCGGTCTTTGCAAGGCGCGTCAGCGGTTTGTGTAGGAGATGATCTGCGGCATCCGGGCCCGGGGCTCGGTACGTTTGACCGAGGTTATGCAAAGTTGTGGGCGGTGGAGGCGTATCTTACGCGCTGGCGGGTTGAGGAGACGATCCGTTTTATCAAGCAGAGCTATGAGCTTTTGGACATCCGGGTTTTAGGCTACGACAGCATCCGGAACCTTGCCATGCTGGTGTTCGCCTGTGTTTATTTTGCCGCGGTGTGGCTGGAGAGGAAAGCCAAACTGAAGAT
>JAWOBU010000196.1:0-16383 GCA_046484135.1 bacterium
TTCGCAAACCGCCGCCAAAGTGGTCCCCCACGGCATGGAAAATCTCGAAAGCAACGAAAGCTCGAGCCGAACAAACGCGATCAATGAACGGTTGGCAAAGCCCGGCCAGTCGTAACTGATGGTGTCCGCCGGGCCTCCTGCAAACTTCTGAAGCAGGCGAACCGCCAGAAAAGCCGGAAACAAAAACCCCAGAAAGTTCGTAACTTTTAATATAATTAAACCGCTCCCCGAAAGCAAGGACATAAGCGAGCCGCGGCTGTAGCGGCGGAAATGACCCATGGCCTCGTCATGCGAGCTCCA
This sequence comes from bacterium, assembly GCA_046484135.1. GTDB lineage: Bacteria > RBG-13-61-14 > RBG-13-61-14 > RBG-13-61-14 > DATKZS01 > CAYQTK01. Next base: position 301 of record JAWOBU010000196.1, read on the forward strand.
TAAGAACGGATAGGCCGGCACCGTCACCAGAAGACGGCCGCCCGGCCGGAGACACCTCGTAAGCTCGGCCACTGCGGCCCCGTCATCCGCAAGGTGCTCGAAAAGGTCAAGCGCCATGGCCCCGTCCAAGGAGCCGTCCCGAAATGGCAGACGGCCCGCCTCGGACAGCACCAGCAAACGATGACCGCGCTCAGCGCAGAAAGAAACGGCCCGCGGGCTCCAGTCCGTCCCCCTCCACCTGCCGCGGCCCTCGACCCGGTCCAGGTTGGCCCCTGTGCCGCAGCCCAGGTCCAGAAACTCGCCCTCCTTGGGAAACCACTCTTCCGACAGGCGTTCGACCAGCAGGCCCTTGCCCACGAACCACCAGAACCGCGTCTCCGCCCGGTACATCTTGGCGTACTCGTGATCTTTCAAAAGACCCGCCTCACCTTGCTCAAAAAGCGCCGCGCCTCGGATACGGAACCCAGAGACCGCGCCTGTTTTGCAAGCCTCTTCGGCCTGCCGTAAAAGCCGCCATACGCTATCACCTTGGCCCGCGACAAAAACGACTGGGAAAGGCCGTTCTCCTCCCGGAAGGCGTAGCGCTTGTAATAGTCCATGTCCTCCGAGCGGCACACGATCCGCTCCCTGTGGTTTTCGTAAAGCAGGGTCCCCGGCAGGGGAGTGGTGATGTTGAAGGTGGCGTCGTCAACGGGAAGACGACAGGCGTAGCGGACCGTGTCCCACACGTCCCCCCGCGACTCGCCCGGCGCGCCCAGCATGAAGTAGCCCTGCGTCCTGATCCCGAGCTCCCGCGCGGCCCGGGCGGCATCCTCCACCTGTTCCCGCGTAAGCCGCTTATTGAAGACCTCCCGGCGGCGCTCGTCGTCGTAGACCTCGATGCCCATGTAGATTTTGCCGAGCCCCGCTCTGTGCATGGCCGAGAGAAGCTCCCGGTCCACCAGGTCCGCACGAACATTGCAGCCCCAGGTCAAGCCAATCTCTCGTCGCTCGAGCTCCTCGCAAAAGGAAAGCACCCAGGCCCGGTCCGCGATAAAGGTGTCGTCCGCAAAAAGGAAGGCGTTGATCCCGAACTGCTCGATACGCCATTCCAGCTCGTCCGCCACGTTGGCGGGCGATCTTTTCCTCACTCCTTTGCCGAAAAGGTGGTCGAGGGTCGGCTGGCAGTAGGAACATTTGAAAGGACAGCCCCGGGTGGCCATGACCGGCACCCCCTGAAGCCCTGGTCTTACCGAGTCGAGCTGGAACCAGTGCTTCAAATACTCTTCCATGGGCAGAAGTTCGAGAGCCGGGAAAGGCAGATCGTCCAGGTCCGCCTCTCGCGACGCAGGCTCTCCGGTGATCCCGCCGGAGCCGTCCCGCACGTATATGCCCGGCACGTTCTCCAAGCTGCCTTTCTCCGCCGCCTCCGCCAGAGCCTGCTCACCTTCGCCCAGACAAACCGCGTCGAACGCGGGCTCTTCCAGCACCTCGACCGGAAGCGTGGTCGGATGCGGTCCCCCCGCTACTACCAGCGCCTCCGGGTGGAGCTCTTTCGCGAGCCGCGCCGCAAGGCGGGCCTCCCGCGCCATGGTCACCATGGCCGAGATCCCCACCAGGTCGTATTTTTCTTTGCCGAGTTCGCTTCGAATGTGCAAAAGCGGATCATGCGAGAAGGTGGTGTCTATAAGGGCGGGGGCCTTTCCCGTCTTTTCCTTTAAAGCGGCGGCAAGGTAGGCCACTCCCAGGGGCGGGTCGCCGCTCGGGTACCTGGTCCTGGGAAAGACCAGGGCCACCTTCATCCGGGTCCCTCCCTCGGGCCGCCTTTCCGGTCATGACCGAAGCGGAGCTTAAAAAGCTCCTTCATGACGCCCGGCCAGTCGCGGGAGAGCCGCACGCGGCTGTCCGGATGGTTGTACCACCTTACCGGGACCTCCTTTATCGTGAAGCCGTACTGCCGGGCCCGGAGCAGGACCTCCACGTCAAAGCAGAAGCCGGAGCTCGAAAGCTCGTTAAAAAGCGTAAGCGCCGCCTCCCGCTGGAACCCCTTGAACCCGCACTGGCTGTCTATGACCGGAAGCCGGAATATTAGCCGGACCAGGAACCCGAACATGATCCCCAGGCTCTGGCGCAACCAGGGCTGATGGACCTCGACCTGCGAGCCGGATATCTGGCGCGACCCGGCCACCACCTGGGCGCCGTTCGAAAGCTCCTTTTCGATACGCTCCCACTCCGTAACGGGCGTGGAAAGGTCAGCATCAGTCATGAGTATCCAATCGCCCTGTGCCGTTTTTACGCCCTCGGCCACCGCCGCCCCTTTGCCCTGGTGGGGGATCGTCTTTACCCGGATGTTTGCCGCGGTCGCGCTGTCCCGCTCTTTCGCGTACTCTTCCACCGTGCGGACGGTCCCGTCCTCCGAGCCGTCGTCAACCACAACGATCTCCCAGGAGAGATCGGTCCCGGAGAAGTAATGGACCAGGGTGGACAAGGTCGCCCTCATCCTGCCCGATTCATTGTAAGCGGGGATTACGATTGAAAGGTCCATGCATGATGTATTATAATTTGACTTCTGCTTTGCGGCAAACAGCTTTACAGTGCGGCGGCCCGCCCGTATAATCAAGCCATGATCGGTGTTAAACCCGGCTTTTCGAGAACGCTTTTCGTCTTCCTCGCGCCCGCCTCGGCGGCTTTTATCCAGGTACTTTACTTTCATATCTTGAACGTGGGGGAGCTGGGGCTCGGCTTCCCCATTGATGACGCCTATATCTTCCGGCAGTACGTCGAGAACCTGGCCGCCGGCCACGGGTTCGTTTTCAACCCGGGCGAGACCAGCTTCGGCGGCACCAGCCTGGCCTGGCCCGTACTGGCCTCCGCCCTGCTCCGGCTCTTCGGGAGGCCCCCTTACGTGCCCGCCGTGTTCTGGCTGGGCGGGGCCCTTTTTATGCTCGCGACGGTGTTGACGGTTTCCGTTGTTAAAAGGATGGCCGGCACTGAGCTTCCCGCGCTGGTGGCAGGGCTCATGGCGGCCTGCTCGCCCCTTTTGTTCATGAACGCCATATCCGGCATGGAGACGCCGCTTACCATGGTGCTCTTGGCGGCTTTTGCGGCCGTTTCTTTGAAAGACCTTCCCCGGCCGGCACTGGCGGGGACTGTGGCAGGTCTTTATACCTTAAACCGGCCGGAGGGGATGTACTTTCCGCTCGGTTTCACACTCGCTTGGCTCATGGTGTTCGTTCTTAAAAAGGAACGGCTCAGAACGAAAGATGTTTTCGCTTTCCTGGTTGCCTGGACGGTGATGACGGTGCCCGCGGCGATCTGGATTTACGCGGAGACCGGCTCGCCCCTGCCCACGACCTACATGGGCAAGATCATGAGCATAAGCCCGGGAGAGCTGGAACGGGGGCTTGTGGACAGGACGGGAACCGCGCTTTTTTACTTGGCCGCGGGATGGATAAAGCTGTCCCTGCGGCTCCGGGCCCTGGCCGCCCTGCTCACCTTGGGTGTTATCTGGGAGATTGGAAGGGCGCTCTACGGCCTTCGACATGATGAGGCCATGATGCCGTGGCCCCTGACCGGGCGGCTGGTGCTGGCCGGCTATCTTTTTCTTCCGGCCGGCTATGGTTTCTCCTTCCCGGTGGGACCGGAGTTCGGCGGCTATTACTTAAGGTACATAGCGCCGGTGTTGCTTCCCGCCGTTTTCCTGGGGGTCTCCGGCCTGGTTTCAATTGCACGGCTTTTGAGAGAAAAGATCAAACCGCTCCGGGCCTGGTACCGTCCCGCTGTCGGGATTGCGGCCCTGCTCGCGCTTTCGTACCTGGGCTGGCTGTGGAGCTTCCAGATCGCCTACGCCCGCGCCGACTTCAAAAAAGAGGTCCGCCTTAACACCGGTCTCCGGATGAAGGCCGCCCGCTGGATCAAGGGAAACACCGACCCGGAGGCCCGGATCATGGCCGGCTACACCGGGCTCGGCGTCATCGGCGCCTGCTCCGACCGGTACGTGCTCGACCAGGGAGCGCTCATAAACCCCGACATCTTCGAGTACTATAAAAAGGCCGGGCCACATCCGCGTAAGAAATGGAAAATGGTCGTCAAGTACATGCACGACAAAAACATGGACTATTACGTAACCTTTGCCTTCCCGCCCGAGCTCGCCCGGATATACCCAGACCCCGCGGACACCCCCGGCTTCCGCGAAGTTAAAAGGTTGGGCGAACCCGGCAAGCCGCAACAAAGGCTCTCCCAGGTGCGCATCTATAAAGTGGACCGGCAAAAGCGCGAACGTAACAACTGAAGCCGGGAGGGCCCTGCGACTTGCTCATGGCGGGCCCGGACCTGTAACCTTGCTTTCGGACCTCTCTTTTACAGATGAAACAACAAGCTATTTTTCTTTGAACTCGTGTTCGGAAAACACGATGGCCCGGAAGGTCTCGATCCGGGCTTGCGGGTCTTTATAGCAGTCCCGGTTCCGGATGCCTGCCTTGCGGCACAGGTTGGACAGGTATGCCTGTCGGTCCCATCCCTGCTCCACCGGCACCTGCGGAAGGAACACTCCCCGTCTTCTGCCTTTGCTCAGGATGACCCCGTCTTTTCCCACCTCGACCTCTTTCGGGTCCGAGACCGGCCGGGGTGGAGTGAGAACGGATACCTCGACCTCGAGAGCGGAAAGCTCTTCCGGCTTGAGCCGGTTGAAAGCGAACCTGGCGTCGTGAAGCGAGGCATCCACCGCCCGCTTCCGAACGCACTTGTAAAGCGGCCGAGTGGCGATGATCGAGCCGATGCAGCCCCGCAGCCGTCCGTCAGTCTTCAGCGTTACAAACGCCGCGCCTTTCCGCTTCAAGTTCTCCGACTCTACCTCGAAGCTCGGTATGTCCTCGCCTTTTACCGCGGCCTCCACCGTCTTCCGGGCGATCTCCATCAGCTTTCCCTTGTCTTGTTTCGTTAAAGTATACCCGCCTACAGACTCGACCCGCGCGCCTTGCGAGTCGCCCGCCGGGCCGAGGAACGCAACCGCGCCGTATCCCACCACCCGGGAGTGGTCCCCGGTGGCGTCGCCGCTGTCCCCGTAAGCAAGGACCTTCACCTTATCGCCGCCCTCGAGCTCGAACAGCTTCATCAGCGTCAGCACCGGCAGTCCGCCGCACAAGGGAGCGGACTTGTCGCGAAGGCCTTTCTCGAGCTCCTCCCTGTCCATGTTCTTTATAAGCTCGAGGGTATGCCGGTCCACGGGTTCGATCTCTTTCGAGCCCTGGTAGGGAGGGATGTTGCCGTGGGACATGTCGGTGCTGGCAAGATATGTCACATCCTCGTCCTGGAAGGTTTCATGTAAAAGCCGGGCCAGCTCGTCTACCTTGTCGTGATCGGTCTGCCCGATAACCATGACCAGCACGGACAGATCGGGGCCCGCCACCTTCTGCAGAAACGGCAACTGGACCTCGACCGAATGCTCCCGGCCGTAAAGCCTTCTCCCCGAGCGTATCCAGGGGCGCGCCGAAACCAGCTCGGACGCCTCCTCCCGCATCAGGTCAACCTCGCCGAGAGGGGTCTTATAAGCATCCTTGTCCATAACATACACACCGTCAAAGCGTACCCGGTGCGCGGGACCCATGATCACGAACTTTTTGGCCCCGGTCCGCTTTATGGACTTGTAAACGTGGGCGGCCACCGGCCCGGAGTAGGGATACCCGGCGTGAGGAACCATGTATCCGAGCGGCGCTCCCGAAAGCTCCGGCACCTCTGCTTTCTCAAGGAAGGTCTCGATCATGTTGGCAAGGGCCGACCGGGAAGCAGGATAAAAACGGCCGGCAACCACCGGCTCCTGGACCTCGCGCTTGCCCGCTTTTTCAGGAACTCTGGACTTCTCGCTTTTTTGTACGGCTTGCGCACTTTTCCTGGTCTTTGGCTCATCTTCCTTGTCCTCGCAGCCGGAGATAGCCACGCCCAAGCCCACAACCGCGCAAACGAGCGCTAACCTTAGCAGCCTTTTAATCATCGCCCTTGTCCCGGCTATCGTAGTAGTCGGCTTCATGACAAGAAACCGGCTCGACCACCAGCTTCCTGCCGGGCGCCGCTGCGACCAGCCCGAGTCCGGCCGCGGCGGAGCAGGCGAACCCCCGGCGCGAGATACTGCTTCTTTTTTCTTTATTTTGTTTGTCTTCCATCATCTCACCATCCCGGTTTTTCTTCTCGGTACATTCTAACTTTATCGCCACACTCCGGGAATCTTTTTCCCGCAGTAGGCGCAGGAGCCCTTCTCGATCTTGTACTCCAGTATGGAGTAGCCCCGCCGGCGGATGACGGTCTTGCCGCACTCCGGACAGATGGTGTCTCCCCCCTGAGGAACGCGCATGTTGCCGACGTACACGTAGTTCACGCCTTCCTGGCGGGCGATGTCTCTGGCTTGTACCAGCTTGTCCGCCGGCGTAGGCGGCAGACCGGTGAGCTTATAGCGCGGGTAGAAACGAGAGAAGTGAATGGGCACGTCCGGCCCTAGCCGCGACACCACCCAGGCGCACAGCCTCTTTATCATGTCGACGGAGTCGTTCATGGTCGGTATGACCAGGTTGGTGACCTCGACCCATACCCCTTCTTTGACCAGTATCTCGAGGTTCCGGAGCACCGGGTCCACGTGGGCGTCGCAGACCTCCTGGTAAAACTTGTCGGACATGGACTTCAGGTCCACGTTGGCCGCGTCCGCATGCCGCGCCAATTCTTTTACAGGCTCGCGGTTTATATAGGCTGCGGTCACCAGTATGTTCTTGAGACCGGCCTCGTGCGCGACCTTCTGGGAGTCGCGGGTGTACTCGAAAAAGGTCATGGGCTCGGAGTAGGTATAGGCTATGGACTTGCACTCATGCCGCCGGGCTTCTCGCACGAGCTTTTCCGGAGGCAGGTCTGCAACCTGCCGGGCGTCTTCCGGGTTGAGCTGGCTTATGCTGTAGTTCTGGCAGTTCTTGCAATGGAGGTTACAGCCGGCGGTGGCCACCGAGAAGCACCTGGTGCCGGGCAGGAAGTGAAAGACCGGCTTTTTCTCCACCGGGTCGCGGGGGTTTGCCGACACCGCCTTGCCGTAGACCAGGGTTACGAGTTTGCCTTTGTAATTGAGCCGGGAGCGGCAATCACCTCGCTGGCCGGGAGCGAGCATGCACTCCTTGGGACAGAGCCTGCACTGCACCCACCCGCTCATCTTCCGGGGACCTCCTGCCAGTGGTCGGCCTGATGGAGGCTCAGCTTGCCCTGCCGGGCCTTCCTTTCCATGAGCGGAATATCCGCGCTCACCCTTTCCGTCTTCTCCAGCGACTCCCAGTGGTCTGCCGGATGAAGGGATATCACGCCCTTCTGCTCTAACTTCTCCAGGCTGGACACGTCCACTGTAGAAACCGTGGCCTCCTCGCGGTTGCGATGGTGCACTAACGCGACCACCGACACCGCCAGAAGGATCGTCACGCAAAGAGCGGCAATGAACCTGGCGTCGTCTTTCTTCATGAGACTATTACTATAATTTTAGCACGGGGGGCGGGGTTAACAATGGTAGTGGCGAGGGCCTTGGAGATTTAAATTAGCATTATCAACGCATCTGCCGCAGGATGTTCCAGTACGCTCCGCGGGCGCCCTTTTTGACGGCGCGTTGGAGGGGGCGGTTGTCGTTGTAGTTGTAATTGGTCTTGACGTCCTTTCTGGAGGCGAAGAAGAAGCTCCGGTCACCGCCGATGGTCTTTTGAAGATAGCCTTCCGGGTCGGGCCCGAGCTTTTCGGACACGTAGAAGACTGGCTTCAGGAGTCCGGGGTTGTTGCGTGTTTTTCCGTGAAGGGCGGGGTTCTCTTGCAGCGGTCCCTTTTTCTTTAGTTGCTTTTCCAGGCGGGTTCCGGGGAAGAGCCTTACCCCGAAGCTCACTCCGGTGCAGTCGGGCCCGATGCGTTTTACCTCGCGCACGGTCTTTTTCATGGATGCATCGGTCTCGCCGGGACCTCCGAGCAGAAGGTCGAACATGAATACCAAGCCTGCTTTGCGGCAGGCGCTTGCGCATTCATAAAGGTCTGCGGTGTTAAAGTCGCGTCCCAGGTTCTCGAGCATGGCGTCATTGGCCGCGTCCACTGAGAAGTCTATGCCCTTACAGCCGGCGCGGGCCATGAGGCCTGCGAGGTCCTTGTCCATAGGCCTGGGCAGAGCATAGGTGTACCACGCGACCGTTGGGCCGAGCCCTTTCTTTATTATGGCCCGGCACACCGCTTGGGCGTGTTTCCCGGTCAGGTTGAACTCGGAGTCGCACAGGTGGAAGGTATGGACGCCCATGCGGGAAAGCCTCTCCATTTCCTCGGCCACGCTCTCCGGGTTCCGGTACCTGACCGTGGTCCCCTTGGCCAGCGGGTCGGCGCAGTAGATGCACTTTTTGTTGCAGCCGCGCTGGGTCTCGATGTTGCCCTGGCCGCCCTCTTGGAAGTACCGCTCCGGCGCAAACCATTGCCTGCCCGGATCAAGCTCGCGCAGCGGCTGTTGATCGAGCTCTACATCGGCCGGCCTTCCCGTGAACACGCCGCTAATGGAGCCGGGGTCCCGGTCCTCGGCCAGCGCTTTTACCAGGAGCGGGAAAGAACTCTCGCCGTCGCCGCGGATACCCAGATCAGCGCCTATGTACTCGAGCGCGGCAACCGGCGAGATGGAAAAACCCACTCCCCCGGCCACTACCGGCGCGTCGGTGATTTCCTTTATCTCCCGGACGTACCTTTTAACCGGATTTAAAAGAAAACTCCGGCTCGCGTAGTAGCAGTCGTCCAGGTTTCGCACTGATATGCCGATGACTCCGGGCTTCAGTTCTTTTACGGCGAGTTGAATTTCTTTAAGAGGCGCTCTCGCAAAAGAGAGATCGAGTGTTTTGGGAGTAATGCCCCGGGCTTGCAGGGCATGGGCAAGGAGTTCGAGCCCCAGCGGCGCGACGGGCGGCTTCATGCGGTTGGGGTTTATAAGGAGAACGTCCGGGGCCTTTGCCCGGCGGTGTTTTGGGGACGTGCCGTTCATACTACCATTGGTTGCGCAGCTCCCGGATTTGCCGGAAAGTCTCGAAGGTGTTCTCGGGGGACATCTCGGGATACTCGCTTGTAAGGCTTTCGATGAGCTCGGGGTTTTCGACGCGGAAGAAGGGGTTGTATTTTTTTTCTTCCCCCAGGGTGGATGAAATGATGACCCCTTTTCTCTCGGCGTTTTTCAGTTCCTTGAGCTTATGGTCTATGTGTACATTGTCCGGCTCGATGGTCTGTGCGAAGTGGAGGTTTGTATAGGCGTAATCGTGTCCGGGACACAGCTCGAGCCTTGCGGGCAGGGGTATGATCTTTTCCTTGAAGCTGTAAAAGAGGTCTTTTACGTCTCCGCCGAAGCGGGTGTTTCCGGCTCCGGCCAGAAACACGGTGTCGCCGGAGATGAACTTGTTCATGACCCGGAAGCAGACGGAGCCCGCGGTATGGCCCGGGGTATGGATGACCTCAATTCTTGTTTTCCCGACCTCGATTTCCTGGCCGTCGGCAAGCGGCCGGGCAGCGTTTAAGACCCGGTCCTCGGGATGGGCCATGATCTCGGCGCCGGTGGAGTTGGCGATCACCTGGTTGCCGCCGGTATGGTCGGGGTGGCCGTGGGTGTTGAGCACAAAGAGGATTTTGAGCTTTTTCTTTTCCGAGTACTCCAGGATGTCATGTGCGCTTATGGGGTCCACTACCGCCGCGGTTTTGGTGGAGGAGCACCCGATAACATAAGCGAGGTTGTCGCCCCCTCCCCGGAACTTCTCGAAGATGAAAGCCATGAAAAACTCCGATCTAAATTTCACAACCCCCTTCTTGCTCGGAAGGGGGTTGTTGTAAACTCCTTAAAGAGGCGCATTTAAAAACAGGAACCGATTTTAGTCAATCAGGCCTTTCCCGCCGGCGTTTACTCTTGTGACTCTTCCCCGCCCTCGGTCTCTATCTGGACCCTGCGGGAACCTTCGCCTTCGCCGGAACCGCCTTCGCCCTCGCCTTCGGCTGCTTCTTCGCCTTCTTCTTCACCGGTCTTGATCTGGACCTTCTTTATTTCCATCCTCTCTTCTTTTTCCACGAGCTTGGTCTTCTTCCTGCCGGGCTTGGCCAGTATCTCCCGCCTTTGTTTTTCGAGCTGCATGAACTCGTCAAAGTTATAGCGGGGAGTCCAGCAGGGCGGGACCTCGATGGCCAGTATCTGGTCCTTGTAAATGATGTTGGGATTGCGCAGCTTCTCTTTGTTCATGTTATAGATGCGGCGCCAGGCCCGCGGGTCTCCGTAATAATAGGCCGCCAGGATGTGAAGGTTCTCGCCCGCGCCCACCCGGTGCAGGATCGTGCAGGGCTGTCCCTCCTTAACGTCGGGCTGGCCGCCGGGACAGCAGGCGCCTTTGCCCTGTTTGCCCTGGAATTCGCTCGGGGGGGCGGTGGTCTCAGGCGGGTTCTGCGAAAAGGCGGGAAGACTCAACCAGCACAAAGTAAACACCGCTACCATCACCGCTACCAGATTTTCTCGCTTCAGCATCATCATTAGCCTCCTTAGCAGCTTGGACCCTTGTTCCCAATCTCAAGATCAACATTGGTTCCACATAATCAACTGACTCTATTTAATCACATTTTAAACAAAATGTAAAGTGGTTTTTCCGAAAGGCGGGGGGTGTGATATGGTACACAAGGGAAGAAAGGATGCTCCTGTCCTTTGGAAAGCCGCTGTCTTGCCGGAAAGGAGACTGGGATGAAAAGAGTCAAGCTTTTTCAGGGAAGCGGAAAGGTTCTGTGTGCCGCGCTGGCGTTTATTATCATGGCCCTTGCCGCGTGCTCGCTTTTACATCTTCAGGAGAAAAGAAGGGTGGTCTTTACGCTTTACACCATTGACGAAGGCGTCATGAAGATGACCGCCCAGCTCTACCCCGACCGGTGGGGAGACCTTGAGAAAGTGCGCCTGCAATTAAAAGAAGAGGGCGAGTGGTCAGTGGTTCAGGAGTCGGGGATACAAAACCCGGGCTGGACCGCCCACTTCCGGATCGAGGATTGGGATTCGAGCAGGGCCGTTCCTTACCGGGCCTGCTACAAGGGGGACTGCCGGCAAGGCGTCATCCGCAAGGACCCGGTGAACCAGGACGAGATCATGGTGGCCGCCTTTACCGGCAATGGACCTTTCCCTCCCGTTCCCAAGAGCGACATAGTGAAGAACTTGAAGAAGTACGACCCCGACCTCCTGGTCTTCACCGGAGACCAGGTGTACCGGCATTACGGCCACCTTCAAAAATGGATCGAGTTCGGCGAAGACTTCGGCGAGCTTATAAAAGACCGGCCCACCGTGTGTATACCCGACGACCACGACGTGGGGCAGGGCAACCTGTGGGGAGCCGGCGGCAGGCCCACGGACAACATCTACCAAGGAGGCTACAAAAAAGACGCGGAGTATGTAAAAGAAGTCGAGAAGGCCCAGACCAGCCACCTTCCCGATCCCTACGACCCGGAGCCGGTCAAGCAAGGCATCGGCGTTTACTACACCGATCTCACCTGGGGCGGGATCAGCTTTGCCATCATCGAGGACCGCAAATGGAAGTCCGGTTGCGCCGGCCTGGTAACGCCGGAGCTGGGGCCTCGCGCCGACCACGTTACCGCCGAGAGCTATGACAAGGACGCCCTGGACCCGCCCGGCCTCCGGCTTCTGGGACAGCGCCAGCTCGAATTCCTCCGCGAGTGGACAAAGGACTGGGAAGGCGCCGAGATGAAGGCGGTCATCTCCCAGACCATCTTTGCGAATGTCAGCACCCACCACGGTCCGTTCGAGGAAAGGATTTACGCGGACCTCGATTCGAACGGATGGCCCCGAAGCCGCCGGGAGCGGGCCTTGCGGGAAATCCGCCGCGGCTTCGCCTTCATGATCGCGGGGGACCAGCACCTCGCGTCCATCGTGCATCACGGCATTGACGAGTGGAACGACGCGGGCTACTCCTTTTGCGTGCCCTCTATCGCCAACTACTACCCCCGCTCCTGGAAGCCGGAAGAACCCGGCAAAAACCGGCGAGCAGGCGCGCCCTCCTACACCGGCGAGTTCGAGGACGGACTCGGCAACAAGGTCACCGTCTACGCGGTCTCCAACCCCGAAGACACCGGAAGAAAGCCTTCCTCTCTCCACGACAAGGCGCCCGGCTTCGGCATCATAAGGTTTGACAAAAAACAACGAACCATAACCATGGAATGCTGGCCCCGACAGGTAGACCCCACCGACCCCCAAAACCGGGACATGCAATATAAAGGATGGCCCATGACCGTAAAGCAAAAGGACAACTACGGCAGACAACCCTTCGGTCATCTTCCGCCAATAAACGTGATCGGACGGCAGGACCCGGTGGTACAAGTGATAAAGGAAAAGGACAAGGAAGTGGTCTATACCCTCCGCATAAACGGCGACTCCTTCCGGCCGCCCGTGTTCGAGCCGGGCGAATACACGGTCAAGATCGGCGAGCTCCCCGGCGAACACCAGAGCCTCACCGGGCTTCGGCCTTCCAGAGAAAAGCCTGAACCAATAAGGGTGGACCTGTCCGTGCCTTGAACAACAGAGATTGAAAATCGCTTTTGCAAAATTTCGTAGAAAGCCCGTGTTTTTGTAAAAGCATAATGGCCGCTCTTGTCAATGTATGCGCTTTAGGTCCTGCGACATGAATCATGAAGGACACTTGACGCCCGGCAGGGGCGCTTGTAACATGACCTTTGATTCTGGAACAGGGGGGCATTTGCCGGTCCCCCGGATTTCAAGGTCGCAGGTCCTATGGGCGGGAGGAGTCGAGATGAGCGAAGAAAAGGTTGCATGCGAGGTCTGCAGGAAAGAGATACCCAAATCGGTGGCCCTTTCAGTGGAGGGGTCTGATTACATCCATTACTTCTGTTGTTCGGACTGCCTGGAGCACTTTTTCCTTGACCATCCGGAGCTCCGGCCGGTCAAGTAGTATCCACGTGGACCGGTAAGGCCTCGAGGGGAGTGGCTTGTGATCCTGATGATAGACAACTATGACTCTTTCACTTACAACCTGGTCCAGTACCTGGGCGAGCTGGGCGCCGAGGTCGAGGTGTATAGAAACGACGTCATCACGCCGGACGAGATAGAAGAGCTCGCTCCGGAGAAGATCGTGATATCTCCGGGTCCGTGCGACCCTCCCCGGGCCGGGGTGTCGGTGGAGGTGATAAAACGCTTTGCCGGAAAGCTGCCCCTTTTGGGCGTGTGCATAGGCCACCAGTCCATCGGCTACGCCCTGGGAGGCAAGATCGTGATCGCAGACCGGCTCATGCACGGCAAGACCTCGGTCATCCATCACGATGGAAAGAGCGTGTTCCGGGACATTCCCTCCGGGTTCTCCGCCATCCGCTATCATTCCCTCTTGGTGGAACGAGAGAGCCTGCCCGACTGCCTCGAGGTCTCCGCCTGGACCGATGAAGGAGAGATCATGGGACTGCGCCACAAAGAGTACAACCTGGAAGGCATCCAGTTCCACCCCGAGTCCATCCTGACCGAAAACGGGAAACAGCTTCTTAAGAACTTCCTGGAAAGCTGAAACCAATCCTTTTTATGGAATTCACTCCGCTTTCATGACCCGGTAGTCGCGCACCATGGCCATCTTTTGCGAAAGCCGGATCATTCTCTCTCCCTTCTGATAGTTAACGGTAAGGGCGTTCTCGGGACAGTTCTCAACGCACTGCCAGCATTTGATGCAGTCGTCTCCCCGCACCGCCTTGCCGTTTTCGATTCTGATATTTTCCTGGGGGCAAACATCAGCGCAGGCTCCGCATCCTTCGCATTTTTCCGGCTCGTGCTTTATCTCGGGCATGGAGTTGATCTTGGTTTGAAGCGACAACAGTCCACTTACGAAGTTGAACACCTTTCGGCCATTATCGAGCCGGGAGAGAGGCACGGACAGATTGGGGTCCTTTTCGAGCCGCTCGACCAGCCCGCGCGCAAAGCTCTCCACGTTCGCAAGCATCTCCTGGTCCGGCTTGCCTGGCCCGAAGCCTTGAGCTCCCTTGAGGGTGGGAAAATTATGCTCCGCTGGGACTTCGATCCCGCCCGCCGAGGTATAACCGGCCTGCGTAAGAATGGCAGCCAGCTTGCGTAAAACATTTCCGCCATACACGTGCCCGTAGGTCGTGAACACAAAGGAGGGACGGCCCTTCCCCTGCGGGACACTTTTTATCCATCTTTTGACCACTGGCGGGACCTCCATGTACATCACTGGAGTGCCTACTCCTAAAACCGATGCGTCTTGAAGCGCGGAAGGATCGTCTTCGGGAACACTCAGTATACGGGAACTCCATCCCCCCTTGTCGAACTCCCGGTTTATAACTTCGGCAACCTTCGACGTGTTGCCGGTCTGGGAAAACAACGCTATACAACTTGTCTTGTTCATACTTCCTCCAAAAAAACAACTGCTTTTTACTTTAACCTTCGGGCAAGCCTTTTATCAGAACTTCCCGCTTTATTCGAGCCACTTCTCCGTGAAATGCACGTGCTTTATGGACTCCCTCTTATAGGTGTAGGAGATGTGGATGGACCCGTCTTCCTCTTTGCAGAGCGAGGGGTAGGAGTACTCGCCGGGAGCGGTCTCCAGGTCCTTTACCACCTCCCAGCTTTTGCCGCCGTCGTCCGAAACCGCGAGCGATAGCGGGGTGCGGTCGTCCTCCGAGTTGTTGAAAGCGAGCAGCAGCCTTCCGGACTCCATCTTTATCATGTCCGTGCCCGCGTTGGGGTTGGGAAGTGCGGTCTGACGAGGCTCGGTCCAGGTGCGGCCGCCGTCATGGGACCTGGTCTCCCAGACCCTTTTTTCCTTGAACCAACTGTCGCCGGTGCGCATGGTGGCGTAAAGGTTTCCCGGAGACAGCTCGACCACCGAGGCCTGGATGTTGCCGGGGTTCGAGCAGACCTCGCCCACGTGCTCCCAGTTGTGGCCGTCCGGCGACTCCATGAACTCCGAGCACCACTTGTTCTCGCTGTAAAGCGGAAGCAGAATGCGACCGTCCGAGAGCTTTACCGGATGGTTCCTGGTCATCCATCCCCTTTTGTTGCGGAGAATGCGGACGTCTCCCCAGGTGCGGCCCGAGTCTTCCGAGGTCCGGTACTTCACCTTGGCCCAGTTCCAGCCCAACCCGTGGATGGTTACGTAAAACAGCCAGGTCGTGCCGCCCTCCGCGAACAGAACCGGGTTGCCCTCAGACTTGTTCGGGGTGTCCGCTATCACCCGGGGCTCGTTCCACTTAGCGTTTTCAAGCCGGGAGGCGTAGACAGCCACGTCGTCCGCGGCCTCGGAAGAACCCGCGTACCACGCGCACATGATAGTGCCGTCCGGCATCTGGTAGATATTGGACCCGTGGTTGGAAGGAAGCCGGTCCGTGGGCGGGAATATGAGCCCCGACATCAAAAGACCGCCGTCTCCACCCTTTTCCGCTTTAACGTCCATTTTGTCCTCCGCCTGCAAGAGGCCTGACAAAGACAAGCCCGAAAGCAAAAGCAAAGCCGAAAAAACACGCAAGGCGCGTCCGCCGAGCCACCGCCGGTATGTAGTTGTCATGGTTTCCCGCTCCTCCTTCTTTGAATACGTTTTGAATGATTATTCTACCAGAGAAAAGCGGCTTTCATCCAATTTTTTAGCTTGGCGGCAAGATTTTCCGAACGGCTTTTAAGCCGCCCGTCCTCGCCGGTTTTGCCAGGCCTGTGTATGTATGTTAAATTCCACTTTATGGCGAAAACAGTAATCAGTTCTTTCCGTTACCGTTTGCGCGGTCTTCTGGTCTGTCTGGTGCTCGTCTCGTTCGCGGTCTCCGGCTGTCCCAAGCTCCAGAGGTTTATAAACGAGGTGAAATCCGAGGTAAAACAGTCCACTTCTGCTGAAGACAAGTCAAAAAAACAGCAGGTGGATGCCATGACCCATTTCAGCTATGCCCAGCTTCTGGCGCTGGAAGGCAGAAGAGAGCAGGCCATCGAAGAGCTGCTCTCCGCTATTAAGGCGGACCCGGACACGGCATACGTGCGCACGGTGCTGGCCTATAACCTTCTTAAGGAAGGCCGGGCGTTGGAGGCCCAGGGCTGGGCCGAAGAAGCGGTCG
>JAWOBU010000225.1:0-10967 GCA_046484135.1 bacterium
CCGAACGACACGGTGGCGAGCTTCAGTATGCCGCCGCACTCGGTGCAGTAGGGAACTTCCACCCCTTCGTTTTCAATCCTCTCCTTGATCTCCCGGGAAGGCCACCTGCGGCTACAGGAGAGGCAGTAGACCTCTTTGGCGTTGCCGTGAATCTCGATCACCGCCTCGTCCGGCAGACCCGCGGCCTGGTGAAGACCGTCAATGTTCTGGGTGATGACGCCCGTGAGCTTCCCGAGCTCGTACAGCTCGACCAGCGCGTAATGGGAGGGATTGGGGCCTGCATTCATGCTGGCCTCCATCTCCAGGAAAAGCTTCCACCGCAGCTTGCGGGCCTCCTCGCTGGCCAAAAACCGCTGGTAGGTCATCTCTTCCGGGTCGTACTTCTCCCAGATGCCGCCGGGAGAGCGGAAATCGGGTATGCCCGACTCGGTGCTCACACCCGCGCCCGTAAAGCCGACCACGCTCCTTGCTTCACGAAGCCACTGCGCCGCCAAACCAAGCGCCTCGTTCAGCTTCTCGTCATCGTTAGTACTCATGTCGCTTCAAAGAGGGGTCAAAATATCAAGACCTGGCCCCGCGGTCTCATCCTTTGGTGATCTCCTGGATCATGGTGTTGACTTCCTGACTGAAGGTCAGGTTCTTGTTGGTCACCCGGAGTCTTTCGCAGAGGACCTCGGTAAAGGACTTGTAGAACTTTCTTTCGAGTTCCTTGTTTCCCGCGATCAGGTTTTTGAAGTCGGTCCTTTTTATTTTCAAAAGCTCGGAGTCGGAGTCCGCCTTGATGGACGCGGAGCGGGGCGCCTGGTCCACCAGGCTTATCTCTCCAAAGTACTCTCCTTTTTCCAGGTAGGCCAGGGCATGCTCCACCGCGTTGCCGTCGCGCTTGGTTACCTTTACCCTGCCGCTCTTGATGATGTAAAGCGCGTCTCCGGGTTCTCCTTCGTTGAACACGGTCTCGCCCGCGGAGTACTTCTCGAGCCGGGCCACCATGCTTATGCTCATGAGCTCGGTGAGCTTGAAGTTTACGAAGAGCGGGATTTGCTTGAACAGGTTCAGGTCTTCCATGTCTACCCTTTCAGCACGGCACAAGGGACCATCCGGGCCACCGGCCGTGCCAGCCCGGCGTCCTCCACTGTGCGGACCACCGCGTCTATGTCCTTATAGGCGTCAGGGGCCTCTTCCTTGGCCGCGGACTTATTATCGCACAACAGGTACACGCCTTCCATACTTTCCCGAAAACGGGAGTCGGAGATGGCCGCCTGTCCCGACTTCTTCTTCTTGCCTTTCCTGCCGCCTGAGGCCTCGCTCCTGCTCATCAATCGGCCGGCGCCGTGGTTTACGCTGTAGAGGCTTTTTTCTCCGGAGGGCACACCGAGGAGCACGTAACTCGAGGTTCCCATGGACCCGGGGATGAGCACCGGCTGTCCCACGTCGGCAAAGGGGGTCCCTTTCATGTGTCTTGCGTCGAAGGCGCGGGTGCTTCCTTTGCGGTGCACCCAGAGCTGGTTGCCGTGGTGCAGCTCGAGCTTGGCCATGTTGTGGGGAACGTCGTAGAGCTGCCAGACCCTTTGTTCGGAGTATCGCTTTTTGAACTCGTCCCGGACCAGCGCGGCCATGAGAGCCCGGTTCACAAAGGCGAAGTTCGCTGCGGCGTGCATGGCGTGAATATAGTTTTTGCTCTCTCTGCTTGTCAAGGGGAAGTAGCTGAGGCCGGGCACGGAACTTCCGTGCTCCTTGTTAAAGCTTTTGGCCATCTTCATGTAATGGCCTCCCACGTCGTGGCCGAAGGCCCGGGAGCCGGAGTGGACCATGATGGTGAACTGGCCTTTGAAGATGCCGAAGCGCGACGCCGCCTTTTTGTCAAGCACTTCCTCCACCTTCTGAAGCTCGATAAAATGATTGCCCCCGCCCATGGTGCCGAGCTGATTCAAGCCCCGTTCGATTGCGTTCTCCGGCACCGCGTCTATCGAGCCTTCCATGCTGCCCCTGTCCTCGACCCGCTCCTGGTTGGCCTTCTCCTCGGCCGGATCAAAGCCCTCCCACACCCGGTGGCCGGAAGGAGAAAGCTCGACCAGCGCGGACAGGCCGCCCTCCATCACCGACACGAAATCGTCCCGTTTGAAAGGAACGTTCTTCTTGCCTTCGCCAAGAGGCACCGACCGCTTGATGCCGTCCGCAAGCGGGTTTACGTCCACCTCGCCCGCGGACAAAGACGTGAGCATGAGGCGCATGCCGCAGTTTACGTCGTAGCCTACGGCCGCGGGTATGATGATCTCGCGGGTCGCAACCACCGACCCGATGGGAACGCCGTAGCCGTGGTGGATGTCGGGCATGCCCAGCACGTACTCGGCGCTCGGCAGGCAGGCGGCGTTCGCGAGCTGAAGGAGGGCACTCTCCTCCATCTTGAGCTCGCGGTTTGCGAACACCAGGGCGTCGAGACGCATGTCGCCTTCTTTTTTTATCCGGAGCAGAAAATCGTTTTCCCGTTTTATGTCCATGAATGCTTCCGGCCTTTTCTATTGTTTTTTGTAGAAGTAATATTATGCCAAATTCAGGCCGGCGCTGCCAGATTTCTTAATTCCCGCCGCGTCTCCGATAGAAAGAAAATGGCGTTTGACCAGGGAGGCAGGGCTTGTTATTCTTTTAGCCGTTTTATGGGCAAAGTGAAGCTGCTTTTTTCAATTACTTGTTTCCTTCTATTGATTTAATATCACCGGGATTATATTGGCGGAGTGATCTCATTGCCTGAGAAGGATGCCAATAAGGGTGATGTAGGGAAAGACCAGCTTGTGGTCTTTTCCATTGTCAGGCCCTCGAGATGTTCCGAGTGCGGGCGTGATCTGTTGCCGGGTGAGTTCTTGAAAAAGGAGGGAGACAATGCTCTGTGCATGGAATGCGCTGACCTGGGCCACCTTTTTTATCTGCCGCGCGGCAACGCAGCCCTTACCCGGCGCGCGGGCAAACATTCCGGTCTTCAGGTGGTGGTGGTCAAGTGGAGCCGGGCGAGGAAGCGCTACGAGAGGCAGGGGGTGTTGGTAGAGGAAGAGGCACTTGATCGAGCGGAGCACGAATGCCTTGCTGATGAGGATGCCAGGAAGTCCCGCCGGGAGCGGGAAGCCGCCCGGAGGGAGAAGGCTGACCAGGAGTTTGTAAAAGAGTTTGCCGGCCGGGTGCGCGCCTTGTATCCGGGCGCTCCTTCTGGAGAGGAGAGCAGGATTGCCGAGCATGCCTGCCGCAAGTACTCCGGCAGGGTGGGACGGAGCGCCGGCGCCAAGGAGCTCCAGGAGGAGCCGATCCGCCTTGCGGTCGAAGCTTACGCCCGCCATCGCTTCACCGATTACGATAAGCTTTTGGCTGCGGGTTACGAGAGGGTCGAGGCCAGGCGGATGATAAGACGGGACCTTGATGAGCTGCTTTGCCGGTGGGCAGAGCAAGGGAATGGAAAAACCTGAACCTGCTTTATATCAGGCTCGGCAGGGGTCCTCAAGGCACAGGATGGGTTTCCAGAAACAATTAAAGCTTGAGCGTCAAGGAGGATTGCTTAGTGGCTTCGAAAGATATGGACGGAAAGTTCAGAAAGAGGAGTCCGGAAGAGAAGAAAGCGACCACCTCTTTTGAAGGAACGGCCAAGGCTCAAAAGGGCAAGAAGAAAAAACCTGCGAAAAAGAAGTCAAGCAAGAAAAAGACCGCCACCAAGACCAGGACTCCCCGGACCAGAAAGCCCTCGAACATGACGGTCGAGGAGTGGCAGATCGCGCTCCGCCGCGAGTTCAGCGAGGTCCAGGAGTTCAAGATGAAAAACATCGGAGAAGAGCCCATCTTCTCGGAGTTCCTGGTCGAGAACCCGGAGACCGGCGGCGCTTACAAGGTGGCGATCCGGGGAGAGGGCCCGGGCATCAATTACTGCTCCTGTCCTGACTTCGCGGTCAACACTTTGGGGACCTGCAAGCATATCGAGTTCGTCCTTGCCAGGCTCAGGAAAAAGCGGGGCGCGAAGAAGGCGTTCCGAGAGGGGCACCAGTCTCCCTACTCGTCGGTGTACCTCCGCTACGGCGCGCAGAGGAAGGTGATGTTCAAGCCGGGGATCGAGTGTCCTGCCACTCTGAAGGACCTGGCCGGCAGGTACTTTGACAAGGAAGGCGTCTTAACTCCCGAAGGATTTTCCCGCTTTGACGAGTTCATGAAGAAGGCGGGAAAGATAAAGCATGAGCTTCGTTGCTACGAGGACGCGCTCCAGTACATTGCCCATATAAGGGACAGCAACCATCTCCGGGAGAGGGTGGACAAGGCCTATCCGCGCGGCGGACAAGGTACGGAGCTCAAGAGCCTGCTCAAGGTTCCCATGTATTCTTACCAGCGGAAGGGAGCTCTGTTCGCGGCCCGCCAGGGACGCTCGATCATAGCGGACGACATGGGACTGGGCAAGACCATCCAGGCGATTGCGGCATGCGAGATACTGGCCCGGCTTGCCGGTATCGAGCGGGTGTTGGTGGTTTGTCCCGCCTCTTTAAAACACCAGTGGCAAACCGAGATAGAAAGGTTCACCGACCGGAGCGCCATGGTGATCGAGGGAGGACTTGCCGCCCGCGAGCGGCTTTACGAGACCGAGTCCTTTTATAAGCTTTGTAACTACGAGCTCATCTATCGGGACCGGGACTTCATAAAGCAGTGGTCGCCGGACATGATCATTCTGGACGAGGCCCAGCGCATCAAGAACTGGAAGACCAGAACCGCGCAGAGCGTAAAGCAGCTCGAGTCTCCATATGCTATCGTTTTAACCGGCACCCCCCTCGAGAACCGGCTGGAGGAGCTGCATTCCATTGTAGAGTTCGTGGACCGGTTCCACCTCGGCCCCCGCTTCCGGTTCCTCCACGAGCACCAGGTAACCGACGAGTTCGGCAAGGTGGTGGGATACAAGAACCTGTCCCGGATATCGGAGACCCTCTCTCCCATCCTTATCCGCCGGACCAAGGACGAGGTCTTGAAAGAGCTGCCTGAAAGACTCGAAAAGAAGTACTTTGTGGGGATGACGCCCGAGCAGATGAAGCATCACGAGGAGAACAAGGAGACAGTGGGCAGGATCGTGGCCAAGTGGCGCCGGTACGGTTTTCTTTCCGAGACCGACCAGCGCGTCCTGCTGACGGCCCTCCAGTTCATGCGCATGTCGTGCAACAGCACCTACCTCCTGGACAAAAGGACCGACCACGGTTACAAGGCGGATGAGCTCATGGGTCTTTTATCCGACATCTTCGAGGACCCCAAAGCCAAGGTGGTGGTATTCAGCCAGTGGCTCGGCACTCATGAACTCATCATCCGACGCCTGGAGGAAAACGGCTGGGACTATGCCTTCCTCCACGGGGGTGTGCCCAGCAAAAAGCGCAAAGACCTGATACAAAGGTTCCGGGATAACAAGAACTGCCGGCTGTTCCTTTCCACCGAGGCCGGCGGCCTGGGCATGAACCTCCAGAACGCCTCCGCAGTAATCAACATGGACATGCCGTGGAACCCGGCGGTGCTCGATCAGCGCATCGGCAGGGTCCACCGGCTGGGCCAGCATCAGCCGGTCCGGGTGGTGAACTTTGTCGCTGACCACACCATCGAGCACGGCATGCTTTCGCTGTTGAGCTTTAAGAAATCCCTTTTTTCCGGCGTGCTGGATGGTGGCCAGGACGAGGTCTTCCTGGGCGGCTCCCGCCTGAAAAGATTCATGGAGACGGTGGAGAAGGCCACGGGTTCCATTCCGGAAGGCCCGGCCGTCCCGGCCGAGCTTCCGCCGTCCGCGCAGCAAGCGGCTGAGGAGGAGCTTGCAACTGAAGAAAAGAAGCCCGCTGCCGCCGCCTCCCCAGCGGAGCAGGCCTGGGCAGAGGTCGCATCCGCGGGCCTGGCCTTCCTGGACAAGCTCGGACAGGCCATGAACGAACAGAACCAGCCAGGCCCCCAGCAGGAGAGCAAAACCGACTCTCCTCTCGGCTTCGCCCAGGGCTTTGTCGAACAGGACGAGGCGGGCAGGAGCTTTTTCAAGCTCCCCATGCCGGAGCCGGAAACTCTTAAAAAGTTCGCAGACCTGCTTTACAAAGTGAGCGGCACGTAAAGCATCTCTTTGTGAACGCTTGCCGGCCGGGCGGGTTACATGTGTCGTTTGACTCGAACGTTCCGTGGTTGTTACTCTGAAGGCCATTTGCGAGAAAGGAGATTTTAAATGGAAACAGTTCCCCAAAGCGACAAGTTCCAGTCCTTTGAGTACTTGGTCAGGAAGGGCTTTTTAAACTTATGGCATCAAAAGTTCCGGGTGTACGATCCTCACGGAGAGCTGATACTTTACGCTGAGCTCAAGGCCCTGAAGTTAAAAGAGGACGTATCAGTGTACTCTGATGAAGCAAAGAGCCGGGAGATGTTCCGGATAAAGGCCCGGCAAATTCTCGATATCAGCGCGACCTATGATATCGTTGATTCCGATTCCCAGACGAAGCTGGGAGCGGTCCGCAGGGCGGGCATCAAGAGCATGCTGCGTGACGAGTGGACCATCATGGACTCGTCGGACAATGAAATAGCGAAAATCCAGGAAGACAGCATGGCGCTGGCGCTGGTAAGGAGATTTTTAAGCAACCTCATACCCCAGAAGTTCACCGTCAGCATAAATGGCGAGCCTTTAATTTATTTCAAGCAGAACTTCAATCCCTTTCTCCTCAAGATGCACCTTGACTTCAAGAGGGACATAAACCAGGCCCTGGACAGAAGGGTGGGAATAATAGCGGCCATTATGCTCTGCGCGATTGAAGGAAGGCAACAGTAACCAAAGCCTTGCCGGCGGCACAAGTTCGGGAGCGGCATGCCCTTGTCGGGCGAGGACGGGTCTTCAACCTTTTTTAGGAGGCCCCAGCTTTAGCTCCTGGTCGGTGTTCCGGACATAGACGGGCAGGAGGGAATGGAGCTCTTGGGACTCGCCTTTTTCGAGCAAGGGCCGGGCCAGCTCGCACACCCAGGATGCCCTCAACGTCCACAAATTTTCCGGGGCTTGGCTTACGTTTTCGGAAAAGGCACTGACGATTTCTTTTTGATAGCGTCGCAGTCCTTCGCCGAGCAACAGGGGACGAGGCTCGAGAGAAGGCAGCTCAGCGGGGTCCAGGGCCAGATCAGCGGAAATCCGCGCCAGACCTCCCTCACCGTCGGCCTGGAAGCGGGCGGTAAAGACCTGGCCTTTTTTAGCGTCTATCAGGGGCAATACCCTTCCCTTATAACCAACGGCTGACCTGGCCAGGGCCTCCAAAGAAGAGACCCCGATTACCGGCGCGGGATTGGCCATGGCCATTCCTTTCAGAAGCGAGATCCCGGTTCGGAGGCCGGTAAAGGAGCCGGGGCCAAGCCCCACTGCATAACCTTCCACCTCCGCGGGCGAAAGTCCCAGGTTGTAAAAGAGTTCTTTTATGGCGGGCGCGAGCTTTTCGCTCGGCTTTTTGCCGGTTTGGAGGCACAGCTCGGCCAGGAGTTTGCCGTCCTCCATCACGGCGGCGGACCGCACGCCGGTCGAGGTATCAATACCGAATATCTTCACGGCCGAATACTCCGGGGAGAGTACTGCATGGGGACGCTAAAGTCCCAGTCCCTCGGCCAGGCCTTTCAGGTAGTCCAGCATGCCGGAGCCGAAGTTGTAAAAGTCGTTGATGGTGACCAGGACCATCAGGGAGATGAGCAGCATGAAGCCGAACCAGAAGACTCCTTCCTTGACCTTCATGTTGATCTCGCGGCCCATGGCGGACTCGACCAGAGTGACCACCACGTGCCCGCCGTCCAGGGGCGGGAAGGGAAGCAGGTTCAAAAGCCCCAGGTTGATGCCGATGAGCACGGTCAGCTTGAGCAGCATCCCGAGACCCATATGGGCCGCCTGACTGGTGATGGCGCCGATTCCCACCGGACCGGCCATGAGCCGCGGGGAGAGCTGGCCGGTGACGAGCTTATATAGAACGGTGTAGACCTCGACCACCGAGTCAACGCACAAGTGGAACCCCTCCCGGACCGAGCCTATGAGCCCGTAGCGCACGGTCTCCTTGGGAGGAGAGTGTTGGATGCCGAGAAGGAAGATGCCGTGCTCTTCGCTGAAGCGCGGGAAGGTCTCGAGTTCCAGGGTTTTACTGTCGCGCTTGACCAGGAGGTTTAAGCTCCTTTGCTCGTAAAACCCGCGGCGCTCGGCCATGGGGATCGCCCCCAATGCGCCCGCCACCGGCGGATTGACCTTCAAGGAAATCTCACTGTGGGAGACGCGCTCGCCGTTTATCTTTTCGATCACGTCGCCCGGCTTGAGCCCCGCTTTTTCCGCGGCGGTATCGGGCATGATCTCCATCACCACCGCGGGCACCGGCGGAGGCCCGATTCCTGACTCTCCGATGGGCTTGTCTTCCCCCTCCCGCAGGGTGAGTTTTTTGGTGAGGGTCTCGCCGTCCCGCTTGATCCGGTAGACCATGGACTTGTTCGGGTTCAGGGCCTCCTTTTTTTTGAGGTCGAAGAAGTTGTCAAGCTCCTGGTTGTTTATGGACAGGACCATGTCGCCCGGCTTGATGCCGGCCACTGCCGCGGGAGAGCCGGACTCCACTTTGCCGACCTCCGGAGCAAGCTTTACCTGCTCGACCCCGATCAAGAACACCAGCGGCGCAACAATGGCGCCGAACAGGATGTTCATCACGGGACCGGCAATGAAAATAAGGAGCTTGTGCCGGGCGGGCCGGTAATACAGGGCCTGTGCTTTCTCTTCCTCGGAGATGTCCTCTAAGGGGGTGTCCTCGTCTCCGCCCTCGACCTCGGTGGGGTCCCCGAACATCTTCACGTAGCCGCCGATGGGAAAGACCCCGATGCCGTACTCGAAGTCGCCCCGGGTCCGCTTCCAGATCCACTTGCCGAACCCCAGCTTGAACACCAGTACCTTGACCCCCAACGCACGGGCGGCAAGGAAATGGCCCAGCTCGTGAATAAAGATCATCACTCCCAGGACCAAGATAAAAGGAGCCGCAGTGTAAGCCACCAGGTCCCAGAGATTATAAAAAACCGATGATACGTCCATAATCCTATCTATTCTGAATTAAGGATGCCCGCCGGTCAAGCGTAACGCTGCTTTTTTTTATGAAAGGTCCTTGATTTTAGGGAAGGGGCTGATTGAAAAGAGGACGAGGTCCCGATTATTCACCTGTCGCTGCAATCTGAGGGGACCCCGTCCTCCCGGTTCACCTTAATGGACGAGCAAGGCTATTTTTTCTTTCATAATTCGGGACGGGACCGGGATGGTTCTAATGAATAAACGCGGGACTTGGGCGGAAGCGGTTTCAGGTGTATTATATGGTCTCAGTTCAGCGGACTTTATGGAGATATGCTTCGGGGCGCGCTTTGTCAAAACGGGACAGGACACTGGTGGCCGCGGTTTTGCTGGGGGTGGCAGGACTTTTTGTTGTCATGTCCAACCAGCGGTTTTACTTCCTGCAGGGATCGGCAGCCTCTGACATCCTTCTTTCGCGGGCCTTGGCTTCCGGCCAGGGCTTTCGCGAGGTCCTCCGGATCGGCAGCCCTCCCTGCACGGTAAGGCCGCCCGGCTTCACCTCCCTCCTGGCCGTCCTCAACCTCTTGTTCGGCGAGAACCTCTTTCTCTATAAGCTCATAAACAACCTGTTCGGCGCGGCGGCTTTTCTTTTCGGAGTGCTCCTTTTGAGAAAGCGTACCCGCTCGCCGGCCGTCCCCCTCATGATTGCGGCCTTCTCCATGACCCTTCCCTTCTGGATCGGGATCGCCCGGCACCTTTACTCCGGGATCATTTTTACCGCGCTTGTCATGAGCTCGCTGTGGGTGTTTGAAAGGGAGCACGAGCGGGGCTTTACAAGCGTGCTTTCCCTGATCGGTTTTTCCGTGTTGGCCTCTGCTGCCCTCCTTACCCGGAGCATCGGCGTAACCCTGCCGGCGGCCGCGGTCCTGTCTGTCTTTTTGCACCGTCGGCTTCCTATCAAGAACAGGCTATATCTTGCCGCTGCCGTCCTTTTGATTACCGGCTTATTCTTCGGCGCCTGGACGGTGCGTAACTACAAGGTGCAGGGCGCCAAGGACGAGCCGTATCTTTCCAAGCTCCTGGTAGGCGAGCCGCTGGGCAGCACATACTGGCTGGCGGAAGACCAGGGCATCCCCTTGATGCCGGAGCCGAAAAAGCTTACCCCCGCCAGGTTCGCAAAGCGCATCACGGACAACGGGAGATACTATCTCTTCCATACCGCCGGGTTCCTGGTGCCGGCACTGGAGCGCCTCCCGGCCGGGGTCCGGGCGGCGCTTTCGGGATCGTGGTTTGTGCTGGTGATGGGGGGCCTTGGCTTCATGATAGTGCGGCAGAAAAGGATCAGCGAAATCTACGCGGCGCTCACTCTGTTGGTCGCCCTGGCCTGGCCTTTTCCGCATCCGCGTTTTTTCGCTCCCGCCCTGCCGGTGCTGCTCCTGGCCATGACAGGATCAATAACGTGGCTTTCCGGCAAGGCTGCCGGGCACGCGGGTTTCGCTCCCGTCCGGGGCAAGGCCCGGCTCGCCGGTATTGTGGCGGCGGCGCTTTTTATTCTTGTCAATCTCGGCAGCGACGCAACGCTGGTTAAAAAGCGGTTTAAAAAGCCGGAGTATCAGCTTACGAGACCGGGGATGACCATGGTGGCGGACCGCCCTTACTCTTACGCCAGCCTCCTTGTCCTCGACCGGCTCCGCAAAAATGCGCCTCCGGACGCCAGGGTCATGTTCCATTCCGTGTATCCCTGCGCGCTGGTCACCGAGCGGGTGTGCGCGCCCGTGCCCATGGCGGACCCGGAGAGGTTGATGCGCTGGGTCCGTGAGAACGGCATTGACTACATCATCATGGACTCGGAAAAAGGCGCGTTCGGGGCCTCTTACTTTTCCTACCGTTACCTTTGGCCGGCCGTGCAAAGGTACGAAGGCCAAACCCTCGAGCTTTTGAAATC
>JAWOBU010000142.1:0-7034 GCA_046484135.1 bacterium
GCTCATAGCTCTGCTTGATAAAACGGATCGTCTCCTCAACCCGCCAGCGCGCAAGATACGCCTCCACCGCCCACAACTTTGCATAACCTCGGTCAAACGTACCGAGCCCCGGGCCTGGATGCCGTAGATCATCTCCTCCACAAACCGCTGACGCGCCTTGCAAAGACCGCGAGAAAGTTCCCCCATTTTCACTTGGGGGAAGACATATCCCGGCAATATGAAAAAGGAATCCAGAATCAGGGAATTAAAATTGGGGGAAGTTCACCGGCAAAAACCGGAGTTTGACAACCCGGCAAGCGGGTAGTTATCATGGAAAAATCATTAGCAAGTTGTAAGGAGGTCTGGAAAAGTTCATGGGTAAAGGAGACCGCAGGTCGAAAAGGAGCAAGGTTTGGCGCCACTCTTACGGCAACGCCAGGCCCCGGCCGAAGAAGAAAAGAAGGGCCAGGCTGAGCGAAGACAGGAAGTAAAAAAACATGGACAAGGGCGTTTCATTTCCATGACTTGATCACACCCGGCCAGGCCCGCGGGTTGAACACGATATTGTTATAGGCCGCGCACTCGAAGGAGCAGAAGCATTTTCTGTCCTTGATCCACTGCCGGACCTTCCGGGCTTTATCGGTTGCGAGCACTTTCTTTATGTCGAAATCTTTGTCCCGGAGCGAGCCCATGACCCAGTCATGGAGGCCGTGTCCGGGATCGCCTTCCGGCGAAACCTGCCAGAGCATCTCGCAAGGATAGACGTTTCCATAAGGGTCCATGGTGGCCATGGTCGTGCCCGCCCGGCAGGGAAGAACCATTCTATTTTCTTTGACCGTGCGGGACACCACCTCTCTGGCTCTTCGCGAAAGGGCCTCTTTCGCTTTGCTTCCGCCTGTTGCAAGCCGTGTGGCGTCCAGGTACCTCCGGCAGGCTTGGTACACGGAAAAGTCAGCGTCCGTGGCCTTGGGATCGAAAGGTCGCCCCCGGACCCACAACACCTGCACCCTCCGGAACAGGCCGGACTCGGCAAGCTCGCGCACGGTTTGCTCTGCTGTATCCTGGTTGAAGGCGCACACCGTAACCGATGCCCCGAGCCGGAAGCCCGGATGCTTCTCCTGGAGGGGCGCGAGTTTTTTTGCGCTCGTCATCACTTTTTCATGCGCGCCCGGGACTCCCCGAAGCCGGTCGTGAAGCTCGGCCGGCCCGTCCACGGAGAGGTCCAGGTCGAAAGAAAGACCGGGAAACTCGTCCAGTAGCTGGCCCGCGGTCTCTACTATCCTTTCGGTCAAGGTACCGTTGGTGGCAATGGTAAGGCTTTCCGCGCCCGCGTTTACGAACGCCCGCGCCGGCTCATAAAGGTCCTCGCGCAAGAACGGCTCGCCCCCGGTCAGGGTTACGTGGATCACGCCACGAAACTTTTCCGCGATTTTATAAACTTCGCGGGCGTCAAGCTCGTCGTCCGCGTTCGCCTTTTCCTGGTTCCCGCGGTTGAAACAGAACGAGCAGCGCGCGTTGCAACGGTGGGTGACAAAGTAGATAAGATAGGGAGGCACTGCGGGATGGAAGGCCTTCCATGCCGTTCTTGCGAAAAGACGGCCGTTTCGGACAAGAGCGGAAAGAGGAGGCATTCAGACCTCGTAAAACCGGTCCTTGCGTCCCCGGACGGAAAGGCCCGGAATCTCGATCTCCCGCTCTGCGTCCGGCCGGGCAAACCCCATTCGAAAAGCTTCCATGCCGTGGCCGTGAAAGACCTCCTTTACTTCATCGGCCCGGCTGTCCTCGACCACCACGCACATGCCCACTCCCAGGTTGAAGGTGTTGGCCATCTCCGCGTTTCCCACCTTGCCTTCCTTCTGGATCACCCGGAAAAGGGGCGGCGGCTCGGGAAGAGCGTCCAGAACAAAACCCACCTCGGAGCGGACCCGCCTTAAGTTGCGGAAACCGTCGCCCGTGATGTGAACGAGCGCCCTTACTCCTTTTACCTTCCGGAGCACTTCCAGCGTCGGCCGCACGTATATCCGGGTCGGCTCGAGAAGCGCCTCCCCCACGGTCATGCCCAGCTCTTCGAGACGGGCGTCCACACCGTAGCGGTCCAGCAGGACCTTGCGCGCCAGGGTGTAGCCGTTCGAGTGAAGGCCCGAGCTCGAAACCCCCACCACAGCGTCTCCCTCGCAGATGCCTTCCCCGGTGATCATCCGGTCCAGCTCGACCGTGCCGATGGCAGTGCCCACCAGGTCGAAGCCTTTGTCCTCACGAACGCCTTTTATCATCTCCTTTAACTGCGCGACCTCGCCAGCGGGTATGGATATGTCGGCCAGGCGGGCGCCCTCGTAAAGGCCCCGGCCCACTTCTCCCAGAAGCGGGTCCCGGGCGTTCTCGACAGCTATGTAATCAACCATGGCCAGCGGACGAGCACCAACACACACCAGGTCGTTCACGTTCATGGCCACGCAGTCTATGCCCACCGTGTCGTACTTGTCCATGAGCTCGGCCACCAAAAGCTTGGTCCCCACACCGTCCGTGGTTACCGCTATGCCCAGGTTGGGTGCAACCTCGATGACCGTCGCGTAAAGACCGACCTCGGCCCGGACCTCGGGCCGGCCCTCCAGGCTCTTGTTCACCCAGTGCAAAAGCGTGCCAAAGGTGTCTTCGCTCTCCAGAGAAACCACCCCGGCGTCGCTGTAGGTCATGCCTTTGTCGTCATCAGACATCGCGTCCTCCAAAAATCCGGTTTGCCGAAACAACCACGCTCGTGATGAGTGGATGTTAAAAATTATAAGTGCGAGCGACTTTAAGTCGCGATTAAAACCGTGCGCTCATAGAAATCACTTCAGGTAAAGTATGTCTTTTGTGATCTTGCTGTTGGCCCTGACATCAGGACCGGAGACCCTTACCAGATTTTCAAGAACGGCACGGCCTTCGTCCCCCCGGACCGGCGACGGACGGCCCTCATCAAGGCGCACCGGCATAAGCCGCAGGTTCGAGATGGTGTTCCTCCTGAACTCCGCGCACAGCACAAACCCGTCCGCTGTCTTTTCCGGGTTGTCCACTGCCTTGCCGGTAAAGGTACCCATGCCGGTTATGGCCCACTTGCCGCGCAGCCGGTGAAGCCCTCCCGCGGACCGGGCGCCGTATCCCAGAACCAGGTCCGCGCCAAAGTCTATGGCCGCCCGCGTTATCCGGAGTTCTTCTGCCGAGAGCGACGGCAGGTCTTTTTCCTGGTAATGGAGCACTACTATCCGGAAGTCCGAGCGGTCCTTCATCTCCCGGAGGCCGCTGATAAGCGCCTGCCGCTTGTAAAGGGAAGGGCCGGAGCATGCCGGGCACGGCTCGATTCCGGGCGGGCGTTCCAGAAGAAAAGAGAGGATGGACACCGTGATGTTGTTTACGGTGATGTACACGGGCGTCTGCGCTTCCTTTTGCGTGCTTCCCGCGCCCGCGTAGTAAAAGCCTTCCGCCATCAAAAAGCGGGCGCTTTTGTGGAGCGCTTCTCTGCCGCAGTCCAGGGCATGGTCGTCAGCCAGGTTTATCACCCTGATGTTTGCCGCGGAAAGATAATCAAGCCACTCCGGCCTCCATTTATACACCTCGTCGCGCCCGAGCGGCTGGCACCCGAACTCGAGGGCCCCCGCCAGGTCCGCATGGACAAGATCGCGCTCCTGAAGGAGAGGCGCGACCTCTGCGAGGGCGCTCTCCTCGCCGCGGAAAAGAACGGTGGAGCCTGCGCGAGGCAGAAGCTCGCCGGTTGCGGAAAAGGCGAGAAGCTTGTCATCACCGTCCTTGTCCGTTCGCGGACAGCCAAGGGCAAACAGGCATATAAGGACCGCGCTGAAGGACAAAAGCGCGGCCGCGGTCTTTGTGTCAAGTTTCATCAGCTTTATGGCTCCCTTTTACTTTTACACGAATATAGAATCGTGTCTTTACAAGTCAAATCAAGCCGTCAGCCGCCTGCGTTCCCGCGGAGCTCCGTGATCGCCTTCTTGTAGTCCGGCTTCTTGAACACGCTGCTGCCGGCCACGAACACGTTGGCGCCCGCGCCCGCGGCGTCGGCAATGTTGTCCGCGGTGATGCCGCCGTCTATCTGTACGTCCAGATCGAGCTTCCGCTCGCCGATCATGCGCGTTAAGTCTTCCAGCTTTCCGAGCGCGTATGGAATAAAGCTCTGCCCGCCGAAGCCGGGGTTCACCGACATGATAAGCACCATGTCCAGCTCGGCCAGGATGTACTCGAGAGCGGAGAGCGGGCTGTGCGGGTTCAATGACACTCCTGCCTTGACCCCGCGCTTGGGGCCCCGACTCTCGCCCGCCTCACGGATTTGATGCACCACCCGGTCAAGATGCAGGCAGGCCTCTGCGTGGACCGTAAGAATATCAGCGCCCGCAGAAACAAACTCCTCCACGTACTTCTCCGGCTCCACGATCATGAGGTGAACGTCCAAGGGAAGCTCCGTGCATTTGCGCACCGCCTCCACCACCGGGGGGCCGATGGTGATGTTCGGCACAAACCGGCCGTCCATCACGTCAACATGAATCCAGTCAGCGCCCGCGTCCTCGACCGCCCGTATCTCCTCGCCCAACCGCCCGAAGTCAGCCGACAAGATGGAAGGAGCGATCAAGGGCCTCTTGGAACCGGTCTTTCCGTCGTTCGCCATCTTTATATCCCTCTCCCTGCTTGTTTACAATATTATGACATCAAACCGCTTAGCTGCAAAAATTTTAGGGGCTTGTTATCCGGCCTGAAGGGTCTGGTATGAGCAGAGCTTGTCTGATAGAATGCCGGCTATACGGACGGGTAAACCGCGGCCGGCTTTAACGGCTGTTCGGGTTTAAGATTACACTACATTCATGCGAGGCCATAAAAATAAAACGCCCCTCGTGAGAGGGGCTACCCGGAGATCCTATCTGCCGGGGTGGCTTTAAATGAAAGGCCCCTCCTACGAGGGGTTGCCCGGAGATGCTATCTCCGGGGGGGTGTTAAAATAGACGCCCCTGCAAAAAGTAGCGTCGGGCCGGAGATGTTATCTCCTGGGGTGGTTCTTATATGAAACATAATAGACGCTTTATAAAGAATGTCAAGACATCTTTCATTAGGTTCGAAATCAACAAGCACTGATGATATGATGAGTTTATATTCTTATGGTTTTAAGGAGCATATAGATGTCTAAAGAAAAAGACATTAAGAAGATGCTGGAAAAATTCGCCGATTCTGTAAGCAAAAAGATAAACCAGCTTACTCCCGGCGAGCCTGAAGATCAGCTTAGGAACCCTTTTGAAACCTTTATGGTGGAAGCCGGCAAGGAATTGACCGAAAACGACGTGGGCTGCAAGGGTGAGAGTAAGTACGGCGAAAGAGTAGGTAAGCCTGATTATGCGATTACATCAAATAATCTCTTGATAGGATATGTCGAATTAAAAGCTCCCGGCACAGGAGTGACCCTCAATAATTTCAAAGGACATAATAGAAAACAGTTCAACAGGTTCAAAGCTATACCCAACCTCTTATATTGCGACGGCAACGAATGGGCGCTCTACAGAAGCGGAGAAAAAATCAGAAACGTAACCCGCTTGTCCGGCGACATTGTGGAAGAAGGCAAGAAGGCCGTATCAGAAAAAGACGCTAAAGAGATTCAAGCCCTTTTAAATGACTATTTGGAATGGAGTCCGATTATACCAATTAAGAGAGACCTTAAGGGCTTTGCTGAAATGTTGGCGCCCTTGTGCAGAATGCTAAGGGACGATGTTATTGAAGCATTAAAAGACCCCCAATCGCCGCTTGTCCAGCTTGCAAAAGACTGGCGACAACTCCTCTTCCCTGAAGCTACTGATTTCCAGTTTGCAGACGCCTATGCACAGACCGTGACCTTTGCCCTGCTTCTTGCCAGAAGTGAAGGGGCCGAGCCTTTAAACTTGCAGAACGCTGAAAACAAACTGTCCTCCGAGCACATGTTACTTTCCAAGGCCCTTCAGGTCCTGACAGACCCCGCCGCCCAAGAAGAAATATCCGCTTCTTTGAACCTGCTAGTCAGAGTAATAGCCAAAGTGCCTCCTATGTCGCTTGTTGGTCCCGAAGACCCTTGGCTTTATTTCTATGAAGATTTCTTGTCCGTTTACGACCCGAACCTTAGAAAAAACGCGGGAGCTTATTACACCCCCCTAGAAGTGGTAAGAGCACAGGTAAAACTTGTTGATGATTTGCTTACGAACCGGCTCGGTAAAAAAGAGGGATTTGCAGACCCTGACGTTATAACTCTTGACCCTGCATTAGGGACCGGGACCTATTTACTGGGAATTATTAATCATGCCTTGGAAAAGATAAAGTGTGAGCAGGGAGAAGGAGAAGGTGCAGTTGAAGGAAAAGCCTACCAACTTGCCGAAAACCTATATGGATTTGAGCGCATGGTTGGGCCTTTTTCGGTTGCAGAGTTACGAGTCAGCAGGGCATTAGAGGACAAAGGGGTGGACTTAAAATTATTGAGAGAAAAGAAATATGAAAAAGGAGATTCAAATAACAAAAATGCAATAAATGTATTTCTTACCGACACACTTGAAAGCCCCAACGCAAAACAGCCTCAGGTTGCACTTTTCTTAAAACCAATAGCAGAACAGCACCAAGAGGCCATAAAAGTCAAATCAAAAGTGCCTGTAATAGTCTGCATTGGGAACCCCCCATATGATCGCCATACCAGCGTTGATCCCAAAAATGAAGATGAAATTAGTAGATACGGCGGATGGGTACGATTCGGTGACTCTCTTTCAGCCAAGCATGACCCCCGAAAGAAACTTCCGAGTAAAAAATCAGCACCTGATTTAAATCTTAAGACAGCTCTTATGTTGAGAGAAAAAGGTTTTGTAGGTAGTTCTGGAAAAAGGCATGAAGGCTCCATTCTTTACGAAGGATTTGTAAAGAAAACAATGGAAGCCGGCAAGGGAGGCGCATTAAAGAACCTCTATAACTTGTATGTTTACTTTTGGCGATGGGCCCTTTGGAAGGTGTTCGAGCATTCCGTAGTCAAAGTTGTTGGCCTTGAAGTTTCGGGCCTCTTTGGGATCTTC
>JAWOBU010000161.1:0-3165 GCA_046484135.1 bacterium
GTCAAGCTATGATAAAGCCAACCGCTCCGGCATCAACGCCTTCCGCGGACCGGGCCTGGAAGAAGGACTGGCCCTGCTGGAAAAAGCCAAACGCGAAACCGGCGCGCCCGTCATATCCGACGTACACGAGACCGGCCAGGTAGAAGCCGCCTCCCAAGTCCTGGACATCATCCAGATCCCCGCCTTCCTCTGCAGACAGACCGACCTGCTCGTTGCCGCGGGCAAATCCGGCAAGCCCGTCAACATAAAAAAGGGACAGTTCATGGCGCCGACCGACATGCAAAACGCCGCGGCCAAGGTGGAATCCACGGGAAACGACCGTATCCTCATTACCGAAAGGGGAGTGAGCTTCGGATACCATAACTTGGTGGTGGACATGCGGTCGCTGGGCATCATCCGGAAAGCAGGATACCCCGCGGTCTTCGACGCCACCCACTCCGTACAACTGCCGGCCGCACAAGGACAGGCTTCCGGAGGAGAACGCGAGTTCGTGCCCCTCCTGGCACGCGCCGCAGTGGCCGCCGGAGTGGACGCCATCTTCATGGAAGTCCATCCCGACCCCGAAAACGCGCTGTGTGACGGGCCCAACTCCATACCGATTTCGGAGCTCGAGCCGCTATTGAAAACGATCCTCGAAATTGACCGGACGGCAAGAGAAACATGAGTATCGAAAGAGCCAAAAAAGTGCTCCTGACCGAGGCCCGCGCCATCTCCGAGCTCGCGGACAGGATAGACGACTCTTTTGTCCGGGCCGTCGAGATCATACTGGAATGTTCCGGTAAGGTCATCGTGGCGGGCATCGGGAAGTCCGGGCTGGTGGGAAGGAAAATCGCCGCCACCCTGGCCAGCACCGGCACTCCCGCTTTTTTCATTCACCCGGCGGAAGGCGTCCACGGCGACGTGGGAATGGTCGGGGAAAACGACATCGTGCTCCTGCTGTCCAACAGCGGCGAGACCGAAGAGCTCATTTCCCTGCTTCCCGCTTTCAAGCGACTCGGGTTGCCCGTAATCGGACTTTTGGGAAACAAGAACTCCCGACTGGCCAGGTCAGCGGACATAGTGATTGACGTAAGCGTAAGCGAAGAGGCGTGTCCTTTAAAGCTCGCCCCCACCGCCAGCACCACCGCAACCATGGCCATGGGAGATGCGCTGGCACTGGCGCTCCTCCAGCGAAGGGGCTTTACCGAAGAGGACTTCGCAAGGCTGCATCCTTCCGGAACGCTGGGCAAGAAGCTACTCCTGCGAGTGTCCGACCTCATGCACACCGGCGAAAAACTCCCCCTGGTCAAAACCGACACTCCCTTCAAGGACCTTGTCTACGAGATGAGCTCCAAGATGCTGGGCCATGCCATCGTAGCGGACGGCGACAAAGTGCTGGGAATCATAAGCGACGGAGATATCCGGCGTTCCTTTGAAAAAGAGAAAGCCCTGATGAGCTTGACCGCACAAGACATCATGAGCGGGGGCCCGAAATGGATGCGTCCCGACAACCTGGCGGAGGAAGCGTTGCGCAAGATGGAGGAAAACTCTATAACCTCGCTGGTGGTCTGTAGCGATGACAAGGGCGAAAAGCTGGCGGGCCTCATCCACCTCCACGACCTGCTCCGGGCGGGAGTGGTATAGCTTGAAAAAGGAATGGCTGGTATGAAGACAGTAGCCTTGGCGGTGTTAGCAGTAGGGTTGGGAGGAGCGATTGCAGGAGTCCTGGCCTTTTACGCAACCGGCGTCCTGGTGCCGGACGTAAAAATCCAGGCGGTCACGGGCGGGCTCTTCGCGGTGATTGTTCCTCTCGCCATCATCATCAACATCTATCCCCGCCTGGCGGGCAGAAAGCCGGACGACTCCTGAGCCCTCGGCTTCAGGGCCTTTTCATTTTTATCGCCGCGGGCAGTATCTCGAAAGAAGCGGGCAACATGCCGGGCTGCTCCCCGTCCACGTCAAGCAGGACCCTCTCTTCGGACTCTGCAACAACCTTCTTCGCCCGGAAGCTCTCCACCTTGTCCATATTCATGTGGCTTCCATCGTAAATCCGTCTCATGAGCTTTAGCTCCTCTCTGAAGCTGAAGTCGCCCAGAATTGCCACGTCAAAAAGACCGTCGTCCATGACCGCCTTGGGGGCCGTACGCATCCCGGCGCCGAAGTACTGGCCGT
The DNA here is from genome assembly GCA_046484135.1 of bacterium. Taxonomy (GTDB): domain Bacteria; phylum RBG-13-61-14; class RBG-13-61-14; order RBG-13-61-14; family DATKZS01; genus CAYQTK01. Next base: position 2,152 of record JAWOBU010000161.1, read on the forward strand.
TGGCCACCGCCACGTTGAAAACCCGGCGGGTCATCTGCTCTCCCTCGTCCAGAGAGAGCCGCACCGTCTTGTTCCGGTAAGCGAGAGTTCCCCGCAGGGACGCCCATAAAAAGGAAATCTTTCCGCCCAGGAGCTTGCTGGTGTTGTTCACCCGCTCGTCCACTTCTCCGGCCACTCCGAAGCTGGCTATGTTTATAAAGTAGCGGCCGACCTGGTTGCCCTGGTGGTCGCGGAACCTCATGTACCCTACGTCAGTGGGCCTGGCGTCGCGGCCTTCCAGCATGGGCACCGAGCTTTGAAAATCGCGCGGAATGCCCGCGGTGCGGATCAGGTCCGAGCCCGTCCCCGAGCACACCACCCCAAGCACCGCCTCCGGGTTTATCGTCTTGCCGTCCTCGAAGAAACCGTTTACCACCTCGTTGTTGGTCCCGTCTCCTCCCAGGCTGGTGATCATTTCGTAGCCCGACTTGATGGCCTCGCGCGTGAGCTCCACTGCGTGTCCCTGCTCCTCGGTAAGACCGAACCCGATCGTGCCCAGGTGCTTTTCCGCCAGGGCCTTGATCTCCGGCCACAGCCTGCCCGTGCGGCGGTTGGCCGAATGAGGGTTCACCACGAAGTAGGTACTGTAGTTATTCATCTGGGCTCCTCACACAGCAAAGATTACTTTTCCATGGACTCGATGAGCGAAAGCAAAAGCCGGGTCCCCTTGGCCGAAGGACCGGAGGAAAGATAGGGACCTGCCTTGGGAGTCCACATCACCGAGGCTATGTCCAGATGGGCCCAGGCGGTGTCACCCACGAACTGCTTTAAGAACATGCCCCCTACAATGGTGCCGGCTTCCTTGCGCGTTGACGTGTTGATCATGTCCGCCACCTGCGACTCGATAAGCTCTTCGTACTCGTCCCACAAAGGAAGGAGCCACGTCCGCTCGCCGGTGGTGAGGGCGGCCGCGCCCACCTTTCCCAAAAGCTCCTCGTTGTTGCCCATGAGCCCGATGGCCTGGCTTCCCAAACC
>JAWOBU010000228.1:0-27055 GCA_046484135.1 bacterium
CATCTTTCCATGTAATTCACTAATCTTTGTGAATGGTAAATTGAAGGAGCCTGGGCATAGGAGTTCTTGTCCTCGAAAAAGCGGTAGCGGGCGTCCAGGTCCGTGGCTATCCGGCCGTCCTCCTGTTCCGATACGTCTTCGGGCAGGAAGTCTTCATCATGGACCGGCACGATATTGGTGTCGTACTGATAAAGGAGCCGGAACTTGATGTAATAGGGTTTGCTCTCGCCTTCCACCGCCCGGCCCTCGAGGCTCTTGAGGTTCCGGCCCGCGTTCTGCCCCAGCTCCGTGTCCGGGTTCTCTTTTCTGGCCCGCTCGAAGTAATCCTCGGCTTCCTCTGTCTTGCCCAGCCGGGTCAGACAAACCCCCTGGTAGTAATATGAGGACTGCTTGTAACTCTTCGAGTCCTCCAGGTCCTTGAAGTAAGGCATAGCCTTTTGGAAGTAGCCCTCCGACATAAGGTTCAGACCCTTGTACAGCTTGCCCCGCTCGCTCACCGGCTCCAGGGCCAGGGCCTTGTTGGCGGCCTGAATGGACTCGTCATGCTTGCCCGCCTCAAAGGTCGCCCAGGCCATGTCCTCGTAGGAGGTCACCTTGCAGGGACAGAGCTTGGTGGCCCGCTTCATATAAGGTACGGCCTTCCACGGCTCGTCCATGCCCATGTAGCAAAGACCGATGTAATGCTGGGCCTCGCCGTTCTCCGGCTCCTTCTCGATCACGTCCTCGAACAGGCTGATCGCCTTCTCGTAGTTCTGCCTCGTAAACTCGATCTTGCCCTCTTCCATCTTGATCATGCTCTCGCTGTCGGCGAGCGCGGTAAAAGACAGAATTACCAGCGCCAAAGCACACACTGCACACACGTACCTCTTCGGCTTTAAAAAGCCGCGCTTTTCAAGGTCCACCTCTTAGTCCTCCTTACTTGAGTTTTACCGGTCAGCTTCTACTCGGTGTGCCGCCTGTCTGTTGACGGATGGCAACAAAAAATCCCTGTTAAAAGATAAGATAAATATACCAAATTCGCACCCCTTGTCAAGGCTTTCAAAACTTTTTCTGGTTCATCAGGATTAAGCGTACTTGAACATGTTGTTTGACTGTTGTTGTAGTGGGGAACAAAGAAAATGGGACTTGGCGCAAGAGGGATATTCTGCTTGAATGGAAAACGAAAATATGGGGTGGCCTCAAAACAGCAATAGTTCATTTTCTTTGTTCCCCACAAATTCCAGTTTAGCACAATCCGCATAAAACTTTGTCAAGGGCTCCCAAAGGGAGCCGCGCTTAAGCGCGGGCATGCCCCTTGACAAAGTTGCGGATTGTGCTTTAACGCTCTACGTCATCTCGAAAGTACGCTTAATCCTGATGAGCCCTTTTTCTATTTCTTGCCGGGGTATTTTCCGCGGTTATTTTCTCTGACTTCCGACAAGCGGCCGTGTCCGGCTTGACCGCTCTGCCGGCCTTTGTTATTTTCAATCTTGATCGAAACCGCTGGAACCCGGAAGGAAAAGACTTTTATGTTAGACAGCAAGCTGTTCATGGATGAACAAGGCCTGGAAAAGGTCCGCTCATCCCTCCAGGACCGGGGGGTGGAGTTCGACCTTGAGGCCTTGCACGGGCTTTTTATAAAACGCAAAGACCTGAAAGCCCGGGCGGAGGAAAAGAAGTCCCGGCTCAACCGGGGCTCGAAAGAGATCGGCCGGCTCGTGAAAGAAGGAAAGCAAGAGGAAGCTTCCGAGCAGAAGTCCTTGATGAAAGAGCTGTCCGACGAGATCGCCGCTCTTGACGAAGAGGTCAAAAAGGCTGATGACGACCTTCAGGACCGGCTCTTATACATCCCGAACATGCCGGACGAGAGCGTTCCGCGGGGGGAGGACGAGAGCGACAACGTGGAGCTCAGAAAATGGGGACAGCCTCCTGAGTTCGACTTTCCGGTAAAAGACCACGCCGAGCTCGGCGAGTCCCTGGGTGTCCTTGACTTCGGCAGGGGGGCCAAGATAGCGGGGTCCCGGTTCACACTTCTTAAAGGCGCGGCCTCCCGGCTGGAGCGGGCCCTCCTGAACTTCTTCATGGACCTCCACACCCGCGAGCATGGCTACTTCGAGGTCATGCCCCCTTTCATGGCCAACCGGGAGAGCATGACCGGGTCGGGGAACCTTCCCAAGTTCGAGGATGACCTGTTCCGTACCGTTCCTTTCGACTACTACCTGGTCCCCACCGCCGAGGTCCCGCTGACCAATATCTATCGGGACGAGATATTGAGCGAGACGGAGCTTCCGGTAAAGCTCTGCTCCTTTACGCCTTGCTTCCGGAGCGAAGCGGGAGCCGCGGGCAAGGACACCCGGGGGCTTATCCGACAGCACCAGTTCAACAAGGTCGAGCTTTACAAGGTCTGCGCGCCTGAGAACAGCTTTGAGGAGCTGGAGTCCCTGACCCGGGACGCGGAGCGGGTCTTGCAACTTTTGGGGCTTCCCTACCGGGTGGTCCTCTTGTGCACCGGGGACATGGGGTTTTCGGCTTTAAAGACCTATGACCTCGAGGTGTGGCTGCCCGGCCAAGAGAGGTACCGGGAGATATCAAGCTGCTCGAACTGCGGCGATTTCCAGGCCCGGCGGACCAATCAGCGCTACCGGCCGGCGTCCTGGAAGAAAGGGACCCGGCTGGTGCATACCCTGAACGGCTCCGGCCTGGCCGTGGGCAGGACGCTGGTGGCCGTCCTGGAGAACTATCAGCAGGAGGACGGCAGCGTGGTTGTACCCGAGGTCCTGCGCGATTACATGCAGGCCGAGGTCATACGCTGACATGGTTACCGGAATACGGGGTACCTGTTCTATACTGTAACCGGGATTGATTTTCACAAGGCCCGGACAAGGGAGGAAAAGAAATGGCGTTCATAAAAAAGGGAAAACAAGAGAAGACGGGAACGGCTGCCGGAAAGCTCTCGGTGATGCGGCTGGCTGGTACTGTGTTCTTTCTGGCCGTGCTGGCCTTCTCCTTCTCCTGTAACGAACAGCAGAAAGAGGATTCGGGGCTTTCTCCGGAAGAAAAGGCCAAGAAGCGGATACTCGATTCTTTCATCCTGCCTCCGGAGGCGGAGTTCCAGAAGGTGGAAGTAATGCCGGAAAAGAACATGCTGATCGCGTCCTATGGCAGCACGGAATCAGTAGATTACATAAGCGAGTTCTTCAAACAAAGAATAAAGCGGGAAGGATTAGAGATAGTACAGGAGTTCCCCAACGGCCTCAATTACCGGAACAAGCAAGGCAAACAGATCGGCGTGGCCTGGTTTTCCAGAGACCCGGACCTCTCCGAGTACCAGTGCGTGTTCCGCATCTCCTATCTGCCGCTCCCGCCCGAGCTTAAGCCGGCCGAGGCGGAAGAAGAAAAAGCCCCGGGCAAAAAAGAAGCGAAAGAAGAGCGGGAATGAAGGCCCGGCTTTTCTTTATCCAACCACGGGACGCGATAAGCAGATGAACCGCGAGGACAAAGCCGGCGCCCTTATCGGCAGCCGGAGCGAAGGCGTTTTTATCGAGCTTCCGGCGGGCAATGGCTCGATCCCGGTACTCACGGTGCGGGCCGCCTCGCTGGCGGAGACGTGGGAGCTTTCTCTTCTCGCTCTTTACGGGCACGGCTCGGAAATCCGGACCGACTATGACCGAAAGGACGAAAGCGGGACTTATATAGACCCGCCCAGCCTGGACTGCACCATGCGGATGGTGGTTTCAGAGCCGTTCGCGGAGCCGGTGATCCACCGTTGCTTTCCGGGCGGCCTGGAAGACCTGGAGGAGTACCGCCAGGAGGTTTTGGATGGTATCAAGGACCACTGGTGCCGCGACCCGCAAGACCCGGACGACAACCGGTGGGAGTATACCTATCATCAGCGTGTCTTCAACTACACCGTGCCCGGCCAAGAGCGCGGCATAGACCAGGTGGAGAAGATAGTACAAGGACTGTGTCAAAGTCCCTACTCCCGGCGCCAGCAGGCAGTGGTCTGGAAGGTATGGGAGGACGTGGGCATCGAGGACCCGGCCTGCATGCAGTCGTTGTGGTTCCGCATACTGCCGGATGAAAACGGAAGGTGGCGATTGAACCTGAACGTCCGCTTCCGCTCCCGCGACGCCTATGACGCGGCCTACATGAACTGCTTCGCCCTTGTCCACCTGATGCGGGAGGTCGCCGACAGGCTGGAAAAGAAGGCCGGCCGCTCCGTCCTGCTCGGCCGGTACGTGGACGAGTCAGACTCGTATCACATTTACGGCAACAAGCTCGACGACTTCCAAAACCGGTTTTTAAAACAGGTCGAGAGCCGAAAGCTGGAAGACCGGACCTGGACCATGGAGTTCGCCCGCGATGCCTTCCGGGAGGCCCGGCCCGGCATCCGGTCGAAGATAGAACAACACGACCGCCGGAAAAAAAGTTAGGTCTTGGAAGCGGGAAAAACGCTTGCGGCGACACAAGAGCTCGGGCGAATATCTTGCCTCCCGGAAAGGAGAATTTTCTTCGAGAAAATGTCTGACATGGAAATCCCACTGGTAGACCTTTCCGCTCAGCACCGGAAGCTGGAGCGGGAGATTAAAGCCGGCATCGAACAGGTGATAAGCTCGGGAAAGTTCATCCTGGGTCCGGAGGTGGCCGAGCTGGAAAAAAAGCTTTCGGACTACTGCGGCACTGCCCGCGCCCTGGGAGTGGCTTCCGGGACTGACGCGCTTCTTCTGTCTCTGAAGGCCCTGGGAGTAAAGCCCGGAGACGAAGTCATAACCACTCCCTTCACCTTCTACTCGACCGCCTCGACCATCGTACACGTCGGCGCCCGGCCGGTGTTCGCGGACATCGAGCCCGACACCTGCCTCATCCGGCCCGACCTCGTGGAAGAAGCGATCACGGAAAACACCGCCGGCATAGTTCCGGTCCACCTTTTCGGCCAGTGCGCTGACATGGACGAGCTGAACCGACTGGCCGCGGCCAACGGGCTGTTCGTTTTGGAGGACGCCTGCCAGGCTATCGGCGCTTCCTACGGGGACCGGCAGGCCGGCTCGCTTGGCGACGCCGCTGCTTTGAGTTTTTATCCTTCCAAGAACCTGGGCGGCATGGGAGACGGGGGCATGATCCTGACCGGCAGGGACGACGTTGCGGAAAAGGTAAGTCTTTTGCGTGTCCACGGTGCTCCCCGGGACTACCATCACAGCGTAATCGGCTACAACAGCCGGCTTGACACCATCCAGGCAGCGGTGCTTCTTACCAAGCTCCCTTACCTGGACGAGTGGACAGAAAACCGCAGAAGAAACGCCGAACGGTACCAGCAATGGTTCCAAGATTCTCCGGTAAAGCCGCTTACGGAAAAGCCGGACCGGAGAAGCGTTTTCAACAACTACGTAATACGCGCACCCGGGCGGGACGGACTGATGGAGCATCTTCGCAAAAACGGCATCGGCTGCGCGGTGTACTACCCGGAGCCTCTCCACCGGATGCCCTGCTTCCGGGCTTTCGTGGAGGAGAACGCGGATTTCCCGGAAGCGCAACGGGCGGCAGAGGAGGCCCTCGCCATTCCGGCGTATCCCGAGATGTCCCCCGACATGGTTGACAGGGTAGCAGGCGCTGTCCTCTCTTTCTATGAGCGGCCGGCCGGGGGTTAAGGCTTGATTATCGAAGACCCCGGAGAGATCAAAGAGCGGGTCCGGGAGTTCACCAACCGGCGCATCTACGGCGACGTGCAGATCATCGAGGACACCAGCGACTACATGTCCATCTACGGCGGCATGGTCCTCCGGATCGCGGGCAACGATTACTTCCTGACCGGAGACGCCACCGAAGGCAGGTTCGGTATAGACGATCAGCCCAAGTTCTGGGTGAAGTACGCCTACGACCTGGAAGACGGCTCGCGCAAAGTCATCAAGATGGTCTTTTACGAGGACTTCACCAGCCGGGAGGGTCCGTTTCTTATCAAGGGCTCCCGCAGCCCGGAAAAGGAGGCCCACTGCCTGGAGGTGGTAGAGGGACACCCGCGCTTCATGCAGGGGATGGCCGTCCGGGACAAGGCCGAGAACCTGGTACGGATCATCGAGTTTGTGCGAGGCAAGTCCCTGTTCGTGTATCTTTGCGAGTTGGACATGGACCACGAGGAGTACTTTTACACCGTCTTTCCCGCCATCATGGAAGAGGTCATCGGATGCATCGAAGCGCTGGCCTTTATGCAGGAGCACGGCGAGCATCACGGAGACGTCAGGAACGACCATATCATCATCGAAAAAGGAACGGGGGCCTACAAGTGGATTGACTTCGACTTCAGCGTGTCCTACGAAGACTACGACATCTGGAGCATCGGAAACGTCATCACCTTTGCCGCAGCCAAGCGGATCATCAGCTTCCAGGAAGTCAAGACACATCCGGAAAGGTTCCCCCGTTGCAATACCGGAAGCCTGAGCGAGGATGACGCCCTCCTCTTTTACAAGTACCGGGTGGCGAACCTGAAAAAGCTCTTTCCCTACATCCCGTCCAAGCTCAACCGGATACTCATGAATTTCTCGCAAGGGACCTACTTCTTCTACGAAAGCTACCAGAACCTGGTCTCCGACTTAAGGGAAGCCATGGAAGAGCTGCCGAAAAAAGTGATATAGTGATGACGCCCTTGTAAAAAGTCCAATTGCAGAGGCGTTGGAACAACAGGAGATTCTCGGTTAATATAGCGATTGTCTGAACGATCGGTTTCTGATATGATGAACTGATTAGCGACTGGTTTTAGCTGCTTTTTCCCGAAAGATTAAGAGCGGGGCCCCGCTTTCGGGGAGCGGGACGGGGAATGCACGGATGGTATTAGGACACATATTTTCGATGTTTTCCAATGACCTGGCCATTGACCTCGGCACGGCCAATACGCTGGTGTTCGTGATGGGCAAGGGCATTGCGATAAACGAGCCTTCCGTGGTGGCCGTGCATAAGCATCCGCGCACCGGCAAGGACGAGGTCCTGGCGGTGGGGGAAGAGGCCAAGCAGATGCTGGGCCGGACGCCGGGCAGCATCCGGGCCATCCGTCCCATGAAAGACGGGGTGATCGCCGACTTCGAGATAACCGAGGCCATGCTGAGGTACTTCATCAGCAAAGCCCATCACCGGAACACCATGCTCCGTCCCCGGATCGTGATCTGCGTTCCCTTCGGCATCACCGAGGTCGAGAAGCGGGCGGTGCGCGACTCGGCCAAGAGCGCGGGCGCGCGGGAGGTCCACCTTCTGGAGGAGCCCATGGCGGGAGCGATAGGCTCGGGGCTTCCCATCAGCGAGCCTTCCGGCAACATGATAGTGGACATCGGGGGCGGGACCACCGAGGTCGCGGTTATCTCGCTGGCGGGCATCGTTTTCAGCCAGTCGGTGCGCATAGCCGGGGACAAGATGGACGAGGCCATCGTTACTTACATAAAGCGCAAGTACAACCTTCTTATCGGAGACCGGAGCGCGGAAGAGATCAAGATGCAGGTGGGGGTCTGCCATCCTTCCGCTCCGCTTCTCCAGATGGAGGTCAAGGGCCGCGACCTGGTGGCCGGCATTCCCAAGACCCTGGAGATATCCTCGGAGGAGGTCCTGGAAGCGCTCTCCGAGCCGATCAACGCCATCGTGGACACGGTCCGACAGGCGCTGGAACGAACCCCCCCGGAGCTGGCCTCCGATATAGTGGACAAGGGCATCGTGCTGACCGGCGGAGGGGCCATGCTATCCCACATGGACATTCTCCTGCGGGAGGAAACCGGCCTGCCCGTCATGCTGGCCGAGGACCCCCTTTGCTGCGTATGCAAAGGAGCGGGAAAGGTCCTGAGCGAGCCCGAGCTCCTGGAATCCATTGAAATAGAGTAACTACACTGAAACAGGTAACTGACCATGCTTCTTGATTGGTTGAGACACCATCAGACCAAGGTCGTACCCGCAGCCCTGCTTTTTATCTCCCTGGCCCTGCTCTCCCACGGGGCCTACTCCAGTCGTAACTCGCAGATGAACCTGTTCGCAAAGACCGTCCTGAGCACGGTGGGGTATGCCCAGGCGACCGTGAACCTGATAACCGACGGAGTAACCGGTACCTGGCAGAGGTACGTCTGGCTGACAGGGGTGGAGGAGGAGAACCGCCGGCTCAAAAAGGAGAACCGCCGGCTCATCCGAAAGCTCTCCGAGTTGCAGGAGGTCGCCAAAGAGAACGACCGCTTGCGCCGTCTTTCCCGGTTCCAGCCCAAACAGACGATAAAAGACTGGATCGCCGCCCGCGTCATCGGCAAGAGCATGGTGGGGTTCAACAAGACCATCAGCATTGACCGGGGAAGCCGGGACGGGATCAAGCCCCGCATGGCGGTAATAACCTATGAGGGGGCCATTGTCGGGCAGATACTGGGCGAGCCGGGCTCCGGCATCGGGTTCCACAGCTCCCAGGTGCTGCTTATCACCGACCGCCGGAGCCGGCTGGACGTCATGTCGCAAAGAAGCCGGGACACGGGCATACTGGCGGGCCGGCCGGAGGTTGATATGTGCGAGCTGCTCTACACCGAGCAGGCAGACCTGAAAGAGGGAGACCTTCTTATCAGCTCCGGCCTGGGAAAGGTCTTCCGGAAAGGGTGGCCCGCCGGACACGTGGTTGATATAAAGAAAGACCCGGCCGGGTTCTCGCCCCGCATAAAGGTCCGGCCCCAGGCCGACTTCTCCAAGCTGGAAGAGGTCCTGGTTATTCTCTCTTCGGAGTCAAGGCCTTGATCCGCCAGTACGCCGGAGTGCTCCTTTTGGCCGGCATCATGGTGGTCATCCAGACCACGCTGGTGCCGGAGCTCTCCGGTGTACTGTTCATAGACTTCATCTTTGTCATGGTGGTCCTCGTCGGAATGTTTAAAGACCCGGTGCACGGGGCCATCATGGCCTTTCTCCTGGGAGGGTTCCAGGACATAATGAGCGGACAGATTGTCGGGCTTTTCATGACCTCCCGGCTCCTGGTCTTCCTGGCGGCGCAGTTCCTCCGCTCCCGGGTGTCCCTGGAAAAACCCGCCCCCCAGTTCGCCATGGGTACGGGACTCGGACTGGCGGACCGGCTGGCCATTTTCGTCTTGTGCGGCATCTTTTCAGAGCCCTTGTCGCTCACCGGATCGGAGTTCGCTTTCATGGCCGGGGGGGTCCTTATAAACGCCGCGCTGGTGCCGGTCTTTTATCAGCTCTTCCGGCTGTTGCCCGGCTTTTACGAGCCCAAAAGAGGACCGGTGGTAAGGAGATGACATGCCCTTTTACATGAACGAGCTGGAAAGGCAGGAGCACCGGGCCCGCATCAACAAGTGGAGCCTGGTCATACTCGGGGCCTTTCTGTTGCTCCTCTCCCGCTTTCTGCTCCTCCAGTTCATCCAGCACGACCTGTGGGGATTTATCGCGGAGAACAACCAGCTTCGAAAAACCCGGATGCCCGCGGTCCGCGGAAAAGTCTACGACCGGAACCACAAGGTCCTTGCCGACTGGCGCAAGAGCTTTAATGTGACCTTAACCCCCGCGGACATAAACGAGGAGTCGTTGCAAAGGCTTTCCGACATCCTCGAGGTCCCGGTGGAAGACATCCGGGAGGAGCTTAAAAAGAACCGCTCCTGGTCTCCTTTTATCCCGGTTCCGGTGGTCGAGGACATAAGCTGGGCCAAGCTGGTCCGGGTGGAAGAGGACCGGCTGGTAATGCCGGGGGTGGGCATCGAGGTCCAGCCGGTAAGGAAGTATAACCGTAACTCGGTACTGGCCTCCCATCTGCTGGGGCACATGGGAGAGATAGACAAGGAGACGCTCCGGAATCCGGCTTTCCAAGACTACCGGATGGGAGACTATATCGGGCAGTCCGGACTGGAGAAGTCGCTGGAGAACAAGCTGCGCGGCCGGGACGGGATTTCCTATCGGCTGGTGGACGCCCTGGGCAGGGAGATATCCGTGGGACCGGTGCAGGGCTCGATGGAGGGCATGTTCAAGGACTATAAAGAAAAGATGGAAGAGCTCCACCAGATGTCCAGGCCCCAGAACCCCGGAACCTCGGCCGTGCTTACCCTGGACATGCGGTTCCAGAAAATAGCACGCCGGCACATGGGAGCCCACGCCGGAAGCGTGGTCGCCATGGACGTTAAAACCGGCGAGATACTTGCGCTCCTGTCCACCCCCGGCTATGACCCGTCCACCTTCGTGGGGGAAAGAGACGCGGGCCAGTGGGAAAAGCTGCGGGACAACCCCTACAACCCGCTCTTTCACCGGGCCATTCAAGGAGCATACCCGCCGGCTTCGGTTTTCAAGCTGGTCATGGCCGCCGGCGCCCTGGAAGAAGATATCATAACCCCCTCCACCGTCTACGAGTGCAAGGGAAAGTACAAGTTCGCGGACTCTACCTTCCGGTGCTGGAAAAACACCGGCCACGGAAAGCTGAAGCTTAAACAGGGCATCGCCCAGTCGTGCGACGTGTACTTTTACAAGCTGGGGGAAGAGCTGGGCATTGATTCCATCTCCAAGTGGGCCCGGAAGTTCGGCATGGGAAGCACAGTGGGCATCGGACTTCCTGAAGAAAAGAGCGGCCTGGTCCCCGACCGGCAGTGGAAGCGGCAGAGGTTCGGAGAGATCTGGTACCCGGGCGAAACCATCTCGGTGGCCATCGGTCAGGGCTACCTTCATGTAACTCCCCTCCAGGCGGTGCTGATCGGAGAGGCCATCGCCAACGACGGGACCATCATGCAGCCACAGCTTATCCATCACCTGGAGGACTTCCAAAAGAACCGGCTTACCGGCTTCCGGCCGAAGATCATGCGAAAGAACCTGCTTGACGAAAGCACGGCCCGGGTACTGCAAGAGTCCATGGAGCAGGTGGTGGAAGACGAGCACGGAACTGCGCGCCGTTACGTAAAAAGCGATTTCATCCGGATCGCCGGCAAGACGGGCACGGCCGAGGTCAGCAAGAAGTATCAAGGGGAAGACATCGAGGACATTCCCTACAAGTACCGGGACCATTCCTGGTTTCTGGCTTATGCGCCCGCGGACGATCCCGAGGTGGTAATGGTGGTCCTGGTCGAGCACGGCGGCCCCGGCAGCTCGGTGGCCGGACCCGTCGCACGCCAGATATTGGAAGACTACTTCTCACTCCAGGTCCGCTTCAGTCGGGACCAAAGGGAAGGATAAACACCCTATCTGAGTAATTACCGAACTATCCGCTTTTTAAAACCCCCGACCACTCTGCTCCCGCTTTCAGCACAACCGGGTTTTCCAACTCGATGGTCTCGGTTTCTCCTTCCAAAGGATTGTGCCTTATCTTTTCAATGACCAACGGCTCGCCGAAATGCTTCTTGACCTCGAGGCGCGTCTTACCGCTTTGCTTTTCATGCTCGAGCAGGGCCCAGAAGCCGGGAAAAAAGAAAGGCATGACGGTGCGGTCTTCGTCAGGGAGCGGCCGGGGCCCCAGGGTCAGCGTCTTGCGGGGCGCGTCCAGAGCGGCTCCGGCAAAGGCGTTAAACGCGGCCCAGATCACCGGATGGGTCATGTACACGGAGTCGGCGTCACCCATGAGGCCCGCTCCCCAGGCGTGGCCCTTTTTGTAGATGCGCTCGTAAACCATCTTCATCACCTCAAGCCCCTTGTCCACCTGCCCCAGGTATACATGTTCCATGGCCTGGTAGCTCAACACCTGCCAGATGTAAACCATGTGGATGTTGCCGTAAAAGTAGCCCAGCACGTTCCTCTTCTCCCTGCCGTCCGGAAACGCCTCCGACCAGGGTCTTGCAAACTTGCCCTTCTCCCCGGCCTTTTGACGGGCGCCTTCAATCAGCACGCGGTAGGCGAGCTCCAGGTGCCGACGGGCCCGCTGTGGCTCCACCACCGAGGGAAGCCCGGAGTAGCGCGCCGCCCAGTCGCCTGCCAGGGCCGCGGTAAAAATTGTGTTCTTCTCCGGAGTGCTCCGAAAGTAGCCTTCCTTTTCCATCCACAGGGCCTCGTTAATGCGCGCTTGGCACCTCTCATACCTTTGCCGGAACTCGTCCGCGGCCTCCGGCTCGACCTCGGAGGCCAGGTCTATCAGCGCGGACAAGGCGGCAAGATAGACGGTGGCCGAGTAAATAAAGCTCCCCGGAAAGTCCCACACGTCATAGGTGGTCCCGCCTTCAGGCACGCCGTGTTTGCTTATGCCCTCCAGGTAACCGGCCATCCTCTTTAAGTCCGGCCAGAAGCGGGAAAGCCACTCTTTGTCTGCGGTGATGCGGTAGAGCTTGGCCGCCTGAATGATCTCGCTCATGGTAAGGTCGGTCCACTCCTTGGCAGGAAGAACAAAAATGATCTCGTCCGGCCAACCGTAGGGAACGTCCGCGTCCCCCAGCGCCGTGTCGCAGTTGCCGTTGCCGTGGGGACAAGCCCCCCGCTCGTCCAGGAGCTTGCGGAAGGCCTCGATCTCGCTCTTGTCGAGACCGGAGAAGAAGACCGAGGTATAAGGGTGGGCTGACAAACGCTGGTCATTGGTCCCGGTGAGCCCGCCGTAGGGCCAGCCCCAGTCCATGCCCTCGAGCGTGTACATTGCGCCTTCTCCCGAAACCACGGTGTTGCAAAGCGTCGAGTCTATCGAGTTCTTGACCGCACGCTTCAGCCAGGCCGGCAGGCTCGACGTATCCACCAGCCCGGAAAGCTCGAACGACTCCTCGAAAAGCCGTTCTTTTTCCGAGACCAGGTAAGAAGCCACCGACTCCGCGCCCTGGTGAAACCTCTCGTAAAGGTGGCCCGCATGCACGCCGTCGTGCTTTCCGCTTTTCTTCTTTTTCACCGGCTCCTTTTCCGTAACGTGGTCCGGAAGCCACCACGAGATTATAAACGAGACCTCTTTTTTCTCGCCCGGAGCCAGAACGCCGCGCACGGCCACTGCGCCCGCGGGAAAGGACGGCTCCTGCCCTGACCCGTATCTTTCGGCGACAGTCCCGCTTGCAGAGAACTCTTGAAAAAGTGAAGGAGAGCTTTCCGCCGCGTCCCAGACCTCACAAACAAAAGCCTCGAACCCGGCTGGCACGACGGCGCGGAGGCAGTACTCGCCGATTGTGCTCATGCGATGAGAGCGCGGGTGCGGCTCTTGCCTCGTACGGAACAACAAGGCCGCATCTCCGGCTTCGGACATCTCCTGGTAGTTTCCTTTGAAGTCGCGATAGGTGAGCTTGCCCTTGAGGCCGTAGGGCAGCTTGCCGCGCTTTTTCAAACCGGTGTGGCCGGTTCCTCCGCATCCCAGGATGTTCTGCCAGGAGAAGAGGGCGGAGGCGGACACCTCGAGCTCCGCGGTGTTCACAAGCTCCAGAGTAAACCAGGCCGCGGGCAGGGTCGAGTCTTCGAGGTTATGAGGAACGTGAGGAGTGAATCCGGACAGGCGGACTGACAGTGGAATGTCGTCGTCGAAAGTAAGCAAAAAGCCGGGCAGCTCTCCCTTGAAGCGGGTGGAACGGACCGGCCGGATGTTTTCATACTCCTTTTGCGGCGCGCTTCTCCGCAGTATCCTGGTTTCTTTCTCGCCCTGCTTTTCCGCGTACACTGCGAAGAAGGTCCCGGGCACGTTCCTTACCGGGTTCATCCAGTTGTTGTTCATGCGGAACTCGGTGAACATGCCGTCACTGCCTATGCTGAATCCTCCGGAGCCTATGCCTCCCAGGGGAAAACCGCGCGCCACCGCGCAATCAACGTACTCGCCGGTTTCTTCTTCCCAGCGGACCCGCTCTTTCTTTTTCCCGGCCATGGTTTGTCCTCCCTGTCTCGCTTTTAAATCTATCAGAGCACCGTGAATAAAAGCAAGGAAAAACCGAAAGGACTTGTTAAACCGGGCCGGAAAAGGATATAGTTTTCCCGGAGAACACGAGAAGGCCATGCTTCCGATCGGGGAGGATACAGCGATGGACTTTGAACTGAGCGAGGAAGAGCGGCAGGTAAGAGAGCTGGCCCGCAGGTTCGCGGACGAAGAGATCGCACCGACAGTGGCGGTAAACGAGAGCGCCATGCGCTTTCCGCGCGAGTTGATTGAGAGGATGGGAGAGCTCGGGTTCTTCGGCGCGACTTTCCCGCCCGAGTACGGCGGCACCGGCATGGGACACCTCTGCCACGCCCTGATCTGCGAAGAGGTCTCGCGGGCGCATTCTTCATTGCGCACTGCTTTTAACATGCAGGCCATGACCTGCGCGGGCTCCATCTTCGAGTACGGCAATAAAGAGCAGAAAAGTAAGTACGTGCCGCCGCTGGTGCGGGCGGAGCTTATGGGCCTGTTCGCCCTGAGCGAGCCGAACGCCGGCTCGGACGTGGCAGGCATGGAGTGCCGGGCGCGCAAAGAAGGCGGCGCTTATGTGCTTAACGGGACCAAGTCCTGGATCTCGAACGCCACCGTGTTCGACGTCGGGGTGGTATTCGCGAAGACGGACCTTGCAGCCGGCAGGCGCGGCATCTCCACCTTTATAATCGAGAAAGACCTGCCGGGCCTGGTAACGCAAGAGATCACGCCGAAGATGGGGCATCACTGCTCTCCCACCGGCATGCTGATTTTCGAGGACAGCCCGGTTGATGCTTCCAGCCTGCTGGGCAAGGAGAACGAGGGATTTAAAATCAGCATGAAGGCCCTGGACCGGGGCAGGCTCTCGGTAGCCGCGGGCGCATTAGGAGTGGCTCAGGCCTGCCTGGACGTTTCCGTGGATTACGCCAACCAGCGGGTCCAGTTCGGCCGTCCCATTTCCGAGTACCAGATGATCCAGCAGAAGATCGCTGACATGAAAGCGGGGATCGAGGCCTCCCGGCTTTTGGTTTACCGCTCTGCCTGGCGCAAGGACCGGGGCCTGCGCGACACCCTGGAGAGCGCGCTCGCGAAGTACGTGGCCTCTGAGGTGTGCGTAAAATGCGCCAACGACGCGGTGGAGATTTTCGGAGGAAACGCCTACTCGGAGGAGTACCCGGTTTCTCGGCTTCTGCGGGACGCCAAGCTTTACCAGATCGGGGAAGGGGCGGGAAACATCATGCGCAGGCTGATCGCCATGGACGCGCTGGGGCTGAAAAAGGCGAACGGGTGAATATGAAGATGCCTTGTCCATTCGTTGTGCGAAACGAGTTAAACTCGCGACTAAAGTCGCTCGCACGTACTCATTAATTTCTATGTTAAAAACTTCAGTCCCATCTGATGAAGCTGGAGCCGCCGTGGGGAAGGACGAGGAACTCTCCCTCGGGCATGAGCTCCTGCGCCCGGGCCATGAGCTTGTCACGGTCCGTAAAGAACTCCATGCCCATGTTCTTGAAGGCGTCCATGCCCTCTTCCATGGAGGTCAGAAACAAAAGCCTTTTAAATGACTTCAACATTCTTAACAGGCTCACGGTCCCGGCGGCCTGGTCCGGAGAGACGTTGATGCGGTTGGCCAGTGGCGAAAGCAAGTTTAAAGGCGTGGCCTTTATGACCTGTCGGGCGAACGACGGCATTCTGCCGGGAAGACGCAGGTCTCCCAGTCCTTCTTCGGTGCGGGAGACGCAGATGAAAAGCCCTCCCTTCTTAAGAGCGGCGGAAGAGTTGAAGCAGGACTTGAGGGTAACCCGCAGGTCAATGTCCAGCGGACGCGCGTCGGAGATGACAATGTCCGCGGCTTCAGGAAGCTCGATGCCGGCCATTCTTTCGTAGACCTCGCGGCCCGCGTCATGGGCCCGGACCGGGTCGCCGGCCACCAGCGCGGCCACCTGCCCGCGGACGAACACGGTGTTTACGATAAATAGCTTTGGCCCCAACAGCTCTCCGCAGTCGTCCACAGCCTGGCGGAAGCGACATTCGCTCTTGGGCATGCCGGAGCTGGAGATGCGGGGCGGCTTCTGGAAATTGAACGCATGGGTCTTGTAGATGGGGGCGGGATCGGAGACTCCCGGCATTATATTCTTATAGCCTCCTCCTACGCCGGCCTGCTCGTGGGCCTCGATACAGCCGATGGACACCACCAGGTCCGCGTTCATGACCTCGCGGTGGAAAGAGCAGGACAGCCGGAACCGGCGGCTTCGGCCCGCGCTGACCAGGTTGGCGGGATCGTCGTAGCGGTGGTTTATAACGCGCACCGTGCGGGCCACGTCCTCCCCTACCCTTTCGCATATCTCCGGCTCGGTCATGTCCCGGTGGGTCCCCAGCGCGATTACCACCACCATGCTGTCTCGCGATATGCCGGCGGACTCGAGCTCCTCTACCACCCGCGGCGCGATCAGATGCACGGGGGTCGGCCGGGTGCGGTCGTCTATGACAATGGCTGCGCTCGCGGCCTTTTGGGCGAGCTCTTGCAAAGGCGGCATGCCTATGGGTCGGGCAAGCCCTTTGTCGAGCTCGGAAGCCACGTCCAGGGAAGCGGAAGGGGCCACCGGCTCCTTCACGCCTTTCAAGCGCCATGCAGCAGGCTTGTCAAGCTCGACGGTCTCGTCTTTTCCCCACGGCAGGATGATGGGCTCCATTTCATGCTCCTTTTATTTGCCGGCAAATGAGAAAGCCGGGCTTGTTTAGTTCACCGGCAATCATAATAAATATTTGTTTTCGGTACAAGGCGGTTTTGTCTTTCTTGGAAGCGCTGCCCTTCTCCTTGATTCACAGGGCAGACTGATTTATTATTTAGGCTATAAGCGAGGTTCAGGATAGCAAATGGAAAAGAGCGTCCCGTGGGTTTGGCTCGGCCTGGGTATTGTGATGACGCTATGCGGCGGGCTGTTGAAGTATGTGGATGTGGCGGGCCAGTCAGGCGCTTTCGATTTCGTTTTTTTCCGGGGCGCCGACTACATCCTTTTGATAGCCGGTCTGGTGCTGGTCATATTATCGTTGGGCCATGATCTCCTTTTTCAGTCGGGCGCAGACAACTCCGGCGGGAGTGATACGTGAGCGGGAGGGCCGGAGACAGTAAGGGCAGACTGTTTCGAAACCTGGCGTGGCTTGTGGTCCTTGTTCTTCTTGTTTCCGCGGCCGTGGTTGTCTGGTTTCAGGGAGGAGACTTGTTTTCCCCCTCCCGCCAGACGGACGTGGTGCGGGTTTTCCGGGAGGCCAGCCCGGCAGTAGTCAGCTTGAGCTCCAAGCCCATATCCAAAGAGCTTGATCTGGGTCGTTTCGAGCATAAGCTTCCTCCGCGGGCCCGGGAGTTCTTCAGACGGTTTTACGGTGCGCCGGCAAAAGAGGACTTGAACCTTGGAAGCGGCATAATCGTTGACAGTGACGGCTTCATCCTTACTAACGAGCACCTGGTGATCAACACGGAGTGGATCGAGGTCAAGCTTGCAGACGGCCGGACGGTATCGGGGGAGATCTGGGGAAACGATCCTTCCCTTGATCTGGCAGTCATCAAGGTTGATGTTGATACGCCGCTTCCGGCCCTGGAGAAGGGAAGCTCCGGGAACCTTATGATAGGGGAGCCGGTCATAGTAATAGGGAACCCGTTAGGGATGGGGGCCACTTGCTCGCAGGGGATCGTGAGCGCTCTCAATCGCGAGGTCCAAACCGGTCCCCGGCTATACAAGAACCTTATTCAGATTGACGCGCCGGTAAACCCGGGCAACAGCGGGGGGCCTGTGCTTAACATAAAGGGCGAAGTTATCGGCTTGACCAGCGCCATCGCTCCGCAGGCGGAGGGGATCGGTTTTGCCGTTCCCATTGACCCGGCCTGGAAGGTGGTGGAGGACCTGATCGAGTACCGCTATGTGCCTTCCGGTTGGCTGGGCCTTTCGGTGAAAGAGCTGGGCAGCGCTTCTGAAGCCGCAGGTGGAAGTACAGCCGGCGGCGTTTTCGTCTCCCGGGTGGAAGCGAAAGGACCGTCTTCCGAGTATTTCCAGCCGGGCGATATCATCAAGTCCTGGAACGGCACGCCGGTGAAGGATGTGGCGGGTTTTGCCCGCCGGGCCCGGAATGTCCGGGTAGACGATCGGGTTGTGCTGGAGCGTTTCCGGGAGGGCGCCTCCAAGAAGGTCTCGGTCAATGCGGCAGCGTTTCCGGAGGACCTGGCCGAGGAGTGGGCGCAGGCCCATCTGGGCCTTGGGGTGGAGGAGTCGCCGGTCCGGAGGAGAACTTCGGCGGGCAAGACGCTCAAGCGCCGGGGAGTGTACGTTGCCGACGTTCTGCCGGGCTCGCCCGCCCACGTAGTAGGACTGGTCCCGGGGGACCTTGTTATGCGGATCAACCGGACCCGGATAAACGACTTACAGGAGTTCCGGAAAGCGGTCTGCCGATACCGGAACAGAAAGAACGTGCTGGTAAGGGCCGGACGGAGACACTTCAGCTTTTCCGTCACTGTTCCTTTCAGCCTGGGCGGCGAGAGGTGGTAGGAATGATCCACGCAGAAGGGCTTTGCAAGAGCTACGGCGATGTTGTAGCTGTAAACGAGCTTAACTTCACGGTTGAAGAAGGGGAGATCGTAGGTTTTCTGGGACCCAACGGTGCGGGCAAGACCACCACCATGCGCATCCTTACCTGCTTCATGCCGCAGACGCGGGGCACCGCCCGGATCGCCGGCTATGACATCAACAGGAGCTCGATGGAGGTCCGCCGCCGTATCGGTTATCTTCCGGAGATACCTCCCTTGTACCTGGACATGACGGTGGAGGGATTCCTTCGTTTCGTGGCCAGGATCAAGGAGGTCCCCAAAGAAAAAGCGGGGGAAGCTGCTGACCGTGCCATCGAGCTTTGCGGGCTGGAAGAGATGAGGAGCCGGTACATCCATAAGCTCTCGAAAGGATACCGGCAGCGGACGGGCTTGGCCCAGGCCATCATCCATGATCCGCCGGTGCTTATACTGGACGAGCCGACCATCGGGCTGGACCCGCGCCAGATCGCGGAGATCAGGAGACTGATCAAGAACCTGGCCGGCAGTCACACGGTTATACTTTCGACCCACATTCTTTCCGAGGTTACCCTTACCTGTCAGCGGGCCATGATCATAAACCGGGGAGAGATCGTGGTTGACGACAGCATCGAGAACCTGACGCGGGAGGGGGACCTGGAACGCCAGTTTTTGAAGATCGTGGGGCAGGCCGAAGGGGAAGTCGGAGAGGCTTCGGGGGAAATCGGGGCTGACCAGGGCGACGCTTGAAGTGCGGCTTTTGTCTTTGCCGGCGGATACCGTGCCGGTCCCTGCTTAAGAAGGAGAACACGCGGCAATGAAGATGACCTGGGTTTTGTTCGTAAAAGAGGTAAAATCTCTTTTCAACTCGTGGATAGCTTACGTGGCTCTTATAGCCTTCACTCTTTTAAACGGCATCGCCTTCTACATTAACTTGAGCATGTTCCAGAAGATGGTCCGTTACGCGGACAGCCTGGAGAAGGGCATGTCCCGGCAGGACTGGAACCTTCTGGAGCAGCTTGTCCAGCCTCTTTACAACACCATCTTCGCGCTTCTTTTCATCATGGTGCCTGCCATCACCATGCGCATGTTCGCGGAGGAGAAAAAACAGCGGACCCAGGAGTTGCTTTTGACCTCGCCGGTAAAGGTCGGACATATTATCGGCGCCAAGTACCTTGCCGCGCTGGTTCTTATCACCCTCATGCTGATCCCGGTCATTATCTTTCCATCCATCATCTACATCTACGGCCAGCCTTCGCCGGACTGGGGCCCCATGGTTACCGGCTTTATCGGGCTTTTTCTCTTGGGCTACGGGCTGGCTGCCATCGGACTTTTCGCCTCCAGCGTTACCGAGAACCAGATCGTGGCTTTCATGATAGCGGTGGCGGTGGAGATGCTTTTCTTTATCGTGGCCCGGGCCACGGTGAGCTTTGACATCGTGCAGATAGGAGACATGATGATCAATGTGGGAGCGTTTCTCAAGGCCCTCAGCATCACCGAGCATTTCTCTCCGCTTCTGCAGGGCATCTTCCGAGTCAGCGACCTTGTTTACTTCTTCTCTCTGACCGGTTTCTGGTTATGGGCGACCAGGCAGTCGGTGGAATCTGCCCGGTGGGCCGGTTGAGAATGAAGACCAACGCGAAAAACACGGGCGGGGAATTTTGATATGAAGAAGCTGAGCCAGATCGGCGGAATAATCGGCATAGCGCTGGTGGCGCTGGGCGGCACGGTAGGAGTGGTGCAGGGGGACCTCTCCTTAATAGCCATGGTGCACCTTGTCCTCGGAGGAGCGCTGCTCATAACGGCCCTGGTGATCAACGTCCGGCAGATAAAAGAGTTCGTCTCCAAGGGCAGCGTCAAGATGGGCCCTCAAATACTGATCCAGGGAGTGCTTCTTCTTATCCTCCTTCTTTTCGTCAACGTCATTATCTTCCGGCACGACTATATAAAAGACTTTACCAGCAAAAGGCTTTTTACCCTGCGGCCGCAGACCAAGCTCACCTTGAAAAAGCTGCCCGGCAAGGTTGACGTCATGGCTTTCTTTCCCAGCGGCTCCTTCAGTGAAGCCAGGCAGAGGCTTCAGATTTACGGGAACTATCCCAAGGTCTCGTTCCGGCATATTGATCCCGACAAGAACGAAGACCTGGCCCGGACGGAAAACATCCCCCGCGAGCCCGGCGTGCTGTTCAAGTATAAAGGGAAAAGAGTGTGGATCAACAAGTACAATGAACAGGACATAACCAACGCCCTGATCAAGGTGACCCGGGAGACGCGGCCCAAGGTCTGGTTTTCCACCGGACACGGCGAGCCTTCCCTGGAATCGAACGCGCCGAACGGCTTGTCTTCCCTCTCTCAGATGCTCACCGAGCAAGGCTACCAAGCCGAGACCGTGGATTTAAGAACAAAGGAAAAGATACCCCCGGACGTTTCCATGCTCGCCCTCGTCGGACTCGATAGCCACCTCACCAAAAACGAGATCAAGATACTGGACAAGTACCTCAGCCGGGGAGGAGACGCCATGATCCTCCTTGATCCGGTCTTGGAGGTCGGCTCGGTAAGCGGCCTGGAAAAGTTCCTGGCCCCCTACGGGGTAAGGGCCCAGTGGAACCTGGTACGAGACCGGGAAAGCCGACTGGCCGAAGATAAAACCGGCTTGTGGTTGCTTGCCAAAGATTTGAACGATAAACACCCCATTACCGAGGGGCTCACCCAGCCGTCCCTGGTCTTTTACTGGACACGGTCTTTGACCGCAAAATCGGTCTTGCCGCCAAGACTGTCCGTAAAAAAACTGGCCTCATCGTCCCCCCACAGCTTCGCCAAATATATTGACCCCTCCGCCTACTCGGAGCAGTCGGAGGAAGAAAGGTCTAAAGCCCTGAAGAAAATCCTGAACGCAGAGCCCCGGCCCGAAGAAAAAACCAAGCACGTCCTGGCCTATGCCGTCAAAAAGAAGCCGCCGCAAAGGAAAGCGTGGCTGGACGAACAAGAGACTCCCTCTGAAATGAGAATGGTGGTCGTGGGCACCAGTGCGATCTGCCGCAACCTTTCCATCTCCATGCCTTACAACTGGGAGTTCGTGATTAACTCCTTCAACTGGCTGGCCGGAGAAGAAGACTTAAAGCACATCAAGTCCCGCCAGCGCGGAGGGACCCGCATCTACTTGAGCCGTTCCCAGAAGAACGCCATCTTATATGTGTCGGTGATGATTATCCCGGAAGTGTTCATGATTATCGGCCTGGCTGTATGGTGGAGGAGAAGATGAAAAAGTCCCTTATAACAACCGTGATCCTCGCTCTGCTCGCCGGCGGAGTCCTTGCCTACTTCTACGTGTTCGAGAGAGGACCGACAGAAAAAAAGAAAGAGTGGGAGCCGGAAAAAATTATAAGTAAAGAAAGCCGGCTTGAAAAGATCACTTTTAAAAGGCCCTCGGGCACCATTGTATTCGAGAGGCGGGGAAACTCCTGGCTTATTACCGAACCCGTTAAAAGCCCGCCCGATCCCATCCTCATGAATGAGCTGGTTCCCCGCCTGACGCAATTAAAGAAAGAAAGGATCATCCACCTTCATCCCGAGAATTTGAAGACCTATCGGCTGGAAGACCCGCAGGTGGAGATCATGCTTGATCTGGCCGGCCAGGAGACCGACAAAAGAATCCTTGTCGGAAAGATGAATTACACCAAAGACCACTTATACGCCCAGCTCGGCTCCGAGCCCGCCGTCTTCCTGATCAAACCCGACATCCTTCCTTTTCTCTATCATGACCTCAGCGTGTACCGGGCCAAATCGCTTCTTTTGCATTCCCCCAGCCGGGTGGTAAGTATGGAGGTCAAGGTACTGGACCCGCAATTAAAAGAGCAGTTTCCCCGCATAACCGAGATGAAACTTATCAAGCAGGGCCAGAAAGGAAAACCTCATAAGTGGATATTCGTCAAGCCTTTCCAGGAAGCCTCCACCTCCCGTTCCGTGGAGCTCCTCCTGATGAGACTGCACAGTAACGCAGGCGAAAAAGTCATTGACATCGAAGAAAACGAACTCGCGAAGTACGGATTGGACGACCCCCGCCTCAAGATAATCTTCTCCATCGCTGACGGCACCAAAGAAGAGGTCATCCTGGGAGACATCAACCAGGAGGAAAAAAAGGCATACCTCAAAAACACCGCCAGAAACGAAGTGATCCCCGCAGGAATGCAGACCTTCTCCCTTATTACCACATTTCCTTTTCGCAAGGAGTACCTGCTAAAGGGGCCGGAAGGCAGAAACATAACCAGGATAGAAATCAACTACCCGGCCCTTCCCGATAAAGGGTTCACCCTTGTCCATGACAGTCCAAGACTGTTCGCTTTTGAAGACGACCCTTCAAAAAAGAGCCTGACAAGGCTGACCCAGTCCCTGCTCAGGCCGTTCCGGTCCATGCCGGTCAAGTACGTGTATAACAAACCTCCTTACCCGAGAGAGGAATACGGACTGGAAAAACCAAGATTTACCATGAAGGCCTACGAAGACGAAACCCTGAGCCTGGACGTGGCCGTGGGCGATACCGCCACTGAAGGAAACGCCACATATACTTATATTGAAGACCGGAAAAGAAATTGCCTGCTTACCCTTCCCAAAGACCTGTATCACCACATGCCCTGGAAAAGGGAGTACCTGGAGGCGGCACCGGAAAAGATTCAACGGGCGAAAAAGTTAAGGAGGAGGCATGAAAGAGAAAGAGGATCGGCTGGACAAAAGAGTAGTACTGAATAACATCCGGGAAGGAGTGGTAGAGAGAAAAGAGTATGACAAGTTCCTCGACTCGCTGCCTGACGTGTCGAACAAGGCCGTCGAGGTGTCCATTGAAGATATAGCGCCCAGGGCGTATCTGAACGCGGTGGGAGGGGGAGGAACTTCGGAAAGCGACAGCAAGGAAAAACCGGAAACGGACCGGGACCCGGAAAAGTAAACCCGGAAAAGGCCGGCAAGGACATGGATGAAGGATTGAAAAAAGACCGGCAAGCGCAGGCCGAAAGCGACGCCGAAGAGCCGGCGCTAGCCGGAAAGCTCTACGCCTGGCTCTTTATACTTTACGCCCTGGGCCTGGCCGTCATTGTGATAGAGTATCTGGCAAGTCACGCAAACGTTTGAAAACAGCTCCTCCATAAAAAAAACAGAAGAACAAATGGTAAAAAAGACCGCCCTCCAGGTTCCCGGCTTTTGCTTTGCCGCCGTCCCCGCAGGAATAAAATACCGCCACAGGCCGGACGTGGGGCTGATTATAGCGGACCGGCCCTGCAACTGTGCCGGCGTCTTTACCACCAACCGGGTCCGGGCCCCTGCCGTCCGGCTGGACAAACAAAGACTCAAAAACAATGGCCTCGCCCAGGCCATTATCGTCAACTCCGGCAACGCCAACACCTGCGTAGGCGACAAAGGACACCAGGCGGCCCTGAAAATAACCCGGGCCCTTGCCAAAACCTTAAGCATCAAAAACTCGCTCTGCCTTATGAGCTCCACCGGCGTCATAGGAGAGCCGCTTCCAGAGCACAAAATAACAGACAAGATACCCGCACTCGTAAAAGCCGCCACACCGGAAAGACTGCCCGACTTCGCCCGCGCCATTATGACCACGGACACCCGCCCCAAAACTGCCTCCCGCACCTTCAGCTTTAACAACAAAAAAGTGACCCTGGCCGCCGCGGCCAAAGGCTCCGGCATGATCATGCCCGACATGGCCACTATGCTGGCCTATGTCGTAACTGATGCCCGCATAGATACGAACGTGCTCAAAAAGGCGCTCCGGCGGGCCTCGGAAAACTCCTTTAACGCGCTCACCGTGGACGGAGACACTTCAACCAGCGATACCGTCATAGTGATGGCCGGAGGAAAAAGCGGATGTAACTGCAATACAGGCAAGGCGTACTCTTTGTTCCAGCATGCTCTGGATGAAATATGCCTGGAGCTGGCCGAATCCATTGCCGCGGACGGAGAGGGTGCGACCCGGCTTGTCCGGATTCTTGCAAAAGAAGCAAAGACCAGAAAGGAAGCGGACGCAATAGCGAGGCGGGTGGCAAACTCCCCCCTGGTCAAGACAGCTCTCCACGCCGCAGACCCGAACTGGGGAAGGATAATGGCGGCGGCCGGAAGCGCCGGCGTGCCCCTCGACGCAAACAAGGTCTCTCTACGCTTCCAAGACCCGAAGGGAAACCACGTACAGGTGGTGGAAAACGGCGCTCTTTCTCCGCGCTACTCCGAGACAAAAGCCCGCCGGATTCTGGGCTCCAAAGAAGTGGACGTAATCCTCGGCCTGGGAAGAGGAAGTGAACAACGGACCGTGCTCACCTGCGACCTTTCCGCAGAGTACATAAAAATAAACGCCGAGTACAGAAGCTGAAAAGAAGA
Source organism: bacterium (assembly GCA_046484135.1). GTDB lineage: Bacteria > RBG-13-61-14 > RBG-13-61-14 > RBG-13-61-14 > DATKZS01 > CAYQTK01. The sequence continues at coordinate 24,666 of JAWOBU010000228.1, forward strand.
GGGCTGAAATGAACAGGGGCGGCACGCCGTTTGGATAGGATGTTCAAACAGCCCCGCCCGCCTTTTCCAGTACCTTGAGAACAAGCTCTGCTATCCGGAGCATGTTCAGGGACGACCCTTTACGAAGGTTGTCCGCAGATACCCACAAAAGAACACCGCAAGGATCGGTGGGGTCTTTCCTTACCCTTCCCACCAGTACCTCCTCTCGCGTCAGGGCCTCCATGGTGTCCGGGTAAACCTCGTTCGCAGGATCATCAAGAACATGAAGTCCTTCGCCGCCCGAAAGGGACTCCCGCACTTTATCGGCTGAAACCTCTTTGTCAAACCCCACGCTGAGCGAGGCGGCAAGCCCGCAAAAAACCGGCGCCTGCATGGCGGTTACCGCCACCGGAAGCTCACGGCCCAGAATCCGCGGAAGCTCGTCCATAAGCTCGCGCTCCGCTTGCGAGTGTCCGCCCTCGAACTCGCCTGCCTGCGGAAAGATGTTAAAAGCGCTCTGGCGGGGAAACCGCTCCACCTTGAGCTCGTTCTGGTTGAACACGTCTATGGTCTGATACTGGTGCTCCTCGAAGCATCTCCGGCCGCCGCTGGTGGAACCCATGGCCAAAGTGGCGCTGACACGCTTTACATGAAAAGTCCTCTCCAGCGCCGCAAGCACAAGAGCGAGCACCACCGACTGGGACGAGGGGCTGGACACGATCCGATTGCCTTGCCAGATGCCGGCCATGGCTTCGGCGTTCAAGTCCGGAACTACCAGCGGAACGGACGGGTCACCGCGAAAAGCCCCCGAGCTGTCAATCACCACGGCGCCGGCCTCTGCCGCCTCCGACGCCAGGTCGCGGCCCACCAGAGACGGCGCGGCAAAAAACACCAGGTCCATGCCCTCGGCAAAACCGGAGCTCAAAAGCTCCACCTCGAACTCCTCGCCCTGAAACTCCATGCTCTCGCCGGCGCTCTCCGGAGAAGCGAAAAGACGCAAGCCGGAGACCGGAAAACCGCGATAGGACATGGCCTCGATAAGCTCGGAGCCCACCAGCCCGGTGGCGCCTACTATAGCGACGTTGACTCTTTTATCAACCATGAAAAGCTCAAACCTCGAAAAAACCTTTAAACCATCAAGCCGGCTCTACTTTATAAGACCCTTGTCTTTGAGCTCGGACACGCCTTTCTGAACCAGGTCCTCAACACCTTCCTCTTCCGCCGCCCAGTCCAGGAAAACCGGAAGCCCCTCTTCAAAGGAAGTAGCGGTCTCGTAATCGAGCACCTCTCGGGCAAGGCCGGTATCAGCATAGCAATGACGGATGTCGCCCGAACGGAACGCTCCCTGGACCTCGTGGGGAAGGTCTCCTCCCAGGCCGTCCCGGACCGCGTCCGCAACATCGAGGACCGAGCGAGGCTTGCCCGTGCCCACGTTCACGGCTACGCCGCCTTCGCCGCCCCAGCGCAGGGCCGCCAGGTTGGCCCGCGCCGCGTCCCGCACGTAAGTAAAATCGCGGCATTGCCTGCCGTCCTCGAAGATGAGGGCCGGCCGTTCGTTCCTGACCCGCGAGGCCACGATAGCCAGAAGCCCGGTATAGGGATTGGACAAGGCCTGCCGCGGCCCGTAAATGTTGAAGTAACGCAAAGCCACCGTGGGAATGCCGTATGCCCTGCCTATAACCAGCGCCAGCTCTTCCGTGACCTTTTTCCCGATCGCGTAAACCGACTCGCAGATAAGAGACTTGGCTTCATCAGTGGGCACCGCTTCCAGGACTTCGCCGCAGTCGCAACGGAGCTCCCATTCCCGTCTTTCCAACTGCTCGTTGGAACGCACCCGGGGGGCCACCAGGCCGCAGTTGGGACAGCGATACCGGCCTTCCCCGTAGATGGACATGGAACTCGCAACCACCAGTTTCTTTATGCGGCCCGACTTGGGAATCCGGTCCACGATGCCCTGCAACAGGGACGCGGTAACGCAGTCGTTGCCGTGAACGTACCTGTCAATCTCGTACATGGACTGGGCCACGCCCACCATGGCCGCCTGATGGCAAACCATGTCCACGTCTGAAAGCGCGCGATCAAGCACGTCCTTGTCCCGCACGTCTCCTTTTATGAACTCGGCCTCCGGGTTCAGGTAATCGGGCGCGCTGTCTCTTTCACCGTGGACCTGCGGCTCCAGGCTGTCCAGCACCCGCACCTCGTAGCCTTCTTCCAGAAGAAGGTCGGTGATATGGGACCCGATAACACCCGCGCCGCCGGTAACCAGCACTCTTTCCATGGATTCCTTCCTCTCCCCGCGTGGTTCTTTACCAAAGCTATAAGTATATTATAAAGCCGTCGGCGGGATTGATAAAGGCCGACCGGGACCGCTACTTGCCGCCGCGGTCCGGTCGGCCTTTATCAATCCCGCC
>JAWOBU010000253.1:0-12742 GCA_046484135.1 bacterium
AACCAGTTGATCAACTCCTTTGACAAAGACAAAGAGACACCGCGTCAAAAAGAAGCGCCGGCATTTCCCGAGTGAAAACGAAGGGACAGGGGGAGAGGCACCTGTTTTTGTTCCGCAAGCTCATGATGCTTCGGATTTTTAACCGGTGGCTCCCCCCTGTTTTCCCTTGTTATTGCGGCGGCCCGGCCCACTCGTAAACCTGGCTTCTTCTGAAAACAAAATTGTACCAGAACATCCTGTCAGTCGGCGTAAAGACAACCGTCTCCCACATTTTTGTGACGACGTCAGCGGACAGGGTGTCGCCTGTCTGGGTCCCGGATGGTATGGGGACGGCTCCGGTGGTTGCATCCGGTGAGAGGAGATCATCGCCTAAGTCGGCGTACCCTCCCCTGGTCCAGTTCTGCATACGAAGATCAATTTCGGCAGGATCGCTGCCCGGGTCGGTGAGTTGCCAGTGCAGAGTCAGCGGGTTGTCGCTCACCGTATCACCGGAGTAGGGATGTATAGCGATGACCTGTTTGGGAAAGTCAGCGTCCTCGTACGGCGGCATGGTGAAGATGTCCTTTACCGTGTTTCCAGCAAGCACGGTGTATTCTCCCGACGGCCAGGCCGACATCAGCTCATCAATGGAGTTCACCGAACCGCCCAGTATCCAATACCAAGGGTCATACCCCGGGGACAGTCCGTAACTTTCCCCCCGAGGGTTTCTTACGGAATAGGTTTGCGAAGTGTCGGAAAAAAGTATGAGGGCCTCGAAGCTCAAGCTGAAGCTCAAATTTTCCCACTGCACCGACTTCGAAAACTTCGAGCCCGCGCTGTTCATGCAACGGTCAAGCCACTCTCGGGAACAGGTCCCTCCGTCTCTTATGCAGGCCTTGCCGGCAAGCAGTGAGTCCTCGATGTCCCCAAGGTTGTCGGAAACTTCGGTCTGACAACTCGAATCGCTCATGTAACCGCAGGTTGAAAGCGCGCTGCAGAACTCGTCGCGGGCGTCCCCCACGAAAGCCGTGTAACAGTTTTCTACTTCAGTGCAATTGGTCGAGCCTTCCAGGCAATCACGGAAATCGTTCACCGACGTGAGACCCCAGGATATCCAGGCCGTCACTTTCTGTTGGCATTCCTTCAGTTCGGACGGTCCCCCGCCCAGGAAACCGCACTGGTCAACCGTGCGGCAGGCATCCAGCGGGCCGAAAGCATAACCGTCGCAGCTCTGATCAATGCCGTCCCCCCTGATCTCCTCCGCGCCCGGGTAAATCAAGGGGTCCATGTCGTTGCAATCGTCGCCGCCGAAAAGCTGCGAGACGTATCCGTCATTGTCAAAGTCCCGCGCTTTCGCGAGAAAAGCAAGGTCCACCGCCAGAGAATAAGGCGCGGACGTTATGCGCTGCCGGGGAGTCATCTCCGGATCAGCGCCGACCGCGACCCCCATCCATACCTCGCCGTGGTTTCGGAACACCGACGCAAGGTCCGGCTCGACGCCCGCAGTCACATCGCCCGAGCCGATCAACACGTTATAAAGGCCATTGCTCACCCCAACATTGTTCTGCACCACGCTAAGGTAAACAGAGCCTCCCGACTGGGCGCCGTAAAAGCCGAAAGTCAGCTTGACGGTAACGCTGTCCAGCGGCATCCCCGCGGAGTCATGTAATCTTCCCTGATAGTTGATAAGCTGCGGAGCGGTCTGGGCAAAGGACAGGGCCGGCAGAATGACCGCCAGCACCGGCAGAAGAAAAAAGAACCTTTTCATTATTAAGCTCCTTGTGTTTCGTAAACACCGGCCTTGCGGCCACTTCTCAATACCAATTTGTAAGAATGAGAGTACTGTATTACACCCCCCCTGTCAACTCGCGTAAAACACTTTGGAGCAGCTCAGGCGCCGTGATAGAATCATCAATGAGACTGTTATGGCGCGTATCTACAGGAGTGGAGTTTAAGCGGATATGTCTGTATCGCAAAATGACGCTGATGTAATCATAGCCGGTGCCGGCCCCGGAGGACTGATGGCGGCGCTGGCCCTTTCGCGGAATGGTCGGCGGGTCATGGTCCTGGACCGGCGCTCGCGCGACAGCGTCGGCCGAAACCTGCGGGTGTCGCTGGAGGAGTCCGTGTTCGCCGAGGTCGGGCTGGACCCTCCGGAGCCGCCGGAGAAGATATCCGCGCCTCGGAGTCGCGAGTTCATCTCTCCTGATAATGAAACCACCCTGAAGCTGGAGCGGGCCTCCCTGGTTTCGGTGAACCTTCGGCTGCTGCTCTCCCGCATTCTGAACGAGGCTGAGGACAGAGGAGTGGAGTTCCTGTTCGAGAGCACGGTTACCGGTCCTCTCCTGAGCGACGGCCGCGTGCAAGGGGTGGTGGGCTCTTCCGCGGACGGAAGGCTTCTGGAGCTTGCCGCGCCCCTTTGCGCGGACGCCAGCGGCGTTGCCGCGGTTCTCCGGCACGGGCTTGATAAAGACATGGGCGTCCAGGTGGAGATAGACCCGGCCGACGTTATCAATGCCTGGCAGGAGTCCCGGGAGATAGACCGGGACGCGGTCATGGACCTGATCTCCAAGGGGCGTCTCCGGCCGCAGACCAACGTGTGCCGGGCGGGGTTTACCGCCACCTTCTCCCTGTTCTCCATATTCGTGGACCTCGAGGACGACCGGGTGGACGTGAACGTGGCCCTGCCGCACAGCTCTCAGTACAAGACCGCTCGCCAGCTTGCCGCGGAGTACGTCGAGTCCCATTCCTGGATCGGCGAGCTGATCAGCGCCGGCGGGGGTGTCATCCCGGTCCGAAGGCCTCTGCCTTCCATGGTAACCAGCGGCATGGCCTGCGTGGGAGACGCCGCCTGCCAGACCTCCCCTTTGCACGCCTCCGGGGTGGGAAACGCCCTGGCGGCGGGCGCCCTGTTCGCCCGGGTGGCGGACCAGGCGCTCCTCAGGGAGGACACCTCCAGAAGCTCGCTGTGGGCCTATAACGCCGAGTACATGAAAGAGCGGGGAATGGTGCAGGCCAACGCCGACCTGCTCCGACATTTTATTATGGCCCTGGACCGGGACGAGCTCTCCTCCCTGTTCAACTCGGCCCTCTTGAACGAAGAAGGCATCCGGGGATCGCTGGAGGGACTGGCGCTGTCCCTGCCCTGGAGCTCGATCATCTCCTCCCTGCCCCGGCTGGTTGTAAGACCCCGCCTGGCAGCAAGGCTTTTTCTGCTGGGAAGGGACTTAAACAAGATGCTGGACTTATACGCCGACTACCCGGACCTGGACGACCTCGAGTCATTGCAGAGGTGGGAGGCCGCCGTGGAAAAGATTCTTGCCGGATGGAACAAAAAACGGCCGCGCCTCTAATTGGGAAACCCGGTGTTTAAACAGGGCCTGATGCGAAACGGCGGGTGATACTGACTTATCATTGCCGGGAATGGGTCCCGAAGGTTCTTCCGCCAAACCTCCGGCTTTTTGCAAACAGCTTGAAGCGAGGGAAATAAAAAAGGGGACGGGGCACTACGCGTTATTTTCCACGTAATTTTTTATCCGGGTCGAGTCCTCCGGTGAGATAATGGTGAACTTGACTCCCAGCCCGGCGCGGCTTCCTCCGGCCTGGTCCGCGGTGACTGTGCGGACCACCTTGCCGGAGGCGGTCACCGGTTTTTCGGCATCGGGAAGCGTAAACTCCAGCTCGAGGTCGGTGCCTGCCGGAATCATGGTCTCGGTTTCCACGAAGATGCCCCCTTCTGACACGTCCTGGGTGAAGTTCTCGGAGGTGAAGGACTCGCCGGTGGTGGTGGCTGTAACCTTGAGCTCTGCGCGCGGGTGGTCCCTTCTCTCCACCCGGACGAACTTCTTGATCTTGTCGAAGAGGTCCCGCTGGGTAACCGGCTTGGTTACGTAATCATCACAGCCCGCCTGAAAGCACCGGTCCCGATACTCGGGCTCGGACTTGGTGGACACCATGATGACGGGGATGTCCTTTAGCGACTTGTTGGTCTTTACGAACCTGCAGACCGCGTCCCCGTTCATGTCCGGCATGAGCATGTCCAGGAACACCAGGGAGGGCTTTTCCATCTGGATTTTCTTGATGGCCTCGCCTCCGGTCTTGGCCATGATAATGTCATAGCCGGAACGTTCGAGGAGCATCTTCTCCAGTCGCAGGAAGGTCTCCATGTCGTCTGCTATAAGTATCTTGTCTTTTTTATCAGCCATGTTTATGCTTCCTCTGCCCTACTGCCTGATTTATATAACAAGAAAACAAAAATGTCCAGAGCAGATTTAAAATAATGGAGACGGCCGCCCTCCAATCAGGGACGGTGCTTGCGGATTTCCCGCTCCATCTCGCGCTCCTGGTCCTTTCTCTTGATCTCCTCCCGCCGGTCGTGCCGCTTCTTGCCGCGGGCCAGGACGATCTCCAGCTTGGCCTTGCCCTCCAGGAAGTAAAGGCGGGAGGGAACAATGGTAAGCCCCCGCTCCTGCACCTTGGACTGGAGCCGGACCAGTTGCCGCTTGTGGAGAAGGAGCTTGCGGGGCCTCTCCGGCTCGTGGTTTATATGGGTGCCGTGCGAATAAGGCGAGATGTGCATGCCCACGATGTAAAGCTCGTGCCCCTTGAAACGGCAATAGCTGTCCTTTAAGTTCACCCGGCCGTCCCGGATGGACTTGACCTCCGAGCCCATGAGCGCCATGCCGGCCTCGAAAGTCTCCAGGACCTCCCACTTCAGGTGAAGGTCCTTGGCCCGGGCCATGACCCGCTCCGAGCTCGCCGGACCCGGCTTCTTCTTTTTCTTCGGCTTTTTCATCTTCCCTGTTGCCGCGCTTCACTCCAGCACTGCCAGAATCTCCGCCCGCTGCCGGCAGCTTCTCTTTCGCTTTTTGATCCATGCCCCGGCCGCGAAAAGCGCGATCACCAGCCCCGCGCCCGCCCCTGCCATGGCCAGGTTGTGGCCGCTCGATATGACCGGCCCGGCAAACCTTCCTCCCAGCGACCGGAGAAGGGAGGAGAAAAACTCGATCCGGGCCACGCCCGCGCCTGCCAGCGCACCCCCGATAGCTCCTCCCAGTGGCAGGAAGTACACCAGCCCCATCACCACCTCGTCCGCGGCGTCCGGCATAAAAAGCTTTACCCGCGAGCCTTCGCCGGCGCCAACAGGATTGGCGGCCAAAAGCTCAATCTCCCCGCCGCTGTCCTCGTCAGGAACGGACACCCGCGCCCGGTCCCCTTCCAGGCCCGACACCACACCGGAAATCTCCATCTTGCCTCAAGCTCCGCCAAGAAAGTTTACTCGACCAGGATAACATAACGGAAGGGAACTTGTCTTTTAAAGGATGATTCAGGTATGAAGAAACTTTATTAAGACTGTGCGAGAGAAAGCGCAGGCTCAGCGCACGAACTCTCCCAGGCCCAGCACCCATCTTCTTATGATCTCGAGGGCCGCCTGCGCAGTGAGCTCCCGGCAGAAGGACCGGCCCCTGCCGCCGAACATGAAGCTTCCGTCCCACACCTCGTCCCTGTCAGCCAGCGCCATGTGCACCGTGCCCACCGGCTTTTCCGAGGTGCCGCCGCTCGGCCCGGCTATACCGGTTATGGAGAGCGCCAGATCGGCCCTCGAACTTTCCAGCGCCCCCCTGGCCATGGCCCGGGCGGTCTGTGCGCTTACTGCGCCGTGCTCCTCCAGGGTCTCTGGCGCGACCCCTAAAAGCTCGATCTTGGCCTGGTTCGAGTAAGTCACAAATCCGCGGTCAACCACTGCCGAGCTCCCGGCAACGTCGGTGAGACGCTTACACACGAGCCCTCCGGTGCAGCTCTCCGCCAGGGCGACCATCATGTTATGCTCGGCAAGCAGGGACACCACCACCTCTTCCAAAGAAGTGCCGTCCTCCGAGTAGATGACCTCCCCCAGGCGGGACCGGATTTCCCGGCACACCCCCTCCAGGTTCTGCCACGCCAGGCTCTCGCTCTCCCCTCCGGCTATGACCTTGAGCTGAATCTCCGGAAAGACCGCCCGGTAGGAAAGCTTGACCCCCTCGGGCAAAGAAACGCTCTGTAGCTCCTGGTCCAGGCCGGACTCGGTCATTCCAAAGGTCCGAAAAAGGAGATAGCGATATACCCGGTCCGCAGAGCCCTCGAGCCGCGGCAGCACCGAGCTCTCGAACATGAGCCGGCACTCGCGGGGAACGCCCGGCAGAAAGTAAAAGGCGGTGGTGTCCATTACCATGACAAAACCGGGCGCCGTGCCGGCCGGGTTCTCGATAAGCTCGGAGCCCGCCGGGATCATGGCCTGCTTCCGGTTGTTGTCGGTCATCTGTCTGCCGATGGACTCGAAAAGCCGCCGGATATGGGAGAGGGCGGAAGCGTCTTCTTGTAGTTCCACTCCGGCCAGGCTACAGGCGGCCTCCCGGGTGAGGTCATCCTCTGTCGGGCCCAGACCGCCCGTAACAATAACGTGCTCAGCCCGGTCCGCAGACAGCCGTAGCGCGTCCACAATAGACTCCAGGTCGTCCCCCACCGTCAGGTGAAGCGCCGTCTCTATGCCCGCGGCCAGAAGTCCGTCCGAGAGCCAGGCCGAGTTCTCGTCCGTAACCGACCCGGTGATGAGCTCGTCGCCTATGGAAACCAGGGCTGATTTCATTGATTCACCCCGAGAAATACCTGAAGACCTGAATCACCACGTTGGCGTAGACTCCGGCCATAACGTCGTCCATGACGATGCCGAAGCCGTTTTTGATCTTCCTGTCAAAATAACGGGCCGGCCAGGGTTTTATGATGTCGAAAAGCCGGAACAGTAAAAACGCGGCCACAACGTAGCCGGCGGTGGGAGGCAGCAGAAACATGGCGGCCAAAAAGCCCACGGCTTCGTCTATTACGACCTCGGAAGGGTCGTCCCTGCCCACGGCCCGGAAGTACGAATGGGCCACCCCGCAGGAGACGATGAAAAGGAATATCCACAGCAGCTCGTAAAGATAAGGGTTCAGTTGACAGATGAAAAGGTAGATTATGACCGCGCCCGCGGAGCCGGCCGTTCCCGGAGCTATAGGCGCGTAACCCAGGCAGAGCATGGTGGCTGCCAGGCTGACCAGCTTATGAGGACCCTCGACCCCCCGCGTATGTGACTTCAACTTTGCTCCCTGGCCCCCTGCATAAAGCTCCGGGGTCTTTCTTATAATGTAATATTTACTAATTTAATCCCGGAAATCCTCCCGGTCAAGGGGAAAATGCAGTCTTTGAAAAGTTTTTTGGTTTTTTCTCTGCGGACGGGTGCATTTGGGAGCGGTTGTCAATCCAAGGGGGATAATTTCAGGGGAAAAAGCCTCGCTATGGGCCTTGCCGGTGGAGGCTGAGGAGCGGGTCGAAGAAGTCCATTTCTTTTTCCCGGATGCGGCCTAGAGCTTGGGCCGCCTTTTGAAGCCCGTTGGGTTTTTCCTGTTCGCTTATCTTTTTCAGGAGCAAGGCGAGTTCGGTCCATTCTCCGGCGATATCTTGCATGGATTTTGCGGGAGCCGTTTTTTTTATTTCCGGGTCCAGCTTTCCGGCGTTTTCCAGGAAGCGGGAGTAAAGGAGCCGGAAGGCCCCGCCGCCGGTGCCCCTTTTTTCGATCACCTGGTAGAACCACCTGGCGCACCACTGCCAGTCCGGGGCTTCTTGCCATTGTTTCATGTTTTCCGCGGCCGCCTTCATGCCGGCGAAGTCGAACACCGCGGGCGTCTCCGGGTCCGTGCCCGTCAGGTCTTTCGCCTGCCGTGCAAGGGCCGCCCTGGCTGCGTCCTTTAAGGGGGGAATCTCCATGGGTCCCTGGACCGGGAAGTGCTCGGCCTGGTTTTTTATGTAGGCGTTCCCTCCATAGCGGGCTTTTTCAAGGTCGGACCAAGTGACCTCCAGGAGCTCCTCCCACCCGGTGTCAGCAATCAGGACTGCGTTGTCCTGGTATCCCCAGGCCACGATCACGTGGGGCGGGAAATGGGTCGAGGTGTTGTAATGAGGAAGGTAAGCGATGTCCGCCCGGAGCAACACGGGCATCTGCCGGTCCAGGTATTCGACCAGTTTTTTACGGGCCTCATCCGGGTCGGGCTCGGATATCCACTTGAAGGGTTGGCCGATGTTCTGGAAGAACCCGGGTTCCAAAAACCGGCTTCTGGTTGCTGTCATTCGGGTGGGGCTCATGGAGTCGCTCTGGAAGTAAGCAAACCCCAAGCCCGCGCCCAGGCCGAAGCAGTCGGCTTCATCCAGGGGATGGCCCATAAAGTTCATAACGTCGGAGAGGGCGGTGGAAGCACAGTGAACCCCCGGGGTATGGCGCCATCCCGGGAGAAGGTATTTCATGACAAAGCCGGATTTTTGAACGTAGTTATTCCCCGGCTTTCTCGAGAATGCCCAGCCGGGTTTCGAGCCTGTCCCTCCGGTTTTTCAAGGTACAGTGATCGCGGTACTCGGCTTTAACGTCGGCAAGACCGGCCCGCTCCCTCTTGACCTTCTCCAGAAGCTCTTTGGCGTCCTCCTTGAAGAAGCTTAAGAAGACTTCCTGGTACTGCTCTTCCCTTTTCTGTAAAGGGATGTCGGGGACCTCCACGTCCGGGTTGCAGGTATGGTCGGTTTCCCAGCTTTCCTGGTCAAACACGTAGAAGCCGATGGTGCATTCCATTCTTTTGCCGGCGTTAAGCTGGGGATAGCTGATGGCGACCGGATAGGGCATCCGGTCCAGGCCGTCAATAAAAGCGCGGGCGTCGTTCAATCTTTGAGCGGAAAAGGCGACGTTGACGTTGTAGATAACGGCGTAGCCTTGGGTTTCGGTGTCCCAGTCCCTGTGAGATATGGACACAACATTTATATCGGTTCTTTGAGCCAATGAGCGGATGTCCTGCTCCACTTTTTCCAGGTCAAACTTTGTCGGTGTTCGCACGGGGTTTCGTTCCAGCCGGCTCTGCAGGCTGTTAATTTCTTGTTTGATCTTTTGGATTTCGTTCTCAGGAGGAGTCTTAAGTTCGTCCTTGGCAAGCTCTATGTTGTCCAGGTCGGCCTGGAGCTGAATCTCCAGGTTGCGGGCCCGGGTGTTGTCCAGCAATACCAGGATCACCGCCACTATTATGATGATGCACACCACCAGAAGGGAGATGGTCTTTCCCCAGTTCACGTCCTCTAAAAGCTCGTCCCAATCAATCATCTTTAGCCCCCTTGCTGAAAGGTTAAACACTCAAAAAGCTCTGGAACTCCGACCTTCCGGGCCGGAAGGTCCGGTGGCCCGTAGCAGGGTTCTCTTAAAAGGCGATGGATATGAATTAACCTTATTCTTTCCTTCCCTCAACATACTTTTATAACATCATCCGGCTTCATGCACAAATTAAATCCGTTATAAGCCCGGAAGTCCGACTACGCCTCGTCCAGCTTTTGCTTCAACATCCGGTTGACCACCTGCGGGTCCGCCTTGCCGCCGGTGGCCTTCATTACCTGGCCTACAAAGAACCCCAGCACCTTCTGTTTTCCTTCCTGGTACTGCTTGACCTGTTTGGGGTTCTCTTCTATCACCTTATCGCAGATGTTCCCCACTTCTCCTTCGTCCGCCATGGGTTTTAAGCCCTGCTCCTCGATGACCTCGGCCGGCGACTTGCCGGTCTTGTACATCTCGGCGAACACCGTCTTGCCGATCTTGCCGGTGATCTCGCCCGAGTCTATCATCCTGACCAGGGCGCCCAGTTTCTCTGCGGAGACGGGACAGTCAACAATAGAGCGGTCGTCCTCCTTCAGCTCCCGCAATAGCTCGGACATGACCCAGTTGGCCGTCTTCTTGGCGTCCGCTCCCGTTTTAACCGCGGCCTCGTAGTAGTCGGCGAGGTCTCTCTCCGAGGTCAACACACCCGCGTCATAGTCGGGTATGCCGTAGTCTGACACAAACCGCTTCTGCTTTTCCATGGGCAGCTCGGGCAGGGTCTTTCGCACCCGTTCCGTCCAGTCGCTGTCAATCACCAGGGGCAGCAGGTCGGGGTCCGGAAAATACCGGTAGTCGTGTGATTCTTCTTTGCCCCGCATGGACACGGTCTTGCCCTCCCGGTCGTCCCACAGGCGCGTCTCCTGCACCACCTGTTTGCCGGCTTCCAGCACTTTTGCCTGCCGCTTTATCTCGTAGGAAAGCGCATGTTCCACGTTCCGGAAAGAGTTCATGTTCTTTATCTCGGTGCGGGTGCCCATGTCGTCTCTGCCCGGCGGTCGCACGCTCACGTTGGCGTCGCAACGCAGCGACCCCTGCTCCATGTTGCCGTCGCACACCTCCAGGTAGACCAGGACGTTGCGAAGGGCCCGCAGATACGCGCCCGCTTCTTCCGCGGAGCGAAGGTCGGGCTCGCTCACTATCTCCATCAAGGGGACCCCGCTCCGGTTGAAATCCACGAAGCTCGCAGTGGCCCGGGAAAAAGCGTCCTCCGAGTGGACCAGCTTGCCAGCGTCCTCCTCCAGGTGAAGACGGGTGATGCCCACCCGCTTGTCTTTGTCTCCCGTCTTGATCTCGATAAAGCCGTGTCGCGCCAGCGGATAAGCGTACTGGGATATCTGATAGCCCTTGGGAAGATCAGGATAAAAATAGTTCTTGCGCTCCCAGATGCTCCGCTCCTGGACCTGGAAGTTAAGGGCCACCGCACTCGTAAGGGCCATCTCCACCACCCGACGATTAAGAACCGGCAATACCCCCGGAAGACCGAGGCAAACCGGGCACACGTGGGTGTTGGGCGGGGCCCCGAACTCGGTGGAGCACCCGCAGAATATCTTGGACCGCGTAAAAAGCTGGGCGTGAACCTCCAGCCCGATCACTGCTTCGTAGTTCATGCGCTCCCTCACAGCCTTCTTATAGCTTCATGAAAGTCCTTGAAATTGGGGTCCACATTTCCTAGTTTCCCGATATCAACACGTTCCGCGATCTGATCTCCCAACTCGGCGCCCGCCAATGGAGACCTGATCCCGTTTTTCTGTAGAGTCTCGTCCATCTTGTCCTTGTAAAAGGTCTGCTTCCCCTTTTTGTGTACGTAAGGTATTTCTCCGGGCGACTCGCTGCCTTCGATTGTTTCCAAGAGCGCCCGGGGGTCGGCCAGGTACCAGCGCTCAATGTAAGGGTCGGGCAGGGCGTAGATAATCCTGTCCTCCGGGTAGCCCGCCATTTGAGCAGGCTTGCTGAATTTCTTTTTGATCTTCTCCTTGCCCTTGCAATTGCAATCATGGCCCACAACCAAGGCATCGTAGGGCAAACTCGCGCCTCGTTCTTTTTTCCATTCTATTAAAAAGTCTTTAAAGCTTTTTATAACTTTGGACCCGCCGCTTTCGCAAAATATGTCCCCCTTCACAACGGTGCGATCACCGTACTTTTGTTTTAACACCCTTTCCACAAAAACGGTTATAAAGGTCTGATGGGCAAGGTCCTCTAAAAAGTACCCTATTTTTATCTCCGTTGTCACCTTGTTCTCACCATTCCGGGGATATCGGACAGTCTTTCTTTGATCAGGCTCTTCCGGAACAACGGCTTTACTTCTCCCAAAGGCTCTATAGCTGTAACCCCGCCTTCCTTTCTACAGGAGAACAGGTCGTCGTCATCGAAAAGCTCCACGAACTCCGGCGAGTGGGTATTTACGATAACCTGGCACCCCTGGTAGCGGGCAAGGTTCTTAAAGGTCTCCGCTATAAGATGAAGTCTTTCCGGATGAACCCCGTTCTCCGGCTCCTCGTATCCTATGAGAGCAGGCGGACTGAGGGAATGGAAGATAGCCAGCATACCCAGTATCTTAAGGGTCCCTTCCGAAATCAGCGATGAAGGGAAATCCCCCTCGCTCTCCTTTATAACCAGCTCTACCATGGCGTCTCTCTTGTCAACCTCCACATCGAAATCCTCGATGCCGGGTATAAGCTTTCTCGCAGTCTGCCGGGCGCTTCGGAAATTCTTCTCCGACCTGTTCTTCAAAGTGTAAAAGAAACCGGCAAGGTCCTCTCCCCTCTCGCCTATGGAGTCCACCGCGCTCTCCGGGACCTTCTCCCGCATGATCTGTCTGGGCTCGAAGTAATAAAATTTCCACCTGGAAAGCTCTTCCTTTAAAGCCTCTATATGTGGATGATGGGGAGCATAAAGGGAAGTGGACAACACCGAACGATCCAGACCAACATTTTGAAATATGGGATGAGACTGGCTTTCCTTTCTTATCCTGATTTTGTCCCCCATCTTTTCCATAAAAGGATTTCGAGCTCTTTCCTTGTGGGGAGACCTCTTGGTCAAAGCGCAGAGCCTTTCATCAGTAACCCGCGTTGCACCGGAAGCCTGGACCTCAAGTTCAAAAGAGTATCGCAGGTTTTTTTCATGTATCATGGTTTTCTTGCCGCCCTGCTTTTCATGATCAAGCCCGGATCTCAGCTCGGAAATCCTGTCTTCCACTTGCTTGCAGACGTCATCGTTCAGCTCCACGTCAGCTTCGAAGCTCATGTAAGAAGACTTCGATGAAGAACTCAGTTCTTTTCGCCACAAGCTCTCTTTAGCCCGGCCGCGGTGCTTTTTGAACACCTCTTTCATGTCCTTTTCCGTTCCCACCAGGCTGATAAGCCGCAACGCATCAAGCAGGTTGCTCTTTCCGCTGGTGTTGGGGCCGAAAAGCACCATCAGGGGTTTCATCTTAAGCTCGAAGTCCTGAAAGGATTTGTACCCGTCAATTTTAATTCTCGTGATCATTATGTCTCCCCTGTTGTTTGTTTCCTTACAGCTCCGGCCGCTTTTTGTGCCAGTCGGTGGCCTGCTCATAGGCGTGGGCCA
>JAWOBU010000258.1:0-7443 GCA_046484135.1 bacterium
TTTCCCCGCTGGAAGCCCGAAGGCGATAAACGCATCTTCGCGACGTCCCATAACCATCTGATGAACAAAAGGTTTTTTGCATCAAAGAGCCTGTTTTCATCGTAGGTACCATTAAACCGGAAGAGCCGTAAATCATTGCTCCCGCGCTTTCTCCTTTAACCTCTTTACAAGCTCGTCTTTTATTTTGTCGCGCCTCAGGAGCGGGCCCACGCCCGGAAGGTCCTGCATGACCTCCCAGACCTGCGAAGGAACGGGCGCCTCAGCCGGCTTGTCATGGCGCGCTGTCTCGGCCAGGATGCGAAGCTGGAGCTCGATGGCTTTCAAGGCCATCTGGGAGAGCTTCATGGCTATGCCGTCCTTTTCCATGCCGCTTGTCTTTTCCGACTGCAGGAAGTATTGCAGGCTCACCATCTTGATGGCCTCGGACTGCGAGTACAGGGCCGCCAGCTTGTCCGGCAGGGGTTCATCAGCCATTTGGTTGCCGGTTTCATCTTCCTTGTCCATTCCGCTCGCCATAGATTCTTCAGTCATGATTCCCCCTTTTTCCGGATTCTCTCCCATAAAATGGAATAAGGTTACACAAAGATTACAAAATTACATGCCCCCTCTGAAGAGACATTATGATATTACATTTTTCACTCCAGCCGGGAAGAGTACTTTCTAACTTATGCTTTTAAGTCAGGACGTTACCTTTGGAACCTTCCTTTGACGAAAAAAGAGGTGACCGTTCTTTCTTTCCGGAGTGAATAAGGAAAGCGATGCCCCTGAACGGGCTTGCTATTTTTAAGCTCCTGATATCATTGGTTTTTTCAAAATTAGAACATGCTTCCAAATTAAAAATGAGAATCTTTCCCTTTAAGAGAGAAATCAAGGGGGTGAAGAGAGTCAACGTCCTGAATTATTTGAACAAAATTTTTGCTTGGCTGGTTTGGCACGCAGGTTGCTATATATCGGGCAGGAGGTTTTTAAAAATGGCTTACAAGGTGTCGTCCTATAAAAAGGTCATCATGATGAGCAAAGAACTCATGGACCTCTATGACTTCTGCCCGTTTCCGGAAGGAGCCGAGTTCCAGCCCATCACCTTTCATGCGCCCCAGGAATGCCTGGAGATGCTGGTCTCGTCAGAGGACTTCCCTTACGAGACCGGGGAAGAAGACCCGCTGGAGAACCACAAGAAAGTCGAGAAGCAATGGGGAGAGCTGGAGCTCCGGCTTAGCTTTTTCACCGACGCCCTGCACTGGCAGTAATGTCCGGACCGCTTTTTGATCTCTGCGAAAGTAACGATGCGAGGACAGTGCTCCAAAATATAAAACGAATTCGAGGAATTTCATCACGCCGAGACGCAGAGAATCGAGAATCTCTTTTGAATTTGAAGAGCTGAAGGCAAAACAGCCTTAATACTCCGGCGAAGTCGGGGTTTTTAGTGATTGAGGTCCGCGCACAACCGGGCTGGAAGATGCTTTCCATAAAAAAATCACAACGGCTCGAATCTCTTCGTTTTACCTTTGCGACTTTGTGACTTTGCGTGAAACAAAGATTTGTTTGGGACGAATGTGTGAGGCGAGCATGAATTTATCCAACAGGAGTTCGTCGCGCTTATTTGCACCAATAATTTTACACCAATGCAGGCCTGTTCACTCCTCCACGATAAACCCGTAGTACCTTCCCATCCAGTAGGGCAACAGCCAGAAGGTCCCGGCTTCTTCCACCCGTCCTCCCCTGCCTCCTGCGATGCCGCCCTGGCCGCTGTCCAGGACATAGGGGCTTCCGTTCCATTTCATGACCGAACGCTCGTCCGGCGGCAGGGGCGCCCGGGACTGCTTTCTGCCGAACCGGTCGGGGTAGAGCCGTATTTCGATGTCGTTGCGGTGTGAGTTCATGTGGTCCCACCTGACCAGGTCGAGTGATATCCGCTTAAGGGTCCAGACGCTCTCGGGCAGGTCGAACTCTTTTGCCCCCGGCATGACCGCGCCGTAGATGAAGTTCCATAGCGGGCACTTCTCGGGCCGCTCGAGCTGCCAGGAGCGTTCGAGGCTCTTTTTATAGTGTTTCATAAGTCGCGGGTCGTCCTCGTACTTGAGGAGAGGATAGTAAGAGAGGAAGGCGAGTTCATGCGCGGAGTGGTTCCTGAACATGGGGATGTTGATCAACTGCTTGACGGTAAACTCTGCATAGTCGTGTTCAAGGGCCAGGTCGAGGTAGACCTTTTGGTACTTCGGGTCTCCGGTGATGTGGTAAGCGGTCTTCAGGTGGGAGAGTATCTCCAGGGAGTTGAGGCCCCGGTCCCAGAAGCGCAGCCTTCGCATCCCCTTGAAGTTCCACCTGCCCCAGGTGGTGGGCTCGCCGTCCACGTCTATAAGGTAGAAGTCGTTATCAATAATATAGTCGGTGATGAGCCGGACCTTTTTACGGATTTCCTCCTTCTCTTTCTCGTCCGCGCAGATGTCGTAATAAATCGAGTAGGCGTAGTAGTGGCCCACTATCTCGTCCGAGCTGGTGTCGCCCTTCCAGCGCCACTTGCCGTCCGGGCCCATGTGCCACTCTCCCGATCCGTGCTGCTCGTCCGGCCGGGCAAAGGACCGGGACACAAAGCCGGGTATGCCGTTCACGGTCTCCAGGAACATGAGGGCCTCGAGGGACTCGCGGGCGTTCTCCCTGCCCTTTTCGTCGCCGCTGGCCCCGTAGCGGTAGCATTCCGCGGCAATGTACATGGCGGTCCAGAGCCCGTCGTTGTCCGAGGTCGCGGTCCGGTTGGTGGACAGGTCGCCGGGCTTTTCAAGCCTCGAGTCGGAGACCAGCCCGTGCCGGACGTGCCGCTTGCGGGTGGCCTCTTCCATGTGCCGGGCCTTGTCTTCCAAAGTCATGCGCCGGAACTCGATCCGGCTTACTCCTCGAGGAGTGCCGAGCCACAACGACCCTTCCGGCCCGAAAGCGACCGCATTGACCCGGTCGTGAGGTAAGTACTGCCTGCCCTGGAAGTAATGCCAGTCGTTAGGTGCTTCCAGGGCCGCTCCCTTGGAGGTCCCCGCCAGCAGCCTGCCTTTCGAGTCAAGGTCAATGGCAAGCAGGTCATCGTAAGGAAGGGGGTTTTGCTCCGTGATATCTGCGGGGGCACTGTCGCATCCCGGACATGAGGCCAGGCCGGCGGAGGTGGCGCAGTATCCTTCGGACTCGACTTTAACGCAGTCTCTATAACCGGAGTAATCGCCGGAGCGCACCAGGACCGCGGAAACCGGCGCCTCCAGGCTTTCCAGAAAGATTTGTTTTTCAGCCGTGAGAACCAGGTGGCCGGACCGGTCTTCATGGCGGCCGGAAATTACCGCGATAATATCTTCTTCATCCAGGAGCTTTGCAGGAGCCCGTCCCGAGTGGAGCGGATATTTATAAAGACCTTGCTCCGAGCCGGTGAGGAGGTCCTCGGAACGGCATGCCAGAAAAGTAACTTCACCCAGCTCTTCGCTTCCGGCAACACGCGACCATTCTTCGCCGCCGCGCCTGTAAATGCCGTCTTCCGTGCCCGCGTAAAGGCTCCCCCCGCAAACCGCGAAATCCGACACCGCGGACTCGAGCCCGGCCTCACCCAACGAGTACTTGTGGGCCACCTTCTGCGCAAACTCGCCGACACGCATGGACCGTAAAGTCGCGGAGGAGACGTTTACAAAAACCAGCGCCACTGCCAGACCCGCAATCATGGCGGTCCGTTTCATCTTCACTCTCCCTTTAAGCTTTCGTGCATCATATCATACCCCGCCGTGCCCCCGTTATGCAAGAAAAACCAGCTTTTAAACACTCCCTGATCCCCGGCCCGGAATACACTCCCGATTGACTTATGCATTCGGTTTTGGTAGAGAATGCTCAAGAAAGTAAGGAGAAGGGTGAAGAAGAGGCTTGTTTTGCCCTCTCACGTGCGGCTAAAATTTATAATAAAGCTGACCACCTTGTTCTCCGAGGAGAATATCATGAAGAAAACCATTCGCGGAAGAAAGCGGGCAGCATTAATTGCCCTTTCAGTCTTTATGCTGCTTGCCGCCGGTGTGGCGGTCCTTGCCGGCGTACTTGCCTCGGATATGGCCCGGGTGGGCACCGGCTACAGCGCGAAGATCATGTGCTCCAGCGTGTTCGTGGCCGGCCGGGCCCCGGGCGAGGTGGAAAAGGTGGACCTCCTGGCCACCAGGGACTACCCCATCAGCGTGAGCGTGGACCGGCAGAAGGAGGAGGCCAGGGCCTCGGTGTTCGGCCTGTTCCAGAGCAGGGCGGTGTATCGGGACGGCCTGGGGTGCACGGTGGTGGTGGATGTAAGCGATGAGGAGCTTGCGGAGCAGGCGGGGGCCGCGCCTCCTCCCGCGTCCGCTCCTCCAAAGCACCTGGCCTGGCCGGGAGGAAGCAAGGTTGATCTCGAAGAGCTCCCGCCGGGGCTGGACGGGGGAAAGCTCGCTGAGGCCCTGGACTTCGCTTTCGCCGACCCCGCGCAAGACCGGCCGGTCAGAACAAGAGCGGTGGTGGTTGTGCACAAAGGGAAGATAGTAGCGGAGCGCTACGCTGAGGGGTTTTCAAAAGACACGCCCCTTCTCGGCTGGTCCATGACCAAGTCGGTGACCAACGCGCTCATCGGCATACTGGTAAAAAAAGGCAAGCTGGAGATAAACGCGCCCGCGCCCGTGCCGGAATGGAGCGGACCGGAAGACCCGCGTTCGGAGATCACCCTGGACCATCTCCTGCGCATGAAAAGCGGGCTGGAATTTATTGAGGAGTACGAGGAAAACATAACCTCGGACTGCAACCTCATGCTGTTCACAAAGCGCGACATGGCGCATTTTGCCGCACAGAAACCGCTGGTCGCAAAGCCGGGCGAAGTGTGGTCGTACTCCAGCGGCACGACCAACATCCTCTCCAGGATAGTAAGGCATACCACGGGCGGCGGGTACGAGGACTACTTTGCCTTCCCACGCGAAGAGCTTTTCGACAAGCTGGGAATGAGCTCCGCAGTGATGGAGCCGGACCCTTCCGGCACTTTTGTGGGGTCCTCCAACATGTACGCCACTGCGCGGGACTGGGCCAGGTTCGGACTGCTTTATCTCCAGGACGGAGTGTGGGAAGGAGAGCGCATACTTCCGGAGGGATGGGTAAGCTACAGCACTACTGTTACGCGGCCGTCGGAAGGGAGGTACGGAGCGCAGTTCTGGCTTAACACCGGCGCCGCCGGAAACCCGAAGGACCGCTGGATGCCGGAGCTGGAGCCTGATGTGTACTCCGCCCGGGGGCACGACGGCCAGTACGTGACCGTTTTGCCTTCCCATGAGCTGGTGGTGGTGAGGCTGGGGTTTACTCCCGACCACCTCGGGGCCTGGGACCACCAGGAGTTCTTGAAGAAGGTGACTGCGGCAGTGGAAAGATAAAGCGTCAAGGCAGGACACGCTTTCCGGAGTTAGAGCGTCCTGGGTTGTATTATTATTTCGCCCCTTGGGGCTTCAATCGGACTTTTTGCGAGGGCATAAAAGATGCAAAAAGATTCCTGGATTCAATTGCGCGATTTTCATCAGGCGAGAGTCTTGTTTCTCCTGCCCTGCAACGCCGCGGCCTGTGTGGGAAATTATTTTCGTGCCGAGTCTTACACCAACAAAAACTGGAATACCTGGCGTGAAGCCGACCAGAAGCTTCGGGATTTGCGCACCAAGGGTGAGGTGGTCCTGGCGGCGGTGGATAGCTCGACCCTTGAGACTCAACCCGAAGATGCGCGAGGCGCCATTGTGTTCGAGACAGAGATGGATAGGGTAATAAACCCGGAGGGGGAAGATTGGGGCGCTCCATCCTGGCGCTGGTTCAGACCGAGCGTTTCGGGCAAATGGACATATCTTGAAGAGTTGAGCCGGGCGCTGATCCCGGGGGTGGAGAGAGTTGAATCTCTGGGGTTTGAAAAGGTCATGGCGCTGGTCAATCCGCGGGGATATTTTTTGGCGCTGGCCGCGGCAGTCGCGGAGCGCGGCCTGATTGATGAGTGGACCCTGTTTCGAGTGCCGCCTCACCCTCGCTACTTGATCCCTTCGGTCCGGCTCATCGCGCCTTTGGTCCGGGCCGCGGTTCAAGGCCACGATCTGCCCGGGGGAATCCATGTTGTCCCCGACTTTGCGGCGGTCCTCCGAAAAACCGAGTCTCTTTATCGCGATCCCTTACCAACGCCCTGGCGTTTTTTCGGTCATTTACCGAGCGACAAAACTATCAGAAGAAAATGGCGAAAACTGACGACTTTTACGGAAAGGAAGATATAGTGATCGAGAATTTTTTCACCAAACTGAAGGAAAGCATGGAAAGCAACTCCAGCCTGTTGGATGGAGGCCGGCTGTTTTTACCGGAATATTTGGAGGGGAAAAGGTTCACGAGTAGTTTTTCGCCGATCGTCCATGACTTGGCCGATTCGCTTCAGCTTCGTTGCGAAAAAGAGGTCGTCAATCGCATGCCCGATAAAAAAATATATGATCTTGGAGATCATCAGCGCGTTGATTTCGTGCTTGGAGACGGGGGCGAGGCGATCTTCTTTTTGGAATTGGAGTCACTCGACCGTGCGCAATTATGCACGTTCTGGGACCATGAAGGAATGAAACATGAAGACATTGACAATAAATTATGGTATTATTATGGAACCATAGTAAATTATTTCACCTTGGGCAAGGAGGTCCCCAGATATTTCGTCTGGCTGCTAATCCTTCCGGATCAACCCGTGAATGATGAGCAATACAAAGTTTGGGACATAGACTATTATAAATTATTCCATCCTTCCATTAAAAAACTGATTTGTGAAAATCCCTTTCGTTATTACGACCATCTCATCAAGACCTCTGCTTGCTTGTTCATCAATAAAGAACAGGATGATGAACACATGCTCTTCGATCCGAGGAAAAAAGATTGGATCAATAAAAAACTAGCCGACTTTCAGTCTGAATGCGAGTTGGTTTACATTACCTGCACTATCAAGCAATTAATTCTTTCTCGCGGCCGGGACAACTTTGAACCAGAAAAAGAGACTCGCCTAGATATGAACTGGAATAACAATTAGATAGTTAGCGTAGTTGTGCCTCTTTTGTCAGGCCGCTATATAGCTTACAGGGAAGAGACTTTTTGCAAAAAGGAGGAGGTTTGGCGGGAAAGACCTCCTTGCCCAGCCTGCCAGCGTGCCTGCGTGCGTGTCTGCCGTGCTCGGCACGGGCAGGGGGGGTGATTATGACGAGCTGGAGTTCGCTCCCCCCACCGGAACGGCGAGCTCTGCAAAAGCCTCCTGCCGAAATAATTCATATTCTTTCAATAGTTTTTGTAGTTGTGCTATAATGCTAAACATTCAACATATTCCATGAGCCGGTGCCGGCACTTGGAGGAGAAGATTTTATGGAACTTGACGATATCTACCGGACGATGTCGTTGGATGAGATTGCCTGGAACATGGAGTCTCCG
>JAWOBU010000262.1:0-59997 GCA_046484135.1 bacterium
GCCCAGTCAGTGGCCTGGGACTTCGGGCCTCATTCCGGCGAAAACTACACCTTCTATGTCCAGGTGGACACCGAGTGGTGGCCGGACAACCCCCACAACGACACCCGCTACGAATTCACGGACCGGACCACCATGTACCTCATGCTGACCGATCTGGGAGACACCATGACCGCCACCAATAAAGAATGGTACCGTCTGGGCTCCTATAAGCGGTCCAACGTCATAGCCGGCTGGAACGCCGGCGGAGCGGGCAACTCCGCGGACAGCGGCGTCGCGCTTGCGGGTTCAGGAGTAGATTCCAACGACAAGTACTTCGGGGTGAACGTGGCGATGGAGTACCCGGACCGGATCGAGTCCCGGACAGTGGGTGACAAGTCCGATTTCACCGACTACGAGTACTACCGGAAGTTCGCCATCGCGATCACTTATAATACCAACGCGGTGGAACGGGTTACCTCAACCGGCTATACCAAGAACAAAAAGGAGGGCGGTATAGAGGTTACCGAAGGCGCATTGGAAATCTGCACCTTTGGTAACTGCGGTGCAGGCCTTGAGACCTATAAAGCATTCGAAGAGCCCGGTCCTGTCACCACTTTCAATGATAGCGCAGGCTACATAATGACCTATGGGACTCTGCCAAATCAAAAATTCCAGTGGCTGCCCGGTGGTGAAAAATATTACACTGTTTACGGAGATTATGTATCTGACTTCTATGGCGGGAATATCCCCTACCAGGCCGGGCATACCGGGATCGCTTATATTAACATGACCCCCGATCACGTTTATGATCCAAATATTATTTACTACTCCGACACCGCGGTCAAACAGGGGGGCGTGGACCCTGAGCCGGACATGCCCATCGCCATGTATTACTTCAAGGTCAAAGACGCCGCGGGCGAGGGCACCTGGTTCCGTTCCAACATGAACTCCTCGAACTCCCAGCCAGAGCTGAATTACACCAATACCACTGACTTGACGAATAGCGGATACCTGCAAGGCAACGACTGGAACCAGTACTGCTGGCCCATGGACGGCTCCACCCAGGGATGCTCAGCAGATAAGGCCTCCAGTGATTATATCGTCGGAAATGGGCTCGAGCAGCCCAATCCAAGCATTACCCATGCCGGCTTCGGTAACTCCAAGGACGGCTACTACCAGGCCTGGAACGTGCATCTGTGTGTTCAGTAAACCGTTACCGCGGGAGGGGGAAATCCCTCTCCCGCGGCAGTCCGCAACCTTGTGAAGGATGATAAAGACCCGGAAAGGAGAACTCATATATGAAAGAGAAAAAGAAATACACGAAACCCGAGCTTAAGAAAAACGAGCCGCTGGTAAACATCACCTTTTCCACCGCCACCGGGACCTCCATCCCCGGCACCGGCGGGACCAGCGCTCCGGCAGTGGGCTGAGCCCACCCAACCAAAAACCAAAGGGGGGCGGAGATTAATCCTCCGCTCCCCCTTTTTAGTCACTACTTCCGCCCGGGCTCCCGCCGGGCGTTGTTCTTTCCGGCAAGCCGTAACTTATGAAAGCTTGAAGCTTGCTTTCGCACTCCACAAACGGAATTTTGAACGGGCACCAACTACAGCTTGCTCTGGTGAATGTAGTCTGCGTTGCGGTTGGCGAAGCCCATGATGGACTCCATGGGGTTCACTCCCAGGCAGGAGGGGAAGAGGCTTGCGTCGGCCACGAACAGGTTCTTGACGTCAAAGGTCTCGCCGTAAGGGTCAGTCACGGACTTTTCGGCAGAGGTCCCCATCCGGCAGGTGCCCATGGGATGGAAGGCCATCATCTCGAGGTCCGAGGTCTTGACCGCTCCGGTCAGGATGTCCCCTATCTGCTTTCTGTCCCGCATTTCCGGCAGCCAGGGAATGGCAGGGTAGACACTTTTGGCGCCCGCGGCAAAGAATATCTCGGCGGTGTAGCCGATGGACCGGACCGCCTTCTTGAGGTCCTCTTTAATGAGGTGATAGGTTATAAGGGGCTTCCGGAGCGGCGCCGGTCTTACCCTTCCCCTGGTCTCGTCGTGGACCATGGCCCCGAACGCGGCCATGTAGGGGTAGTTCCACATCAGCTCCTTGTTCTTCTCGGCGAAGTAGGGCATGACGGGCGCAGAGAGCAGAGGCCCTACAAAGATGCCCTCGAGCATTATCCCTTCCTTCCAGAACTCGTCCACGTACACTCCCTGGGGAACCCCTTTCCAGCCGTCCACCCGCTCGTCCATGAGCGCGTACACCCGGGTGGCGGGATGGAGCCGAAGGTTACGGCCCAGCTCTCCGCTCGAGCCGGCCAGCCGGTTTCTCTGCAAAAGCATGGGAGTGTGAATGGCGCCCGCGGACAGCACGGTGAGCTTGGCCTTTACAGTAAAGCCGTGCTTGCGCCTGCCCGACTTCCGGTCCAGGATGGAGCCTTTGATGCCGGTGGCTTCGCCGTGTCGCGTGAGGATGTCCTCGGCCCGGAAGTCGCAGTAGACCCGGCATCCCATGTCCGAGGCCGCCGGGATGTAGTTCAAAAGGGTTGGCTTCTTGCCGCCGGTGGGACAGCCCAGGGTACACACTCCGCAGCCCACGCAGTTCTCGTCCATGTTCCTTTTCAAGGGTCCGGCCGAGTAGTTGAGCTCGCGGGCGCCCCGCAGGAATATCTCTCCGTTCTTGCCCATGTTGCCGGAGTGGACCTCGCGGACCGAGTAGAAGTCCTCGATCCGGTCGAAGTAGGGGGACATGGTCTCGAGGGAGATGTCGGGCAGGTTCCATTCCAACTGCCACTTGTGCAGTATGGAGGGGGGCGTCCTGAAGCAGGTCCCGGAGTTGACGGTGGTGGTCCCGCCCAGGCACCTGCCGATGGGGAAGGGCACCGCGGGCCTGCCGAGCGCCGAGGTCATGCCCTTGTCGCGGTAGAGCTTCAAGAACGCTTCCAAGGGGTCGCGGGAAAAGTCCGAGGTGCGGTAATGGCCTCCCTCTTCCAGCAGGACCACGGAGTGGCCCTTCTCCTGCAGCTCCTTGGCCATTACAGCGCCGCCGGCGCCCGAGCCCACCACCACTACGTCAGCGGAAAGCTCCACGTCTTTTTCAAAGTCGGTCGCTTCGTAAATCATGCCGGTGCCTTTTTTGGATAAGCCGCTTACCCCTCTTCAATGGGGTTGGGAGGGTCTGAGATACAGCCTTCGTCATACCCGATATGCTTCCACACCCGGGGCTGATTATAAAAGCCGCCCATGAAGAGTCCCTTCAGCAGAACAAAGGACATCCGCAGGGTGTAAAGCCGGGACCGTTCCCGTTTCTCCAGGAGCTTGACCCTTTTCTCCAGCGGAAGGCGGGAAAGCCGCGAGAACTTGAAAGACAGAAAAGGGGAGAACTCCCACAGCCAGCAGTAGAGCACAAAGCCGGTCTTGCCTCCGGGAAAAGTGCTGAGCCAGTTAAGAAGCAGGTCTACAAGACCTATGTCCGCGGCCCCCGGCCGGTCCGGAGCTTCGTGAGGGATAATGGTTTCCGCAAGGCTTTCCATCATCCGCCTGCTCGGGCCGGACAGCTTTACCCGTTTCTTCTCTTCTTCCATTCTTCCCCGCCTCCGGCTTGGTGCCGCCGGGGCAACAAGGTCTTTCCCGTTATTACGGAGAGAGCTGCTTGCAAAAAAATGGTTCCAGCGGCCCCCCATAAAATCAAGTCAAGTAAACACTATCACAGTCTGAAGAAGCAATCAAAAAAGCACCGGAAAGAGATACTTCAGGCGGCGGGACCGAATGTTTTGAGACTTTACACGGGGCTTGCGAGATGTTATGATTTAACCTCTTCTTGACAGGCGTGACAATGTTTATGGTTTTGACCCGTCAGCCGTCCGGGGGAATAAGAGGATGGGTGGTTTTGGAGGGTCGAGAGGATACGTCAAAATAGGTTTTGCGGCTTTGGGTTATTGGTTAGAGACGCACGCCGCATAATCACAGTCAAAGGGAGGCATTAGAGAGAGATGGGAACAGAGAGGTTGAACTTGGTAACAGGCGCTTGCGGATTTACGGGTTTGCATCTGGTGCAGAGATTACTGGACGAGGGAGAGAAGGTCATTGCTACTGATCTTGGGAGGGCTTTCGATCACCCGAAGAACAAGATGATATTCGATAACCTCGGCATAGATTTCTCAAACCCGAACTGTCAGGTCATACCTTCGGACCTTACTGACCGGGAAAGCCTGCAAAAGCTTTTCGAGCAGCCTGTTACTCATATATTTCATACAGCCTCGCTTTATGATTACTCCGCGCCCATGGACATTCTCAGAAAGGTCAATATTGACGGTTTCTATAACCTGATGGAGTTTGTTATGGAGTGTAAGAGCCTGAAGCGTTTCATCCACTGGAGCACGTGCGGCGTTTTCGGTAAACCTTATACGGCAAAAACCGGAAAGTGTAACATCCCCTTTGTCGAGGATTATTCATCCTCTCCCAAGAACACCCCTTTTGAGCAGGATGAGCCCACCGGCACTCACCTGGTTAATGATTATTCGGTGACCAAATGGAAGCAGGAGCAGATCGCCTGGAAGTATCATCGAGAAAAAGGCTTGCCGCTTACTGTGGTCCGGCCGGCTCCGCTTTACGGTCCGGGAAGCGATTACGGTCACGGGGGAATAGTGCTGACAATCAACAAGGGCCTTGTACCCTTTATACCCAGCGACGCGAAAAACTACATCACCACGTCGGTCCATGTCGAGGACATGGTCCGTTTTGCGGCTTTCATCGCGGACAAGGACTTCACGGTGGGCGAGGACTACAATATAGTGGACGACAGTGTGATTTCCTATGATGATTTCATGAGGTACCTTGCCCTTCTCGTGGGCCGCAGGATGGGCTCGATACCCATCATCAGGCAGACCTGGTTGCGGCCTTTCATGATATGGGCCGCCGCGTTCTGGCTCAAACTGGAACAGAAGTACGGTGTCCCGCGGGTCAGGGTGTTCGAGGTCGGTTCAGCCACTTACATGTCGTCAAGCTATTGGATATCAAACAAAAAATCCAAAGAAACCGGTTTTTCCTACCGCTACCCCGATGTGCGGGAGGGAATGCGGGACACGATAGACTGGTTCCGAAGGGTAGGGTGGCTGGACAAGTCATACAATCCTAAGGCCATCTGGCAGGAAAATATGTAAAAGCCCCTAAGGCGGTCAAGTTTATATCGCCTCCAGGCGATAGCTTGATGGACCACCCTGAGGCCGATGTTGTGATATTTGAGACTTACCACTTACAGGTCTCATCTTTATGTGGTAAAAAGCAAATCGGGTATCAAACAAGAATTTTGGCGGGAAGTTCACAGAGACTTGACAACCGCCATCACAGGAGTGCGGCTGCTTGCTCTCGCGTTCCGAGGTAACACCGCAAGTCAGCAAAACCTCCTTTGTTTCGCAACAGGGACTATCTAAGCCGACCTTAAACAGGCAGTTCCGCTAATAAAACATATTGCCTTTCTTGTTTTATCTTGCCCGTCTGAGGTGTTTTCAGTCCTTTTAGTTTTTTGGTTTTTCATTCTTGAAGTTTTGTAACGGGGATGATAAACTTATAAGCTAGTGGCAGATGAATAATAAAAAGGAGCATGACTTGGGCGGACGTGCTGTAAAAAGGATGGCCTCGGTCTTTTTGATGGCCGCCATCATATTTTCTGTTGGCGCCTGCGACGATAAAGATTCTTCGGAGTCTTTCCAAGACCCGGCCAAGAAACGGGCGGTGGAGCGTTATGAGGAAGGCCGGAGGCTGTTTTTGACCTGTGACCCCAACAGCTACCCGCAGGCGCTCAGTTACTTTGAAGAGGCGCTGGATAACAACAGCGATTACCCGGAGGCCCTGGCGGCGTGGGCGGAGACCCTTTCCATGTGGCAGGGCTTCAACATGAACCAGGACGCGTTCGAGAACGCCATGCACCGGGCCCAGCGGGCCACCCGGCTGGCGCCCGACCTGGACATGGGGTACCGGGCGGCCGCGGACATCTACCGGCATCACCGGAACCCCAAGACGGGCAAGGTGGAGACCGAGTACGCCCTGGACATGATTGACCGGGCACTGGAGATAAACCCCCGCTCCGCGGAGAACCTCTACGTCAAAGGGTCCATCTATCTTACCAAGGACCCTCTCCAGGCCATCAAGCTGCTCGAAGAGGCAAAGAAGCTGAACCCGGACCTGGGAAAGGTT
The DNA here is from genome assembly GCA_046484135.1 of bacterium. Lineage (GTDB taxonomy): Bacteria > RBG-13-61-14 > RBG-13-61-14 > RBG-13-61-14 > DATKZS01 > CAYQTK01. The sequence continues at coordinate 6,167 of JAWOBU010000262.1, forward strand.
TACTTCAACCTGGCCAGCGCCCACCAGATGATTGCCGACCGCATCAACACCAGGCTCCAGCAGGCCGGCGACTCCGGCGGCAATGCCAAAAAAGAGTTGCAAAAGGACATGCAAAGTCGGTATAATCAGGCCGAAAAAAATTACAAGACTTACCAGTCCGTGGTGCCGGGAGACCTGGGAGGATTCTGCGCGCTGGGAATAGTGTACCTTCACCAGGGCGAGCTCGACAAAGCGGAGAAGATGTTGAAAAAGACAGTGACCAAAAACCCCAATCCGGACACCTCGCAGTTCAAGTGGATGATGAAGGCTTACTACCACCTCGCCGCCATCGAGGAGAAGCGGGGCAACCTGGAGGAGGCCTATATCTATAACCAGAGCGCTATGGATATCGCGGGTTCCCACCCTGATTTCGTCGGCCAGAGGATCAGACTTTGCAAGAAGCTCGACAGGACCGACTGCGTAAAGGAGTACCAGAAAAAGCTCGAAGAACTAAAGCAAAGGCAAAAAGAGCTTCAGAAAAAAACAGAGATTGATAAAATGGAAATGGAAGGCGGCGCCACCGTAGAAAGTGCCGCCGGACCGGAGGAACAAACAAGACCATAATCATCAAGAGTTTGACAAGGGTATAACCATGTTAGGCACGGGTGTACTCGTACTTAACCGCTCGTTTATGCCTATTAACATCACAACGGTTAAACGGGCGGTCGTACTCCTCTACCAGGGCGCGGCCAAGGCTGTGAACCAGGAATACGAGCTTTTTAACTTCGATGACTGGAGCCAGCTTCGACCACAGGAGGGACAGGATTCCCTCGGACTTATTCACGGGACCATACTCGTACCCCGGGTTATTCTGCTGCTCTCCTATGACCGTATCCCCAAAAGAAACGTGCGGTTCTCCAGGATGAACATATTCCTGCGCGATAAAAACACCTGCCAGTACTGCGGACTCACCCTGCCCAGAAAAGAGCTCAATATTGATCACGTGAATCCACGGTCCCGGGGAGGGACCTCCACCTGGGAAAACGTGGTCTGCTCCTGCCTGGAATGCAACCGCAAAAAGGGAGGCCGGACCCCTCAGGAAGCGAAAATGAAGCTCATCCGAAAGCCGCGCCGGCCCCGCTGGACCCCACACATGACCTTCAAGCTGAACGGGGTACATTACAGCGAGTGGGTCCCCTTCCTCAACTTCATTGACGCATCCTACTGGAACGTGGAACTGCAAGAATGAAAAAAGCAACGCTAGTCCTGGTGGTGTCCGCCGCCCTGGTACTTGCTTTTGTCTACCACCGCCGTATCTATCAAGACGATGAAAAGAGAATCCGGGAGATCATCTCCAAGATCGAGAAACACGCCGAAGCCAAAAACACCGACGGCATGATGGAGTACGTAAGCGACGACTACTCGGACGACTCCGGACTCAATAAGTTCTACCTCAGACGGATGCTCCAGAGCAGGATGGGAGAGCTCGACGAGCTGAAGGTCGAGATAAAGGACCTGGACGTGTTCGTAAGCGGAGAAAAGGCCACCGTAAACCTCGCGCTCACTGCACAGGCAACCAGAAAAGGAAAGATATTCTTTCCCTTGGGGTCCGAAGACAAACCCGAACATCCGAAAATTACCTTCAGGAAAACCGGCACCGGAGACTGGGAGATCATAGAGATAGACAACGTGGACACCGGACCTAAGCTCGGCATTTAAAAAATCTCGATAAAAAGCGCAACAATAGATTGCCGGAAAGCGACATGTATAAAGGCGGCGCTTTTGCTTCTCACGGGCCCCGGCGAGGACCCTGCCTGCAACTACATGTTTTTAAATCGCTTTTGCGGAAGGGAAATGCGGGGAAGCAGGCTTTCTTCTTGGCATCCCCCTTGCTGTCTACTTTACCAGCATGGTTTTAGAGGCAAAAAGGAAATCCGAGATGCAGGCCTTCTCCAAACAAGGCGGTGAATAAAATGAAAAAGCAAATCTTTATGGTTCTGGCGTTGGTGGCGGGTCTTTTCCTTGCCTGGTCGGCCCGGGCCGAGGACGGGGTCAAGGGGCCGGTGCCCTGGGTGAGCGACATCGAGGGTGGTTCGGGCTCGCTTCTTGTCAAGCAACAGGACACGGACTGGTTCGAGGCCACGGTAAACACTCCGCTTGGTCGCGGCGACATGCTCTGGCAGAAGCCGGGCGGCCATTCCGAGGTCTACTTTGACGACGGAAGCTGGGTGAGACTTGGCGGCAAGACCGGGCTGGAGTTTGCCGAGCTCGAAGACGGCCGGGTGCGTTTAATCCAGACCCGGGGCCGTGCGCTCCTGAGTAACAGCGGCAGGGGCGAGTTCTTGGTGGATCTTCCCGGCCAGACCATGTCTTTGCCTCCTGGCTCCCGGGCGAGGCTCGCGGTTGACGAGGACGGCAACTCCCGGGTGGTGGTCAAAGAGGGCAAGGCGTACGTAACCGGCCCCGAAGGCAGGGTCCGGGTGAACCAAGGCCAAACCCTGCGCGCCGACCCGGAGGGACACATCCTGAAGCTTACCCGCGCTGATTCCTCCCGCGGCCTGGACCGCTACAGCCGGGAGAGAAGCCGGGAGCTGGGCCGCGGCGGCGGGCCTCCCACCACCACGGTGGCATACATGCCCGACCCGGTGGTTCACCAGATGAGCGTGCACGGCACCTGGGTGAACACCCCCGGCTACGGCTGGGTGTGGCGTCCCTCGGTCAGCGCAAGCTGGGCCCCCTACCGCGAAGGAAGGTGGATGTACCGCTCCGGCTGGGGCTGGACCTGGATAAGCTATGAGCCGTGGGGATGGTACCCCTACCATCACGGCCGCTGGGTTGTGGTGAACAATAACTGGGTATGGGCGCCTATGCACGTGCGGGGCCGGTGGTATCCTTCCCTGGTCTTCTGGGTGGAAGGACCCGACTATATCGCCTGGCACCCCATCCCCTACGGCGTGAGCGTGTCAGTGGTACACACTTGGGGACCTTCCACGGCCCGCCGGTATGTCCGGCACCGCGGGGTAACCGTGATCCACCACCGCCACTTCAGCTCCTGCAATTACCACCGTTACGTAAGGCCGTGGAACAGCGTCTCCCATCGGTCCGTCAGGGTGATACATCATCCCCATCACGCCCGGCATCATTCCATATCAGTGCGACATCATCATACACCACGCACTAACGGTTACATCCACAAAGGGAGAGCACCCTCCTCCCGGGCGGTGTATGCCCATAAAAGGCACTCATCCCGGGAAAAAACAGCACGTGTCCATTACGGGAACCGTACCGGAAGCAGAACGCACCCCTCCGCATCAAGAGACACTACCGTACGGGGCCACAACCCCCGCCGAGATTCCGACAGAAGCGCCGGGCGCAGCACCTCCAGGCCGAGCACGCCCCGCGCCGGAAACCGCGCCGGTCCGGGCAAGGCAAACGGAAGGCATTACGGGCATTCCAGCGATAAAACAAGAGGAAGAAGCTCCGTGCACTCCAAGGCCGCGAGAGACGCCGACCGGCCGGGAAACAAGGGATCACGTGCGCGGGGAGGCAACTCCGCTTCCCGCTCGAGACCGGACAAAAGCATCAACTACGGCGCGGACAGACCCCGCGTTAATAAGGGACGAGCGCCCGGTACTTCCCCCGGACATCATGATGGCGGCAGGAGCCTTAACAAGCGCGGCAACAGCTCCGGCAGAAGGGACATATCGCCCGGCTCGCCTTCCAGGCACGGCTCTTCCCGCGGTAAGGGAACGATTAACAAGCGGTCCCAACCAGAGAAAGGCTCTTCGTCAAGCCATATCTTTTCTTCCGGGAAAAAAAGCAAATCTTCCTCCGGCTCCCGCTCCTACTCGGCTCCCTCCCGGAAGAGTTCGCACAGCTCATCGCACCGAAGCTCGAAGAGTTCCCGAAGCTCGGGCGGCAAAAGCTCGGGCTCTCATCACAAGAGACACCGCTGAGTTAAGCGGGAAATGACGCATAAGTGCGAGCGGCGGAAGCAGTGGCTTTTGCCGCTCGCGCCATATTTATTGTTCCCCTCGGACCTGTCTTGCTAATCAGTCCTTATCGCGATTTTGACACCCGGGTGTATGAGTTCTTTTGTTCATGGTATCCTTTCTTTACGGAGTTCTTTTTATGTCCGATATGAAAACAGACAGGGGCACTCGGGTAGTCCGTCTCGGCGATGTGCCGGTGGGAGGTTCTTACCCGGTCGTGGTGCAGTCCATGACCAACACCCCAACGCGGGACAGCAACAAGACCCTCCGGCAGATACGGCGTCTTTACAAGCACGGCTGCGAGATAGTGCGGGTTGGGGTCCCCGACCATGAGTCGGCAGAGGCCCTGCATCGGATCGTCTCCCGTTCACCCGTGCCGGTGGTCGCTGACATCCATTTTGACCATACCCTGGCGCTGGAGGCGCTGGAGGCGGGCGTTGCCGGCCTGCGCCTTAATCCGGGCAACATCCGGAGCCGCAAAGCGGTTGATGAAGTAATCAAGGCCGCGGGTGAGAGGCGCGTTCCCATCCGGGTGGGGGTAAACGCAGGTTCTCTTCCCCGCGACGTGCGCAAACGGCACCGCGGCTCGGTTTCTGACGCGCTGGTAGAGAGCGCCATGGAGCACATCCGGCTTCTGGAGAACGCGGACTTTTCTTTAGTAAAGGTGTCCTTGAAGGCCGCTGATGTTATGAGCACGGTGGAAGCCTATCGCAAAATGCGGGCGGAGCGCGACTACCCTCTTCACCTCGGCATCACGGAAGCCGGCACCGCCTGGAGCGGCCTGGTCAAGTCTTCTGCGGGCCTTGCCATCCTGCTCGCCGACGGGATCGGGGACACGATCCGGGTGTCCCTGGCCGCGGACCCGGTAGAGGAGGTCCGCGCCGCTTACGCCATCCTCCGCTCGCTGGGACTTCGTCGGAGAGGAGTGGAGGTGGTGGCCTGCCCGACCTGCGCGCGGGCAAGGCTGGACGTGCTCAAGGTCTCCCACAGAGTCGAGAAGAAGCTCTCCGCAATTGCTTCCCCTTTGACGGTCGCGGTCATGGGATGCGCGGTGAACGGACCGGGCGAAGCCAGGCTCGCGGACTTAGGCTGTGTGGGGACCGACAAGGGCATCCAGGTATACGTCAAGGGAGAGCGAAAAGGGACGGTACCGCCGGACCGGATAGTGAACTGGCTTTACGACACCGCTTGCGGGATCGCACGTGATGAGCACGGCGAAGAGATTTCTTGATTGGTGCCTTTCTCTTTTAAAAACAGAACCGGGAGTTCCTGATGTCTTACATCGTTTTGAACGGCAAACTGGTTGAAAAAGAAAAAGCCTGCCTCCCGGTAGACGACCGGGGGTTTTTGCTGGGAGACGGCGTGTTCGAGACCATGCGGTCTTATGGCCGGAAGCTGTTCAGGTATGAAGACCACCTGAAAAGGCTTGAGAACGCGTGCCACGCGCTCAGCCTGAATCCGCCCGCTTCGCACGAGCTTGATTCCATGATCGGCGAGCTCTTCAAAAAGAACGAGCTCGACTCCGCCCGCGTGCGGCTTACGGTTACCAGGGGCAGACACACCGGCGGCATGGGACTTTACAACTCCGAAGAGTCCACTCTTATTATCACTGCGGAGCCGCTTCCGCCGGCTCTTCTCGAGCGGGACCGGCCGCCTGTCAGCCTTGCCGGCGCCGACGTTTATTTCACGAACGACAACCCCATCTATAAACACAAGACCATAAACCGGCTTCCGCATCTTTCGGCGCGTACCCAGGCGGAGAAGAAGGGAGCGGACGAAGCCCTGATCCTCGACCACATGGGCAACGTGGCCTGCACCTCGACCGGAAACCTCTTCGCGGTGCAGTACGAACAGCTCTTCACCGCTCCGCTTACAGGGCCGGTCCTTCCGGGTATCACGCGCAAGACGGTGCTGGAGCTGGCCCGCGAGGAGGGCATACCTCTACGGGAGGATTTTTTCTCTCCCCTCCTGCCGGCTTCCGCGGATGAGCTCTTTATGACCAATTCGGTGCAGGAGATCGTGCCGGTGGTCAAGGTCAACGACACTCAGGTAGGCTCGGGCAGGCCCGGGCCGGTCACCTTGAAGCTCATGGACAAGTATCGGCAGGCCGCGGAGTCCTCTTCGTAATCCACATTTAACGCAGGCCCCATTTCCTCCGGAAGTACCAGCCCGCCACCAACAATCCGAAGACAAGCACGAACACCGGCCAGTTGTCCCAGAGCGGAACGTCCTTGATGCCCGTGACCTGCTCGACGTCCCGCCTGTTGAAGACGAAGTCGTCCGCCGAACCCGAGGTTTGGACGGCCGCTCCGCCGGTGGTGTCGCTGATGGCTTTGAGAAGTTTGGGATGAGGCATCACGTCTTCAAACTCCTCGCTTCTTTTTGCGACCTCGATTATCTCGTCGTCCTGGCCCAGGGACCTTTCCTGAAGGGACGCCTGCGCGCGGACCCGGTATCCGCCGGCCTTTTCGGGAGTGACAGTAAAGCGGTACTTGCCTTTGGCGAAGTGTTGCGGCTCCGGAAGCTGGAGCTCGCTTCCTTCCGGCTCTTTAACCACCTCGATGGACACGTCCGCCTTGTCAGTCGGCTCGTAGGTTTCGTCCAGGACCTCGAGTACGAACTTCACCTCTTCGCCGGGCTCGACCTTGCCCTTGTCCGCGTTCAAGGAGAGGAGCTTCATGGCCGGGTCTTGCAGCAGCCATCTTACCGAGTTTTCCCAGAAGCGCTGATAGGGCTTGTTGGACTTTCCTTCTCCCGCGGCCAGGAGGTTCCATTGCCAGGAACAGTCGGTCATCACAGTCATTACCCTGCCGGCGCCGACCTCCCTTACGGCGATGAGAGGCACGTTCTCTTTTGCGCCTTTTTCGTAAGGGTGTCGGGCCAGGACCAGCGCACCCGGAACCGCCCGCCGCACCCGGTTGAAAGCGGACAGAGCGGGCAGTCGCGGCCATACCTCCGCCGCTTCTTCCCCGCTGTCGCCCACGTCCATAATGGGATGACGCATTCCCGCCTCCGTAAGCGCCGCCTTGAACTTGTCCTCGGTGTAGTTGGGAATGCTGTTTACAGGCTCGACCGGCAGGATGTCCCGCAGTTTGGGGTCGAGCCTTCCCTGCCCGAAGAACCCTCGGGGACCGCCTATCATCAGGAAGGCCCCTCCTCTTTCCCGCACGAACCGGTTCAGGTTGGACATGTAGGTCGGATAATTATGAAACATGTAGGGAGGGCCCCGGAAGTTCTGCCAGATGACCATGTCAAAGGTGTCAAGCTCCTTGGTGAAAAGCTCGTGGGTAGGGAAGGGGATTAAGGACACTTCCTCCTGGCGGGCCTGGTAGTCGTCCCAGTGCTGGCGGAGTATGTAGAAGCTGACCAGGTCCACCGACGGGTTCTTCTTCAATGTCTCTCGCAAAAACCGCTCGTCCCAGGACGGGTTCCCTACGATGTAAAGGATCCTGGTCTTGTCGCGGAGCACCTTGAGCGGGAACCGGAAGGTGTTGTTGGACGTGGTAACCTCGCCCGGGACCTCGGGGACCTCGACGGTAAACATGAACTCTCCCACCTGGCGGGGAGTGAAACGAAGCGAGACCTCTACGTCGCTGTTGGCGGGGCCCAGCTCGATGGTTTCGCTTGTTAAAACTCTGCCGCCCTGCTTGACGCTGACCGGGACCTTGCGGGAGAGGTCTCCGCGTGCCCGGATGCTCACCGAAACCTCGAACGGGTTGTGCACGAACCCGTAATCATCGTGGACCACGTCCATGATCGCCAGGTCCTTTATGACCGAGGTGTCCCCCGCGGCCACCGTGTTAACGGGAGCGGGAAAATCCTGCAAGAGCCCCTTCACCTTTTCCGGGGAGCCCCGAAGCATAGAGGCGTTTTTAGTATCGGTGCCGTCGGAGATAAGCGCCACGCCCGCCAGCGGCGTTCCTTCCTCTGATCGGGCCGCTTCGCCTAGCGCGGAGAGGATGTCGGTTGCAGGTCCCTTGGCCGGCAGTCCTTTTTCCGGCAGGCCGTCAAACCTTGCAACGGCCTCGTCAAACCCGAGCCAGCTCACCGAGAACTCTTCTTCCAGCTCATGAAAGAAATCTTTTTCCGAGCGCAAAAAGTGAAGTGCGGACTCTCTCCTGGTCTGTTTTTCCCCGGCCGGCAGGGTCATGCTCTCGGAAGTGTCTATAAGCACCACCACCCGCTCTGCGAGCTTCGCGGTTTTGGCGAGCCGGATGGCCGGTTGCAAAAGCAGGAAAGCCAAGGCAAGTACGGCTGCGACCTGCAGGAGCAATAGAAAGACCCTTCTTCCTCTGCCGGTAAGATCGCCCAGGGAAGAACGGACCCACAAGAGCCCGGCAACGGCAAGTCCCGCCAGAACCAGATAGGTGAGCCAGTGCTCGAGACCGGAAAAATGCAGACTCCAGGTATTGAAACCGGAAGTGTCTATCCCGAACTTTTGCAACAGCGAAAACATGGGAGCGCTACTTGCCTTTCCTGCGCTTGGATATGAAAGGCACGTGAATGAGGTCTTTCTTATAGTTCAAGCACAAAGCATACATGATAAGGTTTACGGACAGTCGAACGGCTTTCTCGCGCTGGAGCTCTCCGCCGGGCTTGACCGGGTTCAGCCCCCCTCCGGACTGGTCGCGGGCCCATGCTCCGCCCAGGTCGTTGGACGAGTAGATGAGCACGGTCCTGTCCCCCCTGTCAATGCCGGTGAGGTAGGGACGCGTTACCGTCCTCCCTGCCGCGCGGTCGAGGATGTAATATGACTGAAAAACGGTGTGGTCTTCCGGAAGCTTGTCCAGGCCCTCGCCGGGAAAGATGCGGGAGACCTCCCTTTGAAACGCCTTGTCAAAGCCCACGCCGGGACTGCACAAAGCGTCGTCCGCCAGCAGGAACCCGCCGTAGCTCAAGAACATGCGAAGCCTTTCCACCGCTTTTTCCGACAGTGGCTCGAACTCCCTGGTGCCGGTCCAGTAAAGGAAGGGGTAATGGAAAAGCTTTTTGTCTTCCGGCCGCAGGTCCACCCGCTCGGTGGAAGCGGGTATGCTGGTGCGGCTCCGGAGCGTCTTCATGAGGTATCGCGCGGCCGAAGGGTAGGGGTTCCAGGACATGTCGTCTCCGTACATGAGCTGGGTAAAATAAAAGCCGGGCGGGACCTCGATCTCCGGACGGAAATAGCCGAAGCGGGCTGTTGCCTTTCCGGACAGCAACAAAGGAGACAACGCCGCAAGCCCGCTCAAGAGCCTGCCGAACTCCCTTCTGTCCTTTACGCCGTCTTTCCGGTCCCGGTCTTTTTGGTCTGACATCTTTACTTGCCTTTCCTGTTATCATGTGGCGACTGTTTATAGATCAACCTCTTCTAACCAGTATCCTTTCCGCCACGAATAGCAGTCCCAGTATCCACAGGAGATGGATGGCATAAGCGCTCTTAATGAGCTTGGACTTTTGCGCGTTCTCTGCCGCCCCCTCGGTGTTCGCGATGGTGACCTGGTCCGCTGCCGACCAGACCTCGATCTGTGAGGCTGTCGCTTTGGCGGGGTCGGACTCCGCCGGGTCCGGGTTGATTACCACCGTCCTGTCAGCGGAAGCAGGCCTTCTTTCATCTTCCGGTATCTCCGGGCCCTTAAAAAATATGAAATATACTCCCGGCTTTTCGGTTTTCGAAAGCCTTACGCGGCGCGAGCCTTTTTCTTTTATAAGCTCGGATTCCCAGGCGGCGCCGTCCGGCCCCCGCACCCGCGCTCCCGTAACGCCGGAAGGCACTGGCACGTCCACCACCGAGCCGGCCCGTATATCGCCGGCGTCCTTCATAACCAGGGAGTCGGCCAAATACTGCACGGTCTGGTGAAACAAGGGCAGGTAAGTAGGATGGATGCAGAAGTCGTTCCATTCCCGGTCGGCGCTGGACGCGAAAAGGATGACCTTGCCCTTGCCGTAATCTGACTCGACCATCATGGGCGTCCCGTCGGTAAGCCGCAGAATGGTCTTGCTTTTGGGGTCAACTTCCTGCTGGAGGAGGAAGTACTTACGAAAGCCGGGCAGCCCCAGGTCGCCCTGGCCCGGTTCCTGGAAGACAGTAAGGATGGGATGTACGTCCGCGTCCGCGGAAGGGGACTCGAGGTGCATGGTCCTTACTTCTTCCTTGCCCTGGGCGCCGGCATAGGAGAGCTTTACTCCCCGGAGCTCGCGGGGAAGGAGCTCTCCCCACCTGGCGTTATAGTTGTCTGCGTCCACCTGGTCGCCCAACGTGAGCAGGATGCCGCCGCCTTTTTTGACAAAGCGCTTTATCCGTTCGGTCGTGCCTTGCTTCAGCTCGCCGGTATTGGCCAGCACCAGCACCTGGTAGTCGTCCAGTTTTTCTTCGTTTAGCTCGTGTGGCGTAACCGTACGCGGGTTTATTCGCGAGCGGGTGTAGAGCCGTGGGTTCAGCGCCTGGTCCAAAAAGTAGGTTTCTGACTCCATGTAGCTGGTGCCGGGTTCTCCGTCCACAATCAGGGTCCGAACGCGCTGTCCTCCTTTTAAGTGAAAGTGGTAGGCATTGTCAGCGGTCATGCCGTCCTCCACTCCGAGTCTTATAATGCCGGCGCCTTGCGGGACCTCGGTCAGGGTAAAGGACTTGTCCTTTTTCTCGCCGGCCTTTAAGTCCACAAAACCCTGGGCCGCCGTCTTCTGTCCGAACTCGACCTTGATGACTGCCTCCCGGAGGTCCTGGTTTCCGAAGTTGGCCACGGTCGCCTTTAAGGTGGCGGCCTTGTCGCGGGCGAGCGCCCGCCAGTCTATGTCGAGGTTGGTTACGGTTACATTTTTCGGTTCGAGCTCTTGCGCCACGTCCATGATGTAGACGGGCGGGAGGGACGACTTCTGCTTTATGGACTTTTGCCAGCCGTGCTTCTGGAGATCGGTAAAGACGATAATCATCTGTTCTCGTTCTTCGATCCCCGAGAGCTTGCCGGCGGCCCGGAGCAGGGCCTGGTTCATGCGGGCGGCTTGAAACGCGGGTTTCATGGCCGCTATTTCATCTTTCACCTTTTGGATATCGCCTGATACGTCAGTCCCCTCGAGCCTTACCGCGTCCATGACTCCGAGGCGGTCTTCTTCGGTCATGCTCTCCGCCCAGGAAAATGCTTCTTCCCTTGCCTTCTGAAACAGGGTCATATCGCCGTCCTTCCTGGTCATGGACATGGAGGTGTCCATTACCATCACTGCTTCCACGGGCTTCTCCCCCTTTTTGATAGCGGGCACACTGCGGGCGAACAGCGGCACAGCCAGGGCAAGGGGCAGGATGAGCGCCATCAGGCACCTTATGAGGAGAAGCAGGTACTCCTGGAGCTTCAGTTTTCTGGCGACCTTTTTATAAGAGAGGAGCACGAAGCGCATGGCCGGGAACTCGAGGTTCCTGACCCTTCTCCTGAAGAAGAAGTGGATCAGCACAGGGGCGGCCACCCCGAGGGCTCCCAGTGCCAGCCAGGGGTTCAGAAAGGAGAACATTATCTTGTCCTCCTGGCGCCGGAGGCGGACACTGCCTGGCGGTAGCCGAGCCACGAGGTCAGCAGTTTGGATGGCGACCGGTCGGTCCGGGCAAGGTTATAGTCTATTCCTCTTCCGTCGCATTCCCGCTGGACGCGGTCTATAAAGTCGTTCATGTGTTTTTGGTACTCTTCCCTGATGGTGCGGGGGTCCACGGTTAGCCTTACCGGCCCTTCCATGTCCTTGAACATGGAGAGCCTCTGGAAGGGGAATTCTATCTCGTCGCGGTCGAGCACGTGGAAGACGACTATCTCCTGCCGCCGGGACCGGAGCAGGCGCAGGGCGTGGAGCATGCTATCGGGGTCGTCCAGGAGATCGGAGAAGATAATCACCATGGCCCTTCCCTTGATGAGGGGCACCAGGTCGGCAAGCGAGCGGGCGATGTCTGTGCCCGGCTCAGGCTCGATTCCGGCAAGCCTCTTGGTGATCTCGTGAAAGTGGGTCTGCCGCGGCCGGGGAGGCAGGAAGCCGGAGAGTCCGTCGCCCACTATTCCCATGCCCACTGCGTCGGACTGGTTCAGGAGCAGGTAGGAAACGGCGCAGGCCAGAAGCCTCGCCCGGTCGAGCTTGGAAGGGACGGGGTTTCCGTCTTCGTCCTTTGCGTCCTTGCCCTGATAAGCCATGGAGCGGGAGCCGTCCACCAGTATAAGCGAGGATATGTTGGTGTCGTCCTCGTACTCCTTTATGTAATAGCGGTCCGACTTGGCGTAGACCTTCCAGTCAATCCGACGGATGTCGTCGCCGGGCGTATACTCCTTGTGCTCGGCGAACTCGATGGACCGGCCCCGGTGCCGGGCGTGATGTACGCCCATGAGAACGCCTTCGGCAACCTCCCGGGCTCTGAGCTCGAGAGCCTGCATTCTTCGCATAAGTTCCGGGTCAAGAAATTTGAGCTGAGTCATTGGAACCTCGCAAACGGGAAGAGAGAGGCCGGGCTTACTTTTCCGCGGCGTCTTCGGGAACTGCCTCGAGGAGCTTTGCAATGATGTGGCCCGAGTCCACACCCTCGGCCTCGGCGTGGAAGTTGGTTATGATCCGGTGCTTGAGAACGGGCAGTGCCATGGCCCGCACGTCGTCGCATGACGCGGTATGCCTTCCGTGGATCATGGCCCGGGCCTTGGCCCCCAGGATGAGGTACTGGCTGGCGCGGGGACCGGCGCCCCATGCGACCCATTGCTTGACGAACTCTGGGATGTAGCTGTTATCGGGCCTCGAGTAGCGGGCCACGTTCACGGCGTACTTGACCACGTGGTCGGACGCAGGAAGGTTCCTGACCTTTTCCTGGAGCTTGACCACGCTCTCCGCGGACAGGATGCGGGCCGGCTCCGGGCAGTAGGAAGAAGTGGTGGACCGCACGATCTCCATCTCTTCGTCCAGGCCGGGATAGTCCACGTCCACCTGGAACATGAAGCGGTCTAGCTGGGCCTCCGGCAAGGGATAGGTCCCTTCCTGCTCGATGGGGTTCTGGGTGGCCATGACCAGGAAGGGAAGGGCGAGCTCATAAGTGTGGCCGCCTGCGGTTACGCGGTACTCCTGCATGGCCTGAAGAAGCGCGGCCTGGGTCTTGGGCGAGGTCCGGTTGATCTCGTCCGCCAGGAGAAGATTTGCAAAGATGGGTCCTCTTATGAACACGAACTTGCGTTTGCCGGTTCCCGGGTCTTCCTCCAAAATCTCGGTGCCGGTGATGTCAGAGGGCATGAGATCGGGCGTGAACTGGATGCGGCTGAACTCGAGGTTCAGCACCTGCGCCAGGGTGCTGACCAGCAATGTCTTGGCCAGGCCGGGCACTCCAACGAACAGGCAGTGCCCCCGCGAGAAAAGGGCGGTCAAAAGCAGCTCGACCACTTTTTCCTGTCCCACTATTACCTTGCTAACTTCGGAAATAATGAGCTCGCGGCTCCGGGCGATCTCTTCCACCGCCTCCAGGTCGGTTACTTCGTTTTCAGCCTGTGCTTTCATCTCTTCCATTTTTTCGCTCCCTCATCCGGATATGATCTTGTAGTTCTGCTGGAGAGTTTCCACCCGATCTTCGTTCCCCTTTTCCTTGTAGATTTTTATGAGGTACCCGTAGGGAATGGGGTTAAAGGGATTTATCTCCAGGACCTGTTCAAACGTCTGTTTCGCCTTGTCGTACTTTTCCAGCTTGTAAAAAGACCTTCCCAGGTTGACGTGGGAGGTCGAGTAATCGGGCACCAGCTTGATGGCTTTCTGCAGTGGCTCGATGGAGCTTTCGTACTCTTCCGCCATATAATAGCAGAGACCGAGCTTGTTTAGAATCTTGACCGAGTAAGGGGCGATCTCTTTTGCTTTTTTATACTCGGCTATGGCGGCATGGAGATGGCCTCGGTCGCGCAGCAGGTCCCCGAGCCGGGCGTACTTATACTCCTTGCCCTTCTCGACCTCGGACTCCTCGACCGGGTCCGACTCCTGGAAATCTTGTTCGCCTTTTCTTATCTCGTAGACGGTTATCTCCATGCCGGGAAGCTCTTCGTATCCCTGGCTCCGGGCATGTTGTACCCAGTCGTCCCAGAACTTGTCGAACTCCATGCCGGTGGACCTTTTTATGGCCCCCTTCCAGTCGTTCATGTCTTTCATCTCGCTGCACAGCTTGAACACCAGCGGCCAGCCGCCTTTTTTTACCAGGTAATCCACCACGGTGGTGACCTCGGCAAAGGCCAGTTGGCCCTGCCGCGGGGTCTCCAGCTTGGCAAAGCTCGGGTGCATCCTCTCGAAGCTTATAAGCTCGCCCATGCGGAGCGCAGACGCCAGCACGCTTTTCTGGGAAGGAAGAAGATGTCCGCCCACGTCCTCTCTCCATCTCAGCTCCATGTACTTGGCTATTCCCTCGTGGAGCCAGATGGGGACGGTGTCCCCGAACCGCTGGTAAATCAAAAAATGTACAAGCTCGTGCGAGAGGGTGTCGCGGTAGGGATAGCCTCGTACCAGGATGCGGGGACTGTTCACCATTAGCCGTCGGTACTTGCATACTGCGATGGTTCCCGAGTTCTCCAGCTCTTCTTCGGAAAGGCCGGTGGCCGCGGAGAAATCGTCGAAAGTGGGGTAGGCCTCGACCAGGATGGGAGGCTCTGGTTTTACTCCTATGTCCTGGGTAAGGTTGTCGTATGCCTTCTCTAAAGCTTCCAGCGCCGGCCCCGCCAGCACTTTGTCCTCCGGGTTGGCGTACCTGAAGATGAAATGCTCGGAGCGCTCCGTAGGCGCGTCTTTCCATACATCGGTCAGGACTTCTATCCTGTTCCGGAGCGAATCTGCCCGGTCCGTGCCCAGCTCATCTGCCGGGACCTTTTCCAGTTGTTCTTGGGCGGCCGGGTAATCGCCTTGGTAAAAGAAGTACCAGGCGCGGAAGAGCCGGGCAGCGTGCTCCTGTTTTTCTCCGTCCGCTTTTTCCAGGAGTTCGTTCGATATATTGCGGGCCTGGGAATACTCCCAGTTTTGAAGCGCCTGCCGGCCCTGTTGCCGGAGCTGATAAAAAGACTGCTCCTCTGCAGGAGAGTACGATCCCAGCGCGGACAGCCACAAAAGCGCCGCCAGAAAAATACCCATGCGCGACCATCTAACTATCTTCATTTTATTTAACCAGCCTCTCGTAATAATCTTTGTTCAAGTTCTTATACTGTTCCGGGGCCTCCTCTTTCATGGCCTTCAGGATTTCTTCACGGTAATGGCCGGGGACCTTGTATTTGTCCTCGTCAGGTATGTCAACCTCGGCCTCCGGGTCGGGTGTACCTCTCCCGCCCTTTTGGGAAGGACTCGGCTTTTTACCTCCGCCAAAGCCCATGCTCCCCCCCGGCATCATGCTCTGAGACATCTTCTCGCTGGCCTGCTTGATCTTCTGCAATGCCTGCTCGAGCTGTCCCCGCGCGTGCCGGGCGGGTTGCTGCGCTGCTCCCGGCGCCTGGAGTTTCATCTCGCCCGAGGCCTCGTGCATCTTAAAGGCGGCTTCGTCCATGTGGCCGGGAACCTTGCCGGGAAGCGAGGGGGCCTCCTTTTTCAGCTCCTGGTACCTCTCCAGCATGGACTCGACATCGCGGCGGAGCGAGTCCTGCTCTTTTGCAAGCCCCTCCATCTCGTCTTTGCCCGCGGCGCCCGCGCTGCACTGGCCTTCTTTTTCCTCTACGCTTTCCAGCGCTTTTATGATCTTTTCGAGAGAACGGTCCGCGTTCTTCAGGTGATTATCCATGCGCTCGATACGCTCTTTCGGCCGTGCGTTTATGTCTTCGGAGTACTTCCTTGCTTTTTTGTCGTACTCCTCGAGCTTTTGTTTCATGTAGCGGGCCTTTTTCAGGGACTTTTCCAGGTTTCCTTTCTGCAGGGACTTGGCCATGTCCCGGAGGTCCATCCTCATCCCCTGCAGGGACCTCCCGATATTTTTTCTCTGTTTGGAGGCCTCTTTACTGTAGGGCTGGAACCTGCCTTTCTGATTGTATGATTTTAAGCGGTAGAACTCGTGCTGAGCGCCGTCCAGGGATTCATCGAGCTTTTTCAGCATGTCCTCCGCTTTGTCGCCCGCTTCTTCCATGCGCTTTTGTTTTCCCTCTCTCTGTTTTACCTCCTCGGCGTGTTTTTCCTGGAGCACGTCTTCAATGGCCTTTTCCCGCTTTACGGCGTCCTGGATGCTTTTCTCCAGCTCTCCCAACTCGTTTAAGGTCTCTCGGGATATGGTCTGGCCGAACTGGTTGGCGTTTTTCTCCATGGCCGACGTCCATTTACCCATGTCGGAGAGGAAGTCATCCGCCATCTTCATGGCCTGTTCCATGTCCCCGTCCGCCAGCGCCTTTTTCAGCTTTTGCATCTGGTCTGCCAGGTTTTTCACGTTCTCGTTTTTCATGGCGTCGGTGTTTATGAACTCCTCGGGCATTCCTTTCCTCATCTTGGACATGCGCTTCATGAGGCTTTTAAAGGCGCTCTCGAGCTCCGCCATTTTCTTACGGAGCTTCTTCAAGAGATCGGGGTCGCCGGTTTTCTTGAACTCGGACAGGAGGTCGGACAGCTCTGCCTGGGCCTCGTAGAGCTCGTCCGCTTCCGCCATCATGTCCTGAATCCGTGCCTTTTTTATCATCTTGTCAAGGTACAGGATGTCGCTTTCCAGGTCCGAGGTATAGGTCGAGCGCAGGCTTGCAAGCTTTTTCTTTTTCTCGTCCCGGATGGGGGACTTGTCTTTCAAAAGCTCGCTTCGTTTTTCCAGCCTGCCCCGGTAACGGTTTTTCATTTCGCGCAAGGCGTCCGCCATGATCTCGTCCGCGAACTTGTCGTTCTCCATGTCGGAGAGTAGCTCCGCCATGGTGTCCGCGATTTTTTCGCCTTCTTTTACGAGCTCCTTCTCGGTCTCTCGCAGGTCGGCGGCTTCCTGACCGGCCTTCAACGCTTCCACGATATGAGCTGCCAGGTGGTCAATGAACCGGTTTAGAAGCTCGTCCTGGCGGGCCAGTATCTTGCGGTGGTTCTTGCGGGCGCTGTAGATTTCCAGTACCCGCGTCTCGCTCCTGCCGGTCCTGCCGGAAGCCACCTTGTTGTTGTCGGTAACCAGAAGATAAAAAGGTATGCGCTCGCCCGGCTGAAACTCCATCTCGGACAAGCGCCACTCGTAATCGTCTTTCAGTCTTTTTTCGCCGTCCTTATTGGTCTTTTTTAAAGTGATCTTTTTGTTCTCGCCTTTTCTTTGATACACCAGCTCTATTTTGCTGACCCCGAAATCGTCGGAGGCTTCGTAGGAGACTTCCAGGGAATCTTCCTTGGCCACTTCCACGTCCGAGAGCGGAGTGAGCATGGAAATGCTGGGCGGCAGGTCTTCATCCACCACGATCCGGTGCGAGCCGGACTCGGCGCGCTTCTCCCCCTCCGTGCCCACACCTTCGATGTAGTAAGTGCCGGGCTCGGACAGGATAAGCTCCGCTTTTAACCGGTGATGGTCGCGGACCTTCATCTGGTAGTTCCCGCCTTCCGAGGTCACTATGGAAGCGGACTTAAGGGGCTCGAGCGACCGGGTCTTTACAATCACCTGGGTGCCTTTGAGCGCAGCTATGTCTCCGTTCGAGTTCTGCACGCTCTGGGAGGGAATGCGGCTGTAGGCGGGAAAGTTGTATTCAAGGGAGAAGTCGCCGGTAGTGAGGTCCAAAGTTTTTTGGGCGACCTTTTTTTCCGGCGGTTCAAAGGACTTCAGGAAAAGGGCGTTAAAAGCGGTAAAGCTGCGGGCGGGAAAAATAAGCAATGCGGTTCCCACCAGCAGTGCCATGGCCCCCGCCAAGATGGCCGGCCGTTTCAACTGTGATAAAGGAGCGGCCTTTTTCAGGTCAAGCCCTGCCAGAGAGGTCTCGGTATCTTCCAGGTGTTTTTGCAAAAGCGCGTAGCTGAAAGCGCCGGCGGCCCCTTCCGCGGCGCTGGCCCTTACCAGTTGTACCGAGTTTATAAGCGCGTTGTTAAGGCCGGGGTTCGCCTGTTCGACGGCCCGGGCCACCCGGTCCAGGTTCTCGCGTCTTATAAGAGGTCTTGCCAAAGCGTAAAAGACGGCGGTGGCCATGCCTGCGAGAAGCACCAGCCGAAGCACCATGGCGTTCCAGCCGGAGACAGCAGGCAGGAGAAATACAGCCAATCCGGCACAAGCGCACAGCGCGGCCAGGCCGAGAAGCACGGACCTCGCGAAGAAAAGGGACTTCCTTTTCCTGTCTACCTTTTTTAAAACCGACTCGATTTTTATGTAGCTTTGATTCATGTTTCAAACCCGAACGCGGACGTGCATTTCAATTTTAGACAACAATCCGGGCATTGTGGTTTCCGGGCGCGGCAAATACGTCTTCCATGTTTGATCAGGTTCAGGTGGAACCGGTAGTATGCCGAGGGTTCCACCAGCTCTCCCATCATGCGGTGAGCACGGGTTGCGTCTGTATTTTCCGGCACGAGGCCTGTCCGCCGGGAAAGACGCAACACGTGGGTATCCACCGGGAACACGGGCTTGCCGCACGCGAAAAGAAGCACCACTGCCGCAGTCTTTTCTCCCACCCCATTGAAAGAACAGAGGTAGGGAAGCCCCTGTTCCACGGGCATGGCGCAGACCCTGGTAAGGTCCAGCTTTCCCTCCCGCTTTTTTATCTCGGCCAGCATGGCTTTGATGCGCGCGGACTTCTGCTTTGCGAGGCCTCCCGGCCGGATCAGTTTTTCCACTTTGGCGGGCTTCGCATGTAACACCTCCTCCCAGGAAGGAAGCTCATCCCGCAGTGCCTTATAGGCCCGGTCCCGGTTCACGTCATTGGTGTTCTGGCTCAGCACTGTCAGTATTAATGTATCCAGGGGGTCCGGATTTCCTTCCGGTGTTTTGTCGCCGTACTCTTTCTTGAGCCGGGCATCGCACCACCTTACCAGCTTGCGCTTCTGTTTGTCATCCAACTTCTTTTGTCCGTCCTTAGCCTGAGGATAGGTGAGCAGCCGGCTTTTTTCAATCAATCTGTATAAACGGTCCCAATACCGCTATTGTTTTATTCCTTCCCGGAGATCGTTAAGGCCCTGCACAGGAACCGCCACGGTGTTGTCTTTTTTGGGCACGTACATAAGCCGGCAGGACATGCCGGGCATGCCTTGCTCGTACATGGCCCTCCAGCCTTCCACCAGGTAAGGGCAGAAGTCGTTAAAGCAGATGTATAAGTACTCGTCCGGCCACTCCACGAACGGGTCCTCCGGCACTTCCCACTTTGCGAGCTTCTCACCGCAGTAAGGGCAGCACAGGGTGTGCTTGATCTGCGACTTGCGGGCCTCCACTTCCTCTATGTCATATCCCTTGTCCATCACTGCCTGTAAAGACTCCTTGCGCTTTTTCGCACCGGCGCCGCCTTCCTTTTCCGCGAATACCGCGTAAACCGGGTCGCTGGGAACGCCCAGGTGAGAGTACTTGTCGTTCTCCGGCCTCGGCCTGCCCATGGAGACCTCGAGCTCCGGCTGTTCGAAACCGGCTTGCAGGAAAAACTCTTTAACCAGGTCCACCCGCTCGTTCTCCGAAGCCTCCTGCCAGACCTTGATCGCCTTGGGAGGGAAAAAGCGGTTGCTGAAGATGACCAGGAAAAGACCGCCCGGCTTCAACACCCTTTTGACCTCCTTGAAAAGCTGGACCGGCCGGGTCAGGTAGTCCACCGAAACCGTGTTCAATACCGCGTCAAAGGTGTTGTCCTTGAAAGGCAGGGATGCGTCCTTGTTGAGGTCGTGGATTATATACTCGTCAAGGTCGGGGTTTTGAGACAGCTCATTCCTGTTGAGTCCCAGCCCGGCCACGTGGCAGGGCGCAAGGTGCTCGGGAAGGTGAGAGTCCCAGCCCGCCATCAGGTCCAGGATGACCGGCTCCTGCTCTGTAACCAGCCCGCCGATGATCTTCTCGACCGTAGTGAGCGCAGTAGTATCGAGATGAGAGACAAACCGGTCCTGTTCATAAAACAGGGCATCGTCGCTTTCGTCCTGCCTTGTGAAGGCGTCCTCGCTTTGCAACAGTATTTCGACGCTGGAGAGCTCCCACGGCATTTTAACGGCGGTACTCATTTTTCAACTCCTTTCGTTTGATTAGAATGATTACTGTTACTACTTACTCTATAATTTGGGTCCGGTTTACGATTTGTCAAGCCCGGGAACAGTTATTTTTCTCAATAATCCCATGGCAATAAAATATTATATGGCATCAGATATCCCCTTCGGTGGTGCCGTGCGGACTTGAAAGCCGGGTTTTACTCTGTTCTTTAATCTGATAACATTACGAAAACACGGGACACGCAGGCCGCGGCCGAGCAGGGGTGTTCCCGGGGGTCAAACTCGAACCATGAAAGAGGGCGGTTATAAAGAGTTCCGGAGAAACGGGTGGGAAGGGCTTTTAGCTCCAGAGCATGAAAAGGACCTTGTAAAGCTCTTTTCGGCAGATAAGTTTCCCTCGGCCGGCTTTGAGGGACTGGTGGAGGAGTTCCACAGCAACGTGGGCCGGACCTTCCGGGTGTATCTTTGCCGTGAGAGCGCCTCCCCCGACTTTTACGCCAAGAGCTTCGAGGTGGAGGGCATCCTTCAGGTTTTAAAGAGCGTTTTTGTCTTGAGCGCCGCCGCCCGTTCGTGGAAAGCGGCGCGTGTTCTTTCCGAGAGCGGCATAGCGGTCCCTCGGCCGGTCGCCTTTGCAGAGAGGAAAAAGCTCGGTCGCAGGGCGGAGAGCGTTATTATAAGCGAGGCTGTCGCAGGCTCGGAGGGTATGAACCTCCAGAACTACTTTATAAAGCACTTCGATCAAAAGCCGTTAAGCCGCGAAAGACTCCGCGAGAAGCGCCTTATATTGCAAAAGCTGGCGGAGCTGTACTCCCTGGCCCATTCGCAGGATACGATATATCTTCCCGACTTCCATCCCCATAACATGCTCTGGCAGAAACGTGGCGAAGGCGACTATAGCCTTTACCTGGTGGACTTCGACGAGGTCAACTTCCGGGTGAGAAAGAACGACCGCCTGAAGAACCTGGCCAGCCTTTGCAGGAACGCGGACAAGATCGTAAAGAAGATGGACCACAACGTCATCACCACCGGCGATCGGCTCCGGTTTCTACGCCATTACCTGGAAGACCTGGGAGAGAAAGAGGGCACTGCTGACTTGGAGGAGTTGTGGAAAAAGGTGCTTGATAATCTGTACCTGAGGTAACGAAAAGATAACCCACACAAATCGCATTTCCGGTTAGCCCACACAACTCGTTTGTGTGGGCTAACGCGCAAGGCGCGACTGCAGGTGCTCTGTAAACGAGCATTCCAACACTTCTGCGGCTTGGCTTATCCCGTAATAAGCAAAAGACTTTGCTTAAACATCATCCCCTAAATTATCTCTCCCATGATCTTTCAGATCACCCACACAACAAGTTGTGTGGGCCATCAATCAATCCAGAGAATTCAGTCCCCCTAAGACAACCACCCAATTCGTCCACCAATGACAGGGCCTCCTTACTCCCGGCTGTTCCCTCCCAGGAGGTCCATGAGCCTGGTGTCGAGTGAGGCGGGGCGGGCGCGGGTTTTGGCCCAGTCGCGCAGGGCTTTGATCTCCTCTTCCATGGTTTCGGATAGGGGCACGGTCTCGGCTACCGCCCGGAGGATGTCCTTGGTCTCGAACTCGCGGCCGTCGGTGAAAGCCTCGTACATGGCGGATATCACGGCCTGTTCGATCTCGGAGCCGGAGAAACCCTCGGTGGAGGCGGCGAGCTCGTCAAGCTCGTAATTTTGCGGCTCGCGGTTTCTCTTTTCAAGGTGGATGCGGAATATCTCGCTCCGCTCCGCCGGGCGGGGCAGGTCCACGAAAAAGATGTCGTCGAACCTGCCTTTTCTCACCAGCTCGGGCGGAAGCTCGGAGATGGTGTTGGCGGTGGCGATCACATAGACGGGGCTCGTCTTTTCCTGCAGCCAGGTAAGGAAGGATGCAAAGGCCCGGGCCATTTTGCCGTGTGCCTCACTGCCGCTGACGCGGTGGTGGGAGAACCCTTTCTCGATCTCGTCAATCCAGAGCACGCAGGGGGACAGACCTTCCGCCATCCGGAGGGACCTTTGCAACTGCTCACCCTCCGACTCCCGGCCCAGGATGGCGGTAAGATCGAGCCGGATCAAGGGAATGCCCCACAGGGCGCTCACCGCCTTGGCGGACAGGCTCTTGCCGCATCCCTGCACGCCAAGCAGCAGAAGCCCCTTGGGCTCGGGCAGACCGTAACTGCGGGCCTTTTCGCCGAAGGCCTCGGCCCGGGCGGTAAGCCATTTCTTGAGAAGGTCCAGGCCGCCTACGTTATCGAGCTCCTCCGTAATCTCGTAGAACTCGAGCAGCTCCGACCGGCGCAGTATCCGGCGCTTTTCCTCCAGCACCCTTTTCACATGCTCCCGGGAAAACTCGGGGTTCTGGTGAATGAGCCGCTTTATCATCCTTTTCATTTCCCGGGCGGTGAGACCGCGTGCGGCCCGGACCACCGCGTCCTGCAGGGAGTCGTCGGACTGGAGGTTGGTAGGAGTGCGGACCTCCTTTAAGGTCTGGACCAGTATTTCCCGGAGCTCGTCCGGTCCGGGCGGGTCCAGGTCCAGTATCAGCATGTCCTTTTCCAGGTCGGTAGGCACCATGGACAGCGGCCCGATAAACACGATGCTCTGGTGCCGCGACTCCAGCAGGGGGACCAGGTCCCGGAGCTTCCGGAGCACCACCGGGTCATGGAGCTGGGAATGAAAGTCCAGGAGAACGAACAAGCGCGGATCAGCAGCAGCGCCGATCCGGGCAAGCCCCTCCGCAGCGGAGCCCGGCGCAACGTCTTTCTCGCCGAATCCCCGCGTCAAAGACCATACGCTCACCGGACGCGACAGCAGCGTTCCCGACTCCTTCGTAAGAGAAAGCGCCCGCTCTTCCTCCCACGTAACGATCTGCACCAGCACGTAGCCCGCAGCCAGGTAATGGGAAAGTTCTTGACTGTCCTTCTGCATTTAACCGTCCCCTTTCAGTAACTTTTGAACTTATCATCTATTGACGCTCATGAAAAGGGCTTGTCTGTTTAAAGTCCGGAGAGTGCCGCAAAGGCGGTCTCTTTCCTGAAAAGCGGGAATGCCATTGCCCGTTCCCGGTTGCATTTAGAATAGCGGCGTGCTAAAAATAAAATTGTAAACGGATGGCCGGAAAAGCTGTAGTCTTCACTCCCTATTTCGCTGCAAGCCCATTTCCGCGGGCGGGTTTTTCTTCCCGCCGGTTTTCGTATCATAACAAGGAGCGGGCATGAAATACTGGCGTACTCCATTAGACTTGGATAAAGTTCAGGTTCCGAAAGGCAGGGTTCACATCATCGAGGACCGCTGCAAGGGCTGCGAGCTTTGCGTGGAGTATTGTCCGCGGGGCGTTCTCCGTCTCTCCCACGAGTTCAACGTCAAGGGGTACCACCCCCCCGAGGTGGTGGATGAAAGCCTTTGCGTGAATTGCCACTTTTGCGAGGTCATCTGCCCGGAGTTCGCCATTTTCTCGGTGGAGTACAGGGAGTGAGAAGAGCAGGAGCCGGATTTTTTTCCGAACTCTGGTTCCCGGCCGGTTTTTTCCGCATCTAAAAGAGTGGAGAAGTTGAAGGATAATAGAAAAGCCGACCCGGTTTCTTTGTTCCGCCTTCCCGCATTTGCCATCCCTGTATTAACCGGATATCAAGGAGGCGTGTTTTGTCTTCCAAGGCTGTTTTAACGGGCACACATTTCTTGAACGGGGACTACGCCTGTTGTGAGGGCGCGCTTGCCGCGGGCTGCCGCTTTTTTGCGGGCTATCCGATCACTCCTGCTACCGAGGTTGCGGAGCGGATGTCTCGCCGTCTGCCGCAGGTGGGGGGCACCTACATCCAGATGGAGGACGAGATGGGTTCCATGGCCGCTCTTTTGGGCGCGGCCTGGGGAGGCGCCAAGGCCATGACCAGCACCTCGGGGCCGGGCTTCTCCCTTATGATGGAAAACATCGGGCTGGGAATCTGTACTGAGACCCCCTGCGTGGTCTGTAACGTGCAGAGGGGAGGACCCAGCACCGGCCTTCCAACCCAGACCGGTCAGGCGGACATGATGCAGGCCAGGTGGGGGTCCCACGGCCACTACGAAATAATCGCGGTGGCCCCCTCAAGCCCCCAGGAGATGTTCGACTTTACCATATGGGCGTTCAACCTGTCCGAGCAGTACCGCATCCCGGTCCTCATAATGGCTGACGAGACAGTGGGCCACATGACGGAAAAGGTGGTGATCCCCCCGGAGGACGAGATCATCACCAGGTATCGTAAAAAACCCAAGGTGTCCGCCAGCAAGTACCTCCCCTATAAGCCGGACCAGGACTGGATCGCTCCCATGGCCAACTGGGGAGACGGCTATCGCATGCATATCACCGGGCTTACCCACGATCACCGCGGCTATCCCGTCATGAGCGAAGAAGCGCAGGCCCAGATGGTGGAGCGATTGGTGCGCAAGATACGCGACAACGCCGACAAGATAATAGACTACGAAACCATGTACCTTGACGACGCCGAGATCGCGGTTATCTCCTACGGCATCAGCGTGCGTGCGGCCAAGCGCGCGGTCACCGACGCCCGGGCGGAAGGCATCAAGGCGGGCCTGGTTAAACTGAATACTGTATGGCCCTTTCCGGAGAGCTTTGTGCGGGACCTGGCCAAAAAAGTCAAGGCCATGGTCATGCCGGAGATCAACCTGGGACAGATATCGCTCGAGATGGAGCGCTGCGCCGCCGGCCAGTGCATTGTCAGGCCGGTAACGCATTACGGCGGTGCGATCCACCGGCCCTCCAATGTCCTTCACGCGGTGGAGGAGGTTTTAAAGGAGTCGAGATGAGCCCTTCTAAAAAACAGAAATCACAGAAAACGAAGCACCCGTCCGACGAGCTGATCCGGACGGACCGGATGCCTCACATCTGGTGCCCCGGTTGCGGCATCGGCACCGTGTTCGGTTGCGTAATCAACGCCATCCAGAAGTCGGGCATTCCTTACGACGACATGGCGGTGGTCTCCGGCATCGGCTGTACGGGCAGGATGGCGGGTTACATCAAGCTGGACTCCTTCCATACCACCCACGGCCGGGCGGTCCCCTTTGCCACCGGTTTGAAGCTGGCAAGGCCGGAAGGCACAGTCATGGTCTGCTCCGGAGACGGGGACCTTCTGGCCATCGGGGGCAACCACTTCATCCACGCCGCCCGCCGGAACATTGACATGACCATCGTGTGCGTAAACAACTTCAACTACGGCATGACCGGCGGACAACTTGCGCCCAGCACTCCCTTCGGGGCCAAGACCACCACCAGCCCGGCGGGATGCCCGGAGATGCCCTTCAACTTTTCCCAGATGGCCTACTCCTGCGGGGCCGTGTACGTATCGCGCTGGACATCGCTCCACGTAAGGCGGCTCACCGAATCCATCGAGCAGGCACTCAATAAAAAAGGGTTCTCCTTTGTCGAGATACTCTCTCCCTGCCCTACCGCGTTCGGAAGAAGAAACAGGATCAGAAGGCCGCTGGACCTCTTGCGGTTCTATCACCAGAACTCGGTCATAAAGAACGACATTGACCCGCAGGAGGCCGGGCTTGACTTCAACAAGGGACTGGTGGTCGGAAACTTCGTGGACATCGAAAGGCCCACCTTCAACGATACCTGCGAGCTTATCGAAAGCGGCGAGCTAGAGGACTGGCCGAACCTGTACGGCAAGTCCACCCCCGAGAAGAAAGACAAGGAAAAAGAACGGAAGAAAGACGAGAAAAAGGCGGGATGATCCATGTCCAGCACTTCGCATGAAAAACAGGTCAAGATCACAGGCTATGGCGGCCAGGGCATCGTGCTTACCGGCAACATCCTGGGCAAGGCCGCGGCCATCCACGACAACATGCAGGCCACCATGACCCAGTCCTACGGGCCGGAAGCACGCGGCGGCGCCTGCTCCTCCCAGGTCATCATCAGCGACCAGGAGATACTGTTCCCCGAGGTCGAGCATCCCCAGGTGCTCATCTGCATGAGCGAGGAAGGATACCGTAAAAACATCGGAGACCTCGCCAAGAACGGCATCCTGATATGGGACAGCGACCTGGTCGAGATAGAAGAGCCCGATCCCACCTGGACCACCTACGACGTGCCCGCAACCCGCATCGCGGAAGAACTCGGCAACAAAATGATGGCAAACATCGTCATGCTGGGGTTCGTGTCCGCGGTAAGCGACCTGGTCTCCGCAGACTCGCTCCGGCAGGCAGTGCTCTCATCCGTGCCCCCCCACACCAAGGAAAAGAACGCCGGGGCATTCGACCGCGGAAAAGAGTACGGCGAAGCCATACTGAAAAGCCGGTCCAAAAAGGAAGAGAGCCGGGAGCACGCATGAGTGCCCTCTCCAGAAAGCCCGAGCCTGAAAAGGCCGTCCTGCTGGTGGGCTCCGGCTACGGTGCCCTTAAAACCGCAGAGGACCTGGCAGCCTCCGGCATTCCCGTGGTATGGGTCACCCGGGCCAACCATTTCCTGGAAGTGCCCGGCGGAATCGGGTCCTTCGAGGAGTGGCCCGAGGACATAAACTTCCAGTTCCGGCCGCTCTACCTGCGCGTTACCCGCCACCCGCTGGTGACCCCTTTGACCAGGGCCGGAATCGAATCGTTCCAGCCTGATAAAAACGGCTACAAGGTGGTGGTGCGCCAGGACCCCGAGTACGTGGACTATGACTTGTGTACCGGCTGCGGAAGGTGCATGGAAATCTGTCCTTTATCCGAAAGCGCGCTGCCGCCGCTTACCCGCACTCCAGCCTACTGCCCCTCACGGGCACTCGAGCTCGATAAAAGAACCACAAGCCCTTGTCGGATCGCGTGTCCTCTCGGAGTGAACGCCCAGGCCTATCTCGCGCTTACCGCGGCCGGCCGGTTCTCAGAAGCGCTGGCGGTTATCAAAAAAGACAACCCTCTGCCGGGCGTGTGCGGCCGCGTATGCCACCACCCTTGCGAGGCCGAGTGCCGACGCGCCGACCTGGACCAGGCAGTGGCCATCCGGGACGTAAAAAGGTTCCTTGCCGATTACGAGGCTGAGCACGGCACAATCGGGATAGAAAAGCCCGCGCATCTGCGAAGGTCGGAAAGGGTGGCTGTCATCGGCTCGGGTCCGGCCGGTCTTACCGCAGCCCATTTCCTGAACCAGCAAGGGTTCCAGGTCACCGTGTTCGAGTCCATGGAACAGGCGGGCGGGATGCTCCGCGCCGGCATCAACGCCTTCCGGCTGCCCAGGAAAGTCCTGGACCTGGAAATACAGGCGCTAGCAGACTCCGGCATCACCCTGAAGACCGGGACCACCGTAAGCTCCCCGGACCAGCTCTTTAAAAAAGGATATAAGGCGGTGGCGCTGTGCACCGGCACCCACTGCGACCTGTCGCTGGGCATTCCCGGCGAAGACCTTGCCGGAGTAAAGCAATGCGTTAAGTTCCTCTCTGGAGTGAACCTGGCGGGGGAAGGCGACGCCGGCGGCGGGACCCTGGTGATAGGCGGCGGCAACTCCGCCATGGACGCCGCCCGGACGGCTTTGCGTCTCGGCTCGGCCGAGGTGGTGGTTGCGGCGATAGAAAAGGAGGACGATCTTCCCGCCCATCCTCGCGAGGCCCGCGAAGCCGAGGAGGAGGGCGTCATCTTTAAGCTGGGCCTTGCGCCCGTGGCGATCGAAGGGGACGGCAAGGTCGAGAAGGTCCTGTTCAAACCTGCCCACTGGGAGTTCCCCGAGAACGGGCCGCCAAGGATAGAGTTTGACTCGGACGAGACAGTAAGCGTTCGGGCGGACTCGGTGATCGTGGCCATCGGCCAGAAGCCCCATCTTGCTGAGTGCGGCCTGGACCAGTGCGTCGAGCTCGGCAAAGGCGGCAGGATCAAAACCAACGAGAAATGCGAGACGTCCCAAAAAGGCGTGTTTGCCGCGGGCGACGTGGTTACCGGACCTTCCACCGTCATAGACGCCATGGCCTCGGGAAGGGAATTGGCCGGAAGGATACACACCTACCTTACCAGGAAGCCGGCCCCCTTTATAGACCGGACCATGCCCGAACGCGGCGTGGGCGACCCGGTCGAGATTTCGGAGGACATGCTCAAAGAAAAGCGGCAGGAGCTGAGACAGCGCCAGCCCAAGGTCCGCCGGCGCGACTTTGACGAGGTGGACTTCGGCTACAGCGACCAGCAGGCGAGGTCCGAGTCGCTGCGCTGCTTACAATGCGGGGGCTGTTGCGAATGCCGTATCTGCGAACAAGAGTGCGAGGAGATCAAGGCCATAGACCATTTCCGGCAGGCCACCCGGGGGGAGTTTATAAGTCCCTGCGTAGTAGTAGCGGACATGGATGAAGCGCCAGAAGAGCTGCGGGAGGAGCAGGAGGCGGTGTTCCCCATGACCCAGCTCCGGGAGACCACTAACCTCATGGACGTGCTGGTCGCGGGAAGCGCGGCCGCGGGAAAAGCCATGGCCCGGGCCGCAAGCATCCGGCAGAGGACCTCGCCGGAGACCTCGGAGGAGCCCCCCGAGTGGACAACCAATCCCAGGCTCGGGGTGTTCCTGTGCTCCTGCAACCATACCATTGCCACTCCCGACGTAATGGAGCGGCTCGCAGAGTTCGCCGGCAGCGTGCCCGGCGTGGTCCACAGCGAGGTGTTGCCCTCGGTGTGCCATCCGCAGGGCGCGGACCGGATAGCCAAGAAGGTCAAGACGCGGAACCTCGACCGGGTAATCGTGGCCTCCTGCATATGCTGCCCGCTTCAGTTCCACTGCATCTCCTGTAACGACCAGCGCACCCGCGCCAAGATCCACCTGTTCGAGGACCACAAGCTGAACCCCGCCGGCTTCGAGATGATTAACCTGCGCGATCAGATCAGCGCGGGAGAGGGCCAGTCGGAAGGCGAGATATTCGACCGGGCGCGAGACATCCTGCGGGGCGCATTTGTACGGGCACGGTTTATGGGGCCGCTCCGGCAGGGATACACCGAGATCGGCAAGAGGATACTGATCCTGGGCGCTTCCGAGCTGGGTCTGTCCTGCGCTTATAACCTGGACCTGCAGGGCTTCAAGGTAAGGCTGGTCCATGATTGCACGGTGGGCGGCGAAGATAAAACTTCAAAAAAGCCGGCAAGCAATGAAGACCTCGGGAAAGGCAAGTCCATTACCCATGTGCCCGAAGCAGTGATCGAGGACATCCGGGGACACATGGGCGACTTCACGGTAATGGCCCGGCTGGACGGCAAGCGCCGCAGGTGGAAGGCGGACATGGTATGCCTGACCGAGGAAAGCGTGCTCCCGCTTGCCGTGCACGAAGACATGTCCGGATTGAAAAAACTCTACCGCTATGACTTCGCCTTTTTTCACACGCCCCAGCTCGGGCTCTACCGGGTCCTGCCCCGCACCTTGAAACGGGTGCCAGCAACAGGCGCAGGCGCGGCTTTGGCTTCCCAGGTGGCCACCGCGGCCGCGGAAGCGTTCCTCAAAGACCACGAGCTGAGCCCGATAGTAGACAAGGAGCGCTGCCGGGGTTGCGGCAGGTGCGCGGAGATTTGTCCGTTCGACGCTATCAGGATGTCGCCTACTCAAGAAGGGATCTATACAGCGGAGGTCCTCCGGTACAACTGCGTGGGATGCGGCGGCTGCGTGGGGCGCTGTCCGGTCATGGCCATGGACATACCTTACTTCTCCAATGAACTCTTGACCGAGATCGTAAAAGAAACCCTGGCGGGAGAGCGCTGACATGGACAAGGTAAACATTCTCGGTATCTGCTGTAACTGGAGTCCCTTTGCCTGCTTTAACGCCGCGGGCATGGCCCGGATGAAAATGCCGCCGAACTTCCGGCTGGTCCGCGTCATGTGCATCGGCAGGATCAACCAGGCGCTTATACTGCGGGCGTTCGAGCACGGGGCGGACGGCGTGATCCTTCTCCAGTGCCTGGACGAGGACTGCCGCTACGGTCCCGGACCGGAGGTCGGCCACGTCAACGTGGACCGGGTCAGAAGCATACTGCGTATCATGGGCATAGGCCAGCGCCGGCTGGTCGAGAAAAGCTTTGCCGCCCACGAAAAAGAAGAGCTGGTAGAAACGCTGTGGGAGTTCGCCGGGGTGATAGAAGAGCTCGGCCCGAACCCGGCCAAACCTCGTCAGGAAATGGAAGCGTCGTAAATTGGATGATCAGACCATAGACCGGATTTTAAAAAAGCACAACCTCTATCAATGCCTGGAGTGCGGCAAGTGCTCGGCCTCTTGCCCCCGCATGCTCACGGGAAAGGAGTACTCGCCAAGGCTCCTGGCCCGGAAGCTGATCGAGGAGAGGCACGACGAAGCGTTTATCGAAAGCTCGGTATGGGAATGCCTGACCTGCGGGCTGTGCAGCGAGCGGTGTCCGTCCGCCATCCGGTTCACTGACTTTATCCTGGAGATGCGCACTATCCTGGCCGCGGAAAAGGGACTGAAGGGATACCGGGCCCACGACGGCGCCATCCACTCCTGGATCCGGATGATGACTGCGCCGGAGCTTTCGCAGAACCGGCTGGAATGGGTCCCGTCCGGGCTGAAGACTGCGTCGTCCGGGCCGGTGGCCTACTTCGTGGGGTGCGCGCCCTACTTCGACGTCTTCTTCGCGGGCATCGAGGTGGATACACTGTCTATAGCACGGGACAGCATTCGGCTTCTAAACTTCCTGGACATCGAGCCGGTGCTTCTTCCTAACGAGCGCTGCTGCGGGCACGACCTTTTGTGGACCGGCGACCGGGAGAACTTCGAGACCCTGTGCCGGCAGAACTACGAACAGTTCAAGAAAGCGGGCATAGAAGAGATCGTGGTCTCGTGTCCCGAGTGCTACCAGGTGCTGGGAGGATACATGCCCGAGGTCATCCCCGGCTTTGACATAAAGGTCTCGCTTCTTATGGAAAAGCTCGAGACCGAGGTCAAGAAAGGCGGGATCGGGTTCAAACCTTTTCATGAAAAGGTGACCTATCAGGACCCCTGTCGGCTGGGGAGGATGGCCGGCGTGTACGATACTCCCCGGGACCTGCTTAACCGGGTGCCCGAGCTCAAGCTTGTCGAGATGGAAAGCTACGCCAGGAGCGCGCTCTGTTGCGGCAACAGCGCCTTTATAAACTGCGACTCCTACTCCAAGCTGATCCAGGTGGAAAGGCTGAAGCAGGCCCGGGCCACAAAAGCGCAAACCCTGATAACCGCGTGCCCCAAGTGCATGATCCACTTGACCTGCTCCATGCGCGACCCCTTCCGCAAGGAGTCGCTGGCCTTAAACATAAAAGACCTTACGTCCGTCTTGGCCGACTGCATCGAGTGGACGGGCTGAAACAAGCGGGTTAGGATTGATACGGAAACTGAAATGACAACAAAGCCTCATGCGGCACGTAATTTATTATCGCGACTAAAGTCGCTCGCACGGAGGAGTAAATCTTGAATCGTTGCGACTTACGTCGCTCGCACTGAAGATCAAATTTTAATTTTAGAAAGCACTAGCGAGGAAAGTGAGATGGAATCAAGAAAGAAGGAAGACGAGATTCGGATCGGGGTCTACGTCTGCCACTGCGGTCTTAACATCGCGGGGGTGGTGGACTGCGAGAAGGTTGCGGAGCAGGCGGGCGGTCTTTCCGACGTAGTGATAGCGCGTCATGAAGGCTACTGTTGCTCGGAGCCGGGCCAGCACCGGATCAAGGAGGACATCCAAGAGTATGGGTTGAACCGGGTGGTGGTGGCCTCCTGCTCGCCCCGGCTGCACGAGCCCACCTTCCGGACCTGCGTGAAGGAAGCGGGCCTGAACCCTTACCTGCTGGAGATCGCAAACCTGCGCGAGCAGTGCTCCTGGGTACACGCCCCTGACCCGGAAGGAGCCACCAAGAAGGCCGCGGACCTGGTGGTTTCCGCGGTGTCGCGGGCGCGGCTCTTAAAGCCGCAGCAGGAGCTCGAGGTTCCCGTCCGGCGCTCGACCATGGTGATAGGCGGAGGGGTCGCAGGCATCCAGGCCGCGCTTGATTTGGCGGACGCGGGCTACCACGTCTACCTGGTGGAAAAGCAGCCCAGCATCGGCGGCAACATGGCCCGGCTGGACAAGACCTTTCCCACCATGGACTGCTCGATATGAATACTCGGTCCTAAGATGACCGATGCCGGTCGGCATCCAAATATCACGCTCCTGACCTTAAGCGAGGTCAAACAAGTAACGGGCTACGTAGGCAACTTCACCGTGCGGGTCCTCAAGAAGGCCCGCCGGGTAATAGAGGACGAGTGCACCGCGTGCGGCGACTGCGTCGAGGTCTGTCCGGTAACCGTGCCGGACGAGTTCAACATCGGTCTTTCCGTGCGCAGGGCCATCTACTCGCCCTTCCCGCAGGCCGTGCCCTCGGCGTACGTTATAGACATGGAGCACTGCCTGGGCCAGGACCCGATCGTGTGCGGCAAGTGCATCGAGAAGTGCGAGAAGAACTGCATAGACTTTAACATGAGCGACGAGGAGCTGACCTTCGAGGTCGGCACCATCATCGTGGCCACCGGCATGGACGTTTACGACCCCACCGAAATGGACGAGTACGGCTACACCCGATTCGAGAACGTGCTGACCTCCCTTGAGCTCGAACGGCTCATCAACGCGGGCGGACCCACCCAGGGCGAAGTCATCCGGCTGACCGACCACAAACCTCCCCGGTCGGTGGCTTTCATCCAGTGCGTAGGCTCCCGCTCGCAACGGCACGGCAAGCCCTACTGCTCGAACATCTGCTGCATGAACACCATCAAGAGCACGATCATGTTAAAAGAGCACTACCCGGACATGGAGATCAAGGTATTTTACGTAGACATCCGCGCTTTCGGCAAGGGATTTGAAGATTTGTTCCAGAAGAGCAAAAGCCTGGGGGTCCGCTACATACGCGGCCTTCCGGGCCAGATCAAGGAGGATGCGAAGACGCACAACCTGGTTCTTACCGCTGAGAACACCGCCACCAACCGGCTGGAGACCCACGAGGTCGAGATGGTGGTCCTGGCGGTGGGGGTGCATGCACCCGAATCTGATGATATCCAGGGCATGCTGGCTCTTCAGACCACTGCAGACGGGTTCTATCTGGAAGCCCATCCCAAGCTCCAGCCGGTGGACTCGGCCAGCAAGGGCATCTACTTCGCAGGCTGTTCCGAAGGGCCCAAGGACATCAAGGAGTCGGTAACGCAAGCGTCCGCGGCAGCCGCCCGCGCCATGCGTCTCATGAACCCGGGCAAGCTCGGGATCGAGGCCATCACCGCAGAGGTTCACCCCGAGAAATGCGACTCGTGCGGCATCTGCGCGCGGGTGTGTCCGTATAACGCCATTACGGTGGACACCAAATCGAAGAAGCCGGCCGAGGTCACCCTGGCGGCATGCGCGGGTTGCGGGACTTGCGCGGCGCAGTGCCCGAAGGACGCCATCGTGATGCACCACTTCGAGGACGCCCAGATCGAGGCCCAGATAGACACCATCCTTTCGGAGGACCCGGAGGAGAAGATACTCACCTTTGCTTGCAACTGGTGCTCTTACGCGGGCGCGGACTTCGCAGGGGTCTCGCGGCTTTCCTATCCTCCCAACGCCCGGCTTATCCGGACCATGTGCTCGGGCCGGGTGGACGAGAAGTTCATCTGGCGGGCGCTGGAGAAGGGCGCGCCGGTAGTGCTGGTGTCGGGCTGCCACATCGGGGACTGCCATTACATTGACGCCAACCAGTGGACGGAGAGGCGGCTCAAGAAGGTGTGGACCAGGATGGAGAAGCTCGGGCTCCGGCCGGAGCGGGTGGCCCTGGAATGGATCAGCGCCTCCGAAGGGCTCCGCTTCCAGAAGGTCATGATGAACATGGAAGAGCTGCGGAAAGGCGTAACCCAAGAAGAAATCGAAGACACTAAAAAGATCATCGCCCGCGAGAAAAAGAAAAAGAAGTCCGCCCGGAAAACCGGGACCGACGACAGCGACTGAGCCCGCCGCCTCTACAGCTCGGCGCGGGCGCCCACGGTGGCGAAGGTAAAGCGCTCCGGCAGGGCAGAGGCAAGCCGGGCCTCGTTTGCAAAGCCGGTGCAGTGGGCAGTGGCTATCAACCCTACATCAAGCTCTCGCAAAGCCTCGATGGTCCTCTCCACCTCCTCCGGCGAGCGGTCCACCATGTGCGTGCCTCCCCACACCGAATGGAACCGGTCGTTGCCGAGCCTTCCCTTCACGTGCCGCAACGTGTTGATAAGACCGCGGTGGGCGCAGCCCAGGATGACGGACACCCCCTGGTCCGTTACCACCGCCAGACAAGCATCGTCAACAATAAGGTCGTCCCGCCGCTTGTCCCCCTCCTGCACGAAAAAGCCGGACTCGATCTTCTCGAAGTCATCCTCCATGGGAATGCCGGTGAAAAAATGGACGCCCGGCACTATCTCCGCGGTGTCCTCGATCTCCCGGAAATCCGCGCCCGCTTTTTCCAGGTCCGCACGAGAATCAGGCATCCCGATGTAGAGCTCGATCTTTTTGCCGAACAACTCCCGCGAGACCCGCTTGTTCTCAAAGCAGGCGGGATGGCAATAGACCGGAGCGCCGCCGGAAGCGGTAAGTGCGGCCATAAGCCCGCCGGTGTGGTCATAATGCCCGTGCGAGAGCGCAATGGCCTTGAGACCTGTAAGGTTAATTCCCAGCGGCTTCAGGTTATGGGGAATACAAAACCCCTGGCCCGTGTCCCACAGTACCTTGCCGGCTTCGGTCTCCAGGAAAACGCCAAAGCCGTGCTCGCCGATCAGTCCCTTGCCGAGCGGCACCTTGTTCTCGGCCACCACCGTCATCTTAACAGGCATCTCAAAACCTCCTTTGCGAACGCAAACTTCATCAAGCTTTTATCACAGCATCAGAACCCGTCCACCTTGGAGCCCATCGCCTCGATCAGGGCGTGGGCCTTGTCATAGGTCTCGTCGTACTCGCTTTCCGGGTCGGAGTCGTATACAATGCCACCGCCGGCGCCGAAGTAGACCTCGCCTTGCCGCTTGATCATGGTGCGGATCGCTATGTTCAGGTCCAGGTCTCCGTCAAAACCGATGTAGCCGATGGAGCCGGTGTAAACGCTTCTTGTCTTTGTTTCCAGCTCGTCTATTATCTGCATGGCCCTTATCTTGGGCGCGCCCGTAATGCTGCCTCCCGGAAAGGTGGCTTTTAAAAGCTCGGTAACGTCGGTTTGTTCCCGGAGCTCTCCTTCCACCGTGCTCACCAGGTGATGGACGCGGGAGTAGCTCTCGCACTGGGCATGCCGGGTGACCCGCACAGTACCGTACTCGCAGACCCTTCCCAGGTCGTTTCTCTCGAGGTCCACGATCATGTTGAGCTCGGCACGGTCTTTTTCGCTGGAGAGAAGCTGGGCCCGGTACCAGGCGTCGTCACGGGGATTGGTCCCCCGCGGCCGCGTGCCTTTGATGGGCCGGGTTTCCACGCCCTGGCCCTTGACCCGCAGGAACCTCTCCGGTGAGCTGGACATGATCTGGAAGTCGCCCGCCTGGATGAAAGCGGCAAAAGGAGCGGAGTTCTTCTGGCGGAGCCGCCAGTAGAGGTCCCAGGCGGTGCCCTCCATGACCGGGGCATGGAAACGCTGGGAAAGGTTTACCTGGTAGATGTCTCCGGCAAGTATGTAGTCCTTGGCTTTGCGCACACTGTCGAGATAGCCGTCCCTGGTGAAGTTGGACCGAAGTTCGCCGCTCCGGATGGAACCGGCCTCCGACGGTCCCTCCATGACGCTCCGCACCGCTTCCCGGACCTCTTTCATCCGCTGTTCTAAAGTGGGTCTTTTCAAGCCGAAGTCAACGTAACAGATGAACCACTGCTCCATGATGTGATCATAAGCGAGCACCGTATCATAAAACCCGAGGTAGGTTTCCGGAAGGTCCAGGTCGTCCGTTACGGTAGCGGGAAGCTTCTCGATCTGTCTTCCCCCTTCATAAGCAAAGTAGCCGGCGACCCCTCCGCGAAAGGGTATCCAGGAGGGCTCGCTCCGCACGGAGAACAGGGCGAGGTTCCGTTTTAATACGTCGAAGGGACTGGCGTGTTCCCATTTAAGGCGGGAGCCGATCCGGAACGCCGTTACTTTGTCGCGGCTGGACAGGGTGAACAGCGGATCATAGACGATAAAGGACCATCTTCCCAGCCCGTACCTGTCCACCAGGGAGCTGTCCAGGAACATGCTTCCCTGCCGGTCGGCGAAAGGGGCGAACAGGTACTCGGGAGGCAGGTCTATCTCGAGAAGCCGTACTCTTATGACTCCCCGGTAGACCGGCTCGCGTCCTGTATTGGAAAGCTTCATCCCGGCTTTTCCTCTCAGTCCGGCAGCTCGACAAAGTTTTCTAATATCCTTGCGCCTTCGGGCGTGAGAAAGGACTCGGGGTGATACTGCACCCCTAAAAGCTTCCATTGTTTATGCCGCACTCCCATCAAGGTGCCGTAGATGGTCCGGCAGGTGGGTTCCAGAAAGTCGGGCAGGTCCTCTTCCCGAAGGCCGAGCGAGTGATAACGCATGGCTGAAAAAGGGTTTGCCACCTCGTGATGAATGTCCCTGTTGTCATGGACCACCCAGGAGGCCTTGCCGTGCATGATCTCGGGTGCGTTATTAACCGGCATTCCAAGTACGTGCCCGATGGCCTGGAACCCCAGGCACACGCCCAGGGTCCAGACCCGGGGGGAGAACTCGCGGATAACGTCGCAGGAGATGCCCGCGTCCTCCGGCCGGCCCGGACCCGGGGATATGACGATCCGGTCGGCCTGTAAAGAAGCGAGCTCGTTTAAAGAAACCTGGTCGTTCCGGTAAACGATAAGCTCGTGTCCCATGGACCCCAAAGCCTGCACCAGGTTAAAGGTAAAGGAATCGTAATTGTCTATCATCAGGATTTTCATGACTCTGTCGTTTTATGGAACTCTCCCCTGTGGTTATTATATTCTGCCACGCTGTTAAGTTCAGGCAAATCAGGGAAGACAACGCATAAGGCTGGATTACTTCAACAAGAAAAGATCAAGGCCCTGCTATCGTGAGCCGGGAGTTTCAGAACCGGTTTCTAAAAGCCGCCCTTGGCGAAGCTCATAGGTGGTTATGGAATGTTCCTTGCGGTCAGGCCCGCCTCCGGCGGCGTGATGAACAATGGTTCTGGTTATCCTGATCCCTTTTTCATCATTTTCCACTTTTATCTTTCCTTCTTGCCACGCGCCGTTTTCTCCCAGCCGGTACCTGGGAAAGGAACGGGAGTGGGCCAGCCGAAGCCCGTCTTTGCCCACCTGATACAAAAGGAGCGTGCCGTCCGTGCCCAGGTTTTCTTCGCCGGGAAGATCGTGATAAAACACTGCCGCCAGCAGGCTCTCGCCGGAGGCTAGCTTGACCTCCGAAAGCGAAGCGTGCCCGCGGGAAGGCTTGGGATAGGCTTTATCGAGCCGGACCTTGTCCACGGTGGAGCCCTCTCTCGAGAGAGAAACATGATACATGAAGCTTCCTTCCTGGTTCTCGGGCTCCACCGACCAGAAGCACGCCCGGCCTTGCTCCTCTGGTCCCAGGTCCTTACAGATGTCTACCTCTGCGCCGGGAAGGACTACTTTGATCACCAGGAAGCCGGCCACTCCCAGCGCCGCCATGGCCAGCCCGAACCAGTTTATATAGCGGTCCAGTGCGTCGCGGATGGGCATCTTGAACACTCGCTGCGAAAAGAAGTCCCCGTAGTAGCAGACCACTCCTTCAGCCATGAAGCGGGTGGAACGGCTCAGGATCGAGCCCAGCAGAAAAACCGGAAAGTTGACCGCGGCCACACCCGCGGTGATGGTGAAGACCTTGTATGGCAGAGGCGTCAGCCCGGCGAACATGATGATGATGAAGTTATACTGGTCGAACCATTCCCGGAACTGCCAGTACTTGTCCATGACACCGTAGAACTTGATGATCTCGATGCCCACAGTGTCGAAAAACAGAAAACCGATAAGATACCCGACTATCCCGCCGAGCACGGACGTTACGGAAGTTATGGCCCCGAAGCGGAGCGCCCGGTCCGGCCGGGACACCCCCATGGGAATGAGAAGCACGTCCGGCGGAATGGGAAAGAAAGACGACTCGGCAAAGGAAAGGACGCCCAGCATCTTCTCCGCGTGGGGGCTCTCCGCCCAGTGAAGAACCCAGTTATAAAGCGCCCGGACCCATCTCGTCAGGAAGAACCCGCGGCTCTCATTCTTTCCAGCCATGGCTCCCCACCAGCTCCACGAAACGGTAGGGACCGATGTCCCGCGTCTCCAGCTTCTCGCCGTGCTTTACACCCACGATCATGTGCTGGGAGTACTTGCTTCCCACCGGTATCACTATACGGCCGCCGTCCTTTAACTGGTTCACCAGCGGCTTTGGTATCTCGGGCGCGGCCGCGGTGACCAGCACGCCGTCATAAGGGGAATGCTCCTTCCAGCCCAGGGTCCCGTCTCCCACCTTCACCGCCACGTTATGGTATCCCATCTCGTCCAGGATGTTCCGGGCGAACATGGCCAGGTCACGATGTCTTTCCACCGAGTAGACCCACTGGGCGATCTCGGCCAGGATGGCCGCCTGGTAGCCGGAGCCGGTGCCGATCTCGAGCACTATCTCGTCTCCCTGAAGCTCGAGGGCTTCGGTCATGCGGGCCACCGTGTAAGGCTGGCTTATGGTCTGGCCTCCGCCGATGGGGAGCGGGCAATCGTCATAGGCCCGGCTTTGCACCCCCTCCGGCATGAAACGATGGCGCGGTATCTTGCGGAACGCCGCCAGGACCAGCGGGTCCTGGATGCCCCGCCGCTCGAGCTGGGTCCGGACCATCTTCTCGCGCTGGCCTGCGAACTCGTTCTTGTTCATCAACAGAGCTCCTCGCTGTCCAGTATTCTCCGGAGCCTTTCGTGCTCGGCCTTCCTGGTCAGGTCCAGCCGGATGGGGGTTACGGAAACGTAACCCTGCTCAACCGCAACAATGTCGGAACCAGGTATATCTTCTCCCCCCATAATGGCCCCGCCCAGCCGGTAGGTCTGGTTGCCGGAAGAGTCTTCTTGAACGTGGATTATATTATCATATCTCCTGATGCCCTGCGTGGTCACCCGCATTCCTTTTATTTGTTCGGCCGGCAGGTCCGGCACGTTCACGTTCAAAAAGGTCCGGGAAGAAAGCTCGTCCTTTTGGACCAGCTCGGCCATGCGAAGGGCGTAATTCGCGGCTTCCCGGAAGTCCGGCTCTTCCCGGGTCGTGTCCAGGGAAACGGCGAAAGCGGGAAACCCCAGCATGGCAGCTTCCCGCGCCCCCGCGGCTGTGCCCGAGTAATTGATGTCGCAACCTAAATTGGCGCCCCGGTTGATGCCGGAGACTACCACATGAGGAGGATTGTCGCGGAAAATGTGGTTCACCGCTATATGGACGCAGTCCACCGGAGTGCCGCTCAAGGCACACCTGCCGTTCCCGCAATGATACACCCGGAGCATGTGACGCAGTGACAGGGAATGGCTGGCCCCGCTCCGCTCCTCGTCCGGAGCAACCACCAGTACCTCGAAACCGGCGCCCGAGAAAGCTCTTTCCAGCTCCAGCAGACCCGGAGCGTCAATTCCATCGTCGTTAGTTAAAAGGACCCGCAAATTCAATTTAAACCAGCTTTATAAAATTCTTTCGATTCTATCCGCTCTATCTGAATATAGTCAAACTTACTCCGGTTACCAACTTTGCTTTCTCCCTATGGACTCGGAAGGATGCCGTAACCATGCTTTTGGAATGGACAGGGACGGGCTCACCGGTTATCATTTCTCTGCGGACATGAGGGCGTAAGCCACTGAAGTTTTTTACATCCGTTTGTCAAAGGTTGTTCCGGGAAAGCAAAAAGGAGTACACGGTCATGGCAAATGACTATATGGAATTGCGAAATAAGGTCAATGCGTGTGCAAAAGAAGCCGCCAAAGCAGGCTGGGTCTCCGGTTCCTCCGGCAACATAAGCCTTCGAGTGCCTGGCGCGGAGGACCTGTATGTTATCACACCCAGCGGCGTTAGCTATGACCGTTTAAGTCCGGAGCAGGTAGTGGTCTGCGATGAGAGTTCCAACAAGATCATAGATGTGGAGACATTGCCCAGCTTCGAGTTTCCCCTCCACCTTGCCGTCTATAAAGCCCGGCCCGACGTTATGGCTGTGATACATACCCATGCTGTTTTCAGCACTGTGCTCTCCGTGTTGCGGACAGGGATTCCGCCCATAGTGGAGGAGATGGTCCCCTACCTGGGAGGAGCGGTGGAAGTGGCCGACTACGCGCAGTCGGGTACGGACCGACTGGCAAAGAACGTGGTCAAGGCCCTCTCTCACAAGGCCGCGGTACTGATCGCAAACCACGGCAACGTGGGGGTGGGCAGGAACCTGGAAAAAGCCTTTACAGTCATCGAACAGCTCGAACGTGTCGCCCGTATTTACCTGGAGTGTTTGAAGACCACCCCCCACGCTCCCGGCGGGGCTCACACCATTCCCCCCGAGGTCATCGAGAACGAGAAAGCCATGTACGAAAAGCTCAAAGAGAGTTGAGGGGCGGGCTCTTCAAACAATTGCTCCAGTCATGGCCGGGAAAGAAGCGGTCTGAAAAAGCGCGGGCGGCTCCGGCCTGGAGCGCCTCCCGCGCGGATGGTTCCAGCTCGATAAGCTTAAGATCGCTATAGATGTCCTCCAGGCTTCCCATGCCCGCGGGATGGTCGGAGCCGAACATGATCCTGCCCTGGTAGCGATGCAGTCCCTTCTGGAGCAGGTCGGGTATCCTGTCCCCGCCCGGCACCGCCTTGAGCAGCGGCCGGAACTCGTCCCGCAGGCAGGCGGGGACATTGGTCGCATCCAGATACAAATCGGGGAAATCCTCCATAAAGCCGTAAACTTTTTCCAGCTCCGGGAAGGCCATGTGCACGAAAACCGCGGGCAGGCGCGGGTAGCGCTTGAGTAGCTTTCCGAGCTCATCTGCGGGCATGGGCTTTTTATAAAAATCCTCGAACCCTGTATGCAGGACCACCGGCACTCCCGCTTCCTGTAAAAAGCCGTACAGCCCGTCCATGCGCCGGTCCCAAGGGTCGAACCCCTGCACGAAAGGATGAAACTTGAAGCCGGCAAAGTCACCTTTCGCAAGGAGCCTCTCCGCCAGGCCGCTCTTGTCCGGCGTCTCCGGGTGCAGGCTCGCAAAAGGTATGGCGCCCGGCGTCTGTGCGCAGAATTCCTTGTTAAAGTCGTTGAGCGGTCCGGTCTCTTCCTCCTTTAGAGGATAGACAAAGTTGAAAAAATGGCTCACCCCTTGCGAGGCCAGGTCTCCGAGTATGTCGTCCCTGGTGATGTTCTCCGAAAGCGGATGGGAAGGAAAGCCGCGCTTGATCCACCTCATAAGGCCCCCGAGCCGGCGGGGAGGCAGAACGTGAACGTGCGAATCAATGATAAAATTTTTGTCCCCTTCCTTTGCAGAAACTTCTGCCGCCATTTTGAACTACCTCTCGAATCAAGTTTAATTTTGCATAAGCTCACTGCTCTTCCAGATCGGCCAACTCCTTAAAATTCTTCCATCCCACCCGCTCGCGCTCGGCGTCCGAGAGCCTTAAGGAGTTCAGGATCGCAAGATAGGGAGAGTAATCGAACCGGTCGTCTTGGGCGTGCATATAAGGTCCGTCGGTTCCGAACAGGCACTTGTCCGCTCCCGCGACCTCGATTGCCTTTCGCGCCGCGGGCAGGTCCACGTACTGGCTGCTGGAGAGGTCCACGAATACGTTGTTCCGCCGGCGGGCCAGTCGGCAGACCTCGGACGAGTAGGGTATGCCGGCGTGAGCGTAGATGATCTTGAGGTTCGGGAACGTGTCCGGCAAAAGACGGAAGTCGCCCTTCTCTTTTACACCCAGGTGGACCAGCAGAGGCCGGCCTTTTTCCTCGCACAAGGCTGCGGTGTCAGATAAAAGTCTGACCGCGTAATCGTGCCAGAAAGGATGGGCTTTGACCCCGATCATGCCCGGTTGCGACATGCCGCCCTCCGCTTCCGATACCGCGTCCGCGGGCCCGGCCGGGTTTACCCATACATAGCCCACGAACCGGTCGGGACGGCTTGCCACTGCCCGGGCGACCGCGTCGTTGTCCGGCTGCGGGATGATCTCGTACTTGGCGCCGAAGAGGTTTACCTTTCCGTCTTTCTTGACCGTGCCGGCGTACATGGCGACCATGGCCCGGCGGCGCAGGCCTTTTTCCCCGTGGATGTAGCGGCGAAAGTAAGGCGTGAGCCGTCTGGCCCAGCCGGGAAGCGGACCGATAGGCGGGCACACGGCTGGAATCAGTGCGGTGCGGGAGACACCTGCGTCGTCCATGCTGCGAACCAGACCGGACAAAGACACCAGGGACTCTTCCAGGTGATAATGGCTGTCAATCATGCTGCCTCCATTATGCCGGGAAAAATCGAAATCCATAAGGCTTACGGTTTTATGTTATCCCTTCCATCCTCCCGGAACAAGAGCGGATGAACAAGGAACTCTCGCCTCGACTGCCGAGTGTAGAGCGGTTTGACTCTCCCGCCGGCATTGGCTATATTCAGCCTTACGATAAAGCTGCCGTTTAATATTGATATGAGCCCAACAGTCCTCATTGGAGACAGCCAGATTGCCGTGGCCCAGGCCATGTCCGGCCTTCTGTCCCGCTACAATATCGACGCCGAGATTTGTAAAGACGGGTTCGAAGCGCTGCAAAGATACGCTGAAAAGTCCTATGATTGCCTGGTACTGGAGGTCGAGCTTCCCCGCGTGTCAGGCATCGAGGTGACCAGGAAAATAAGAGCTGCGCCGCAAGGAAACAGTGCCTCCATCATACTCACCACTTCCAGCTATAAAGGAGAGAAGTACCGCAACAAAGCAAAAGAGTCGCTTGGGGTACACCACTACCTGGAAAAGCCTTTCAGCAAGGAAAGATTCCTCGATACCATGAAAAGCGTTTTGAACCTGACAAGCGGAGAGCCCATGGATAAAAACCTTCCAGCTGCGGCGCCGGGAAAAAGGCGCCCTGAGTCCCGGGAAAGAAAACCGGCAGGGCCTCCGCCGCTTGCGTCCGGCACGCGTGCTCCGTCGCAGGCCGCAGGGGGGACTACCGCCATAGCCGGCATTAAACCGCGCTCCGCGCTGCAGGGGGACCTCAGCACCCACCCGGTCTCCAGGATTCTGCTGGAAGCGAGAAGAAAAAGAATCACCGGCATCTTTTATATCAGCCGGGACGGAGAGGACCGCACCGTGGTCTTCTTAAACGGACTCCCGGTAAGCCAGCGGACCTCGAACGCGGACACCTCTTTCGGGAACCATCTTTTCAACCAGGGAAAGATAAGCCTGATGGAGTACCAGGTCTACCAGGGCCAGTACGAAAGCTCGAGAGAGCCCGACGACATTGTCATAAAAATGGGAGCAATACATCCCCGCGACTACCTCTACGAGTGGGCCCGCTACCTGGAAGAGTCGCTCATACAGCTCTCCGGCTGGGAAGATGGAACCTTTACTTTTCAGCTATGGCCCACCCTGCCGGAAGGGACTCCCACGCCCCAGACCAACGTGGCCCATATAATCCACCAGGCCTACAAGCTTCATCAATCCGATCAGAAAGCACGCGAGGACATGGAAAAGATAATAAACAGGTATCCTGTGCTTACCACGTCCTTCTACGATTACCAGATGCATCTTTTTGTCGAACCGTTCGAGTCCATTTTTTTTGACAGGATTGACGGTGAACACAAGCTTTCCGATCTTTTTCCCGAAGACGAAACGGAAAGGCAAAAACTGGCCCGGGCCATGGGGGCTTATACCAGCCTCGGAATGATCGAAATGCGGGACCGGCCCGCACCCATGCAACCGGAAGCTCCGTTCCCGGTCCGGGACAGGAGCGCGGAAGAAAGACAGGAGCTGCTTGA
The DNA here is from genome assembly GCA_046484135.1 of bacterium. Classification (GTDB taxonomy): domain Bacteria; phylum RBG-13-61-14; class RBG-13-61-14; order RBG-13-61-14; family DATKZS01; genus CAYQTK01. The sequence goes on from JAWOBU010000262.1 coordinate 50,056, forward strand.
AACCGGTCCGGAAGAAGAGATAGAGGAGGTCGAAGCTCCCACAGCAGAGGAGCCACCGGCAGAGGAAGGGTTTGACGACCTTATAGACGATTTGGAAGACACCTTGAGTGACGTGGTAGAACAAGACCGGCCCGACCAGAAACAAGAAACAGAAGAAGCCGCCCGGGAAAAAGAGGAGGAGAAAAAACGCCTCGAAGAAGAGCTGGTCGGCTTCTACGAAGAAGCCCGCCAGAAGAACTACTATGAAATCCTGGGAATGAAAATGCACGAGTTCAGCTTCTCCCGGATGAAGGACGAGTACTTCAAGCTGACCAGGAAGTTCAGCCCCGAGAACTTTATCGAAAGCTCAGGAGACGTACTGGCCAAGGCGGAAGAAGCCTTGAGCATCCTGGCCACCGCTTATAACACCCTCTCCAACGTCATAAGCAAGGAAAAGTACGACGAGATGCTGGCCACCAAGAAAGGGGCAGCGGGCGTGCCCGGAGCCAAGGACCACGACCGGATGCAGGCAGAGGTCGCATTTCAATCGGGCATGGCCTTCATGGAAATGAGCGACTGGGAAGGTGCCGAGAAATCCCTGGGACAGGCCATGTCCCTGCAGCCGGACCAGCCCGAAATAATGGCCCACTACGCCTACGCCCTCTACAACAAAAACCGCAAGTCCAAGACGGTCCAACAAAGGGTCGAACAAATCCTACACCAGGCCCTCCGCATAAAACCGAAGTGCGCGCCCGCCCTCGCTTACCGGGGCGTGCTCCTCCTGGACGACGACAAGGTGTCCCTGGCGGAAGCGGACTTCAAAAAAGCGCTGTCCATAAACCCGCGCTACAAGGCGGCCCTGAAGGGTATGAGGGCCGTGGAGAACAGGCGGCAGCAGGACAAAAAGGGACTCTTCGGAAGGTTCAAGAAGTAAGAGCGAAAATAAAATACATGCACGCCTGTTGAACGCCCGCCATACCTCTGTTAACTTCATTTTAGGTAAGTCCCTCCATGAAAGCTTCACTCGCAAACCGGCCGGTGGAAAAGGTAATGCTCGTGTTCCCGCCGGTCACCATCGCCCGCATCTACGACAAGATGTGTTGCCTGCCCATGGGGATAGCTTACCTGGGAGCGGTGCTGCGCGAGTATTACGACGTGCGCCTTCTCGACGCGGTGGCGGAAGGACATCACCTCGAACGGGACGTGGAGGACCAGCGGGTCTTTCAGTACGGTCTTTCCCCCGACATGATCATGGAGCGGGTGCGGGCTTACGAGCCGGACGTGGTCGGGCTGAGCTGTCTTTTCAGCAGCCAGTTCCCCGCAGTGGCCGAGTTAGCAAGACTCGTGAAAAAGTGGAACCCGGAAGCCCTTACCGTAACCGGCGGCACCCATCCCACCTTTCTTCCGGAAAGGTGTTTAAAGGAAGAAGCGCTCGACTACATTATCATGGGAGAGGCGGAAGAGTCTTTTCCGAAACTGTTGCGGGCGGTACATGCCGGCACCGGCTTTAATGATATTGACGGAGTGGCCTGGCGCGAAAACCACGATATAAAGGTCCGGGAAAAAACAACCTGGATTCAAGACCTGGACAGCCTCCCCTTTCCGGCGCGGGACCTCCTGCCGATGGAGAAGTACTTCAAGATCAACGTGCCGTTCATGTTCTTCTCGAAGAGTCCGCGAAATACCAGCTTTATCACCTCCCGCGGCTGTCCGTGCCGGTGCAACTTCTGCTCGAGCACCCGCTTCTGGGGCGGCCGGCAGAGGAAGCGCTCTCCGGAGAACGTGCTTGCCGAGCTGGAACATTTAAAGAGCCGCTACGGCATCGAGGAGATAAAGTTCGAGGACGACAATCTCACGGTGGACCGCGGCAGGGCCAAAGCCATCTTTCAGGGCATGATAGACCGCGAGCTAGACCTGGCCTGGAACATGCCGAACGGCGTCATGGTCAAGACATTGGAAGACACCGGGCTTTTAAGACTAATGAAGGACTCCGGTTGTTACGAGGTAATACTCGCTTTTGAAAGCGGCGACCAGTACGTGGTGGACAACATCGTGAACAAGCCCCTTGACCTGGAGAAGTCCCGCCACATCGTCAAGAACGTAAAAGCCTTTGGGATTGATACTCACGCCTTCTTCATCATCGGCTTTCCCGGAGAATCCCTCCAGCAGATCAAGAACACCTTCTCATTCGCCCGCTCTTTAAAGCTGGACAAGTTTTACGTGTTCATCTTCAACCCGCTGCCGGGAACGCCCCTCTACCAGGAGTGCCTCTCCCAGGGGCTTATCCGGGACGAGTTCCAGACAGAAGAAAACTGTTATCTTATCTCCGGTTTCTCCACTTCCGAGTGGACCCCCCGGATGCTCGAGTCCATGCAGAAGCGAGAGTACTGGCGGTCAACCTTCAGCACTCTGTTACGCGACCCCCGCAAGTTCTTCGGAAAGTACGTTAAAAGAATAATGCGGCCCGAGCAGATCAAGACGCTTTACAACATCGGCGTGGACCTGGTCCGGGGCAATTGAAAGCATGGTAGTCGAAAGCCTGCAAAAAGACCTCTCCCGCCTCATCTCCGGCGAGGTTTTCACCGATCCCGTAAGCCGAGAGATATACTCCACCGCGGCCTGTCTCTACCGCATTGTGCCCATGGCGGTGGCGAGGCCGGTAAACGCGGACGAAGCCGCGAAAGTGGTGGCGTTCGCCTCGGAAAGAGGAATACCCGTAACGCCCCGCGGAGCGGGTACCGCGGTCGCGGGCCAGACCCTGGGGGAAGGGATCGTCCTGGACCTCACCTGCCACTTGAACCGCATTGTAGAAGTGGACGCGGACAAAAGGAAAGCAGTAGTCGAGCCGGGCGTTATTCTGGGGGATTTGAATAAAAGTTTGAAAAGCGCTGGGCTCATGTTTCCGCCGGACCCGTCTTCCGGCGACTACGCTACGGTGGGCGGGATGATAGCCAACAACTCTTCCGGCTCGCACGCGCTGAAGTACAAAGACACCAGACGCTGGACCTCGCGCCTGAAGTGCGTGCTGGCTGACGGCAGTATGACCTGGCTCGAGCAAAAGCCTGTAATGCCCGAGAAGACCGCGTTTGAATCAGGAGTGTTCGAGAACCGCATCTATGGAGGACTGCCGCCCCTTCTTCACAAGTACGGCGAATCCCTGGAAGGAGAAAGGCCGCGGGTGGAAAAGAACAGCGCCGGCTACCACGTGTGGGACCTGTTGGAGGGCCGTCATTTAACCCCGGTGCCGCTGGTGGTGGGCTCGGAAGGGACCCTGGCGATGGTGGTCAAGGCGGAGCTCGAGCTCGCTTTCCTGCCGGAAAAGCGCCGGGCCGTGCTTATTGCTTTCCGCTCCCTGGAGAACGCGGTGGACACAGTGCAGAACCTGCGCGAGCTTTCTCCCGCGGCCATCGAGATTATGGACCACATGTTTATAGAAACCGTGCGCGAGCACCGGCGGGACCTTAGAGAGTTCCTGCCGGAGAAGGCCCATGCGCTTCTCCTGGTCGAGTTCGAGTCGGACTCGGACTCGGAAGATGAGCTTGCAAGCCGGGTACAAGACGCGCAAAAGGCAGCCGGCGGAGACTCGCAAAAAGTGGTCCTGTTCAAGGCAGCGTCCGGCGAGCACGAGACCCGGCTCTTGTGGGAAGTACGCAAGGCAGCGTCTCCCATTCTTTATCGGTTGCCGGGAAAGCGGCTCACCCGCTTCGTGGAAGACGTGGTGGTCCCGCCCGACAAGCTTGCGCAAGCCATCCGGGGAATACAGCACATATTGAAAAAACACGGCACCGAAGCCCCGGTGCTCGGCCACGCGGGATCGGGAAACCTGCATCTCAATCCACGCCTCGACCTTACCGACCCGCGCGACCGCGAAAACATGAAGCGCATCGCGGAAGAAGTCTACAGCCTCGTGATCGAGCTCAACGGCTCCATTACCGGCGAGCACGGCGACGGCATACTCCGGGCGCCTTACCTTGCAAAACAGTTCCCGTCCCTGTATCCCCTGTTCCGCGAGATCAAGAAGCTGTTTGATCCGCAAGGCATCATGAACCCCGGCAAGATCATAAGCGATGACCGGGAGATTCCCGCGGACCGGCTCAAGCACAAGGGGAAGCCGGAGAACGCTGTGCCTTGCGCTCTTCACGAAGAGCGGAGCATGGAGATGCTGCTTCGCTGTCACGGGTGCGGACTCTGCCGGAACTACTGTCCGGTGACCCGCGTGCGCGGCGAGGAGTTGGCCTTGCCGCGGTCCAAGATTTCGCTTTTACGCGCGGTGGCCCAGGGAGAGCTTGACGCAAGCGAGCCGTCGGTGCGGGCCGGGCTCGATCGTGTATTCGCTTTATGCACATTGTGCCAGAGATGCCTTACCGGCTGTCCCACCGGCATCGAGACGGCAAGGCTTATTCACGCTTTTTACCGGGACCGGCCGGTCCCGCCCAACCTGCGCGAGATACTGCCGGCCCGGCTGCCCGTAGTGCTTCCCGCCATGTCAAGGTTTCCCCGGCTCTCCTCCGCCATGCTGGAAAACCGGCTGATTCGTTCCATGATGGAAAAAACAGCGGGCATAAGAAAAGAGGCGCCTTTGCCCCGGCCCTGGCCGCACGCGCCCGGTTCCGGCGTAAAAGAAGGCGCGGGCGCAAGCACAGAGGTGGCGTATTTTCCGGGCTGCCTGGGAAAGTACGCTGACCCGGACGGAGAGACAGAGGCGGCAATAAAAATGCTTTCCGCCCTGGGATTTGACGTGCACATCACTGACCTGCCTTGCTGTGGGGAGCCGGCCATCGTTTCCAACCGGCTGGACGAGGCACGCTCAAAGGCGGAACAGTTTGTCCGCGCCGCAAAAAAGTGCGTGGATGAAGACGTGCCCATTGTTACCGGATGCCCTGCGTGTGCGCTTACTCTCCGGTACAAGTACCCCTGGCTTTTGGGAGATATGGCCGGCGGCCTGTCCGGCCGGGTATTCGAGCTTTTCCAGTTCGTGGACGAGAACGTCGAGCATGAAACCCTGGGCCGCGTTTTCAAGTGGACCTCGGGAGAAAGCGTCATAAACTTCCGCTCCTGCCACTACGCTGCCATGTCCGGGACAGACCACGTGGGCCGGGTCATGCAGGAAGTGGACGGTCTGAGCATAGTGCTCGTAAACCAGACCTGTTGCGGCATGGCCGGGACCTACGGGCTCAAGACCGAGAACCGCGAGGTCTCGGAAGAGCTCGCAGACTCGCTCGCCCGGTCCTTGCAGGAAGCGGGCCCCGGCACTGTAATAAGCGGGTGCCCGCTCTGCCGGCTCCAGATAAAACGCCTTGGCTATGATGTAGAGAGTCCAGCGGTTTTCCTTAAGGATATGCTCTCCTGACCTTATGTATTCTCGGCCCGCTTTTTCAAGCTCTCCGCTTTAACCGGCGCTCAGTTGGATTTACAATATAGTGAAAAGGGCAAGGGGTAATCTAAATGACGAAGCAGGTATCAGATGCATATAACGATCTTTCGGAATCAGAGCTCAAGGAGCGCGTGCGAGCTGTCAAGGACAAGCTTGGTCCGGAGCTACTAATTCTCACCCATCACTACCAGGCCCAGGAGATCGTTGACCTGGGCGACTTCAGCGGCGACTCGTTCGCTTTGAGCAAGAAGGCGGCGGAGCAGGCAGGCGTCCGCTACATCGTGTTCTGCGGCGTACAGTTCATGGCCGAGAGCGCTGCCTTGCTGGCGCGGGACGACCAGGCGGTCTTTCTGCCCAACCCGGAAGCGGGCTGTCCCATGGCCGACATGGTGGACGCGTCCCTGGCGGAGAAGGCCTGGCAGGATATCGGCGAGGAGGTATCCCTCGAACAAGTGGTGCCGATTACTTACGTCAACTCGAACGCGGACGTTAAGGCTTTTTGCGGCAGAAACGGAGGAGCGGCCTGCACCAGCTCGAACGCGGGCAAGGTGTTTAAGTGGGCGTACGATAAAGCTGACAAGGTCCTGTTCATGCCGGACGAGCACTTAGGAAGGAACACCGCCGCGGACCTGTCAATCGAGCCGGTTGCCCTCTACGAGCCGGGCAAAGACCTGGGCGGGCTCGATCCGGCCACCGTGCGGTCGTCTCCATGCCTGGTGTGGAAGGGATACTGCTTCGTGCACACCCGCTTTACGGTGGAGATGGTGGAAAAGGCACGAAACGACTACCCGGGCTGCAAGGTCATCGTCCATCCGGAGTGCAGGCGCGAGGTGGTGGAAGCATCAGACGCCTCCGGCAGCACCGAGCAGATCATCAAGTACGTCGAAGATCAGCCGGAAGGTTCGGTCATAATCATCGGCACGGAGATAAACCTGGTGGACAGGCTGGCCCGCCGCTATCAGGGCAGTAAAACGGTGGTGCCGCTTACAAGCTCGACTTGCGTTACCATGGCACGGATCACACTCCCGGACCTCTGCCGCGTCCTGGAAAGCCTGGAGAAAGGCCCGGACAAGTGGATAAACCAGGTTACCGTTTCCGACGATATAAAGAAGGACGGCGCGCTCGCGCTCCAGAGGATGCTGGACATCGTCAGCGGATAGACGGAAGTTAAAGTGAAAGAGAAACCGGTCGCGGACCTGCACACCCACACTTCTTACTCCGACAGCAAGGAGTCGCCGAAAAACCTTGTTGAAAGAGCTCGCAGAGCAGGGCTCCGGACCATCGCGGTGACCGACCACGACACCGTCTCCGGGCTGGAGGATACATATGCCGCGTCCCGCAAAAGTTCCGTCAGCATTGTGCCGGGCGTGGAGCTGTCCACCCGCCATAAGTCCGTCGAGGTCCACGTAGTGGGGCTCTGGATAGACCCGGCCAGTGCCGGGCTCAAGAGGATCATGGACAGGATAGAAAAAAGCCGGGTGGACCGCGCCATGAAGATGGTGGAAAGGCTCGCCGGACTGGGAGCGGCCATTGATTTCAGCGACGTCGAGTCAGTGGCCGGCAAGGGCGTGATCGGCCGGCCGCACGTTGCGCAGGCGTTGGTTGACAGGGGCCGGGTGGACAGCTTCCATTCCGCTTTTCGGCTCTACATCGGCAGGGAAGGCCCGGCCTACGTTCGCAAGCTGTCCATATCTCCGGCGGACGCCATCGAGGCCATCCACGGCGCCGGAGGTGTGGCGGTGATGGCCCATCCGCTGGTGGGAGGGCCGCAGCGGGAGCACGTCCGGGATATCACGGCCATGGGCCTGGACGCAGTAGAGGTCAGTCATCCCAAGCTGAGCGCGAACGACAGTCATTGGCTCCGGGAGTACGCCGCCGGCCATGGTCTCGCTGTTTCCGGCGGCTCGGACTGGCACGGCGAGGGCTGGAGCGAAGGCGAGATGGGGGACTATGGACTAAATGAAAGGGAGCTTCAGGAGCTTTACTCCAGGGTCCCCGTGAGCAAATCCATTCAAGGAGGAAAAAATGTATGACCAACTGTTGACCGAAGAAGAAAAAAAGATACGCGACAAGGCACGCGACTTCGCCAAAAACGAGATTGACCCGCAGCTCTTGCGGGACATGGACCAGGAAAAGGTGACCTTTCCTTACGGCTTCCACAAAAAGGTCGCGGACGCCGGCTTGTACGGCATCCGGTTCCCCAAGGAGTACGGCGGCCTGGGTATGGGCTGGACCGCGGAGGTAGCGGCGATCGAGGAGATCGGTCCGCTGGGCATGGTGCTGGGTTGCCAGTACTCCATGCCGTCCATTGTGGGCGAATCACTGGTCCACTTCGGCACGGAAGAGCAGAAGAAGAAGTACCTGGTGCCCATGCTCAAGGGAGAGCTGGTGTCTGCGGAAGCGCTTACCGAGCCGCGCGGCGGTTCCGACTTCTTCGGGGCCACCACCCGGGCGGTAAAGGACGGCAACGAGTACGTCTTGACCGGTGGCAAGCGCTTCATCGTGGGCGGGGAAGGCGCGGATTTCTTCGCGGTGTATGCCAAGACCGCTCCGGAGAACGCTCCCCACGAGTCCATCAGCTTGTTCATTGTCGAGCGGGAATGGGGAGTCAAGGTCGAGCATATCTTCGGCCTCATGGGCAGCCGCGGGGGAGGCACCGCCCGCATCGGTTTCCCGGAAGTCCGGGTGCCGGAGTCCAACCTGGTCGGACCGTTGAACGGCGGGGCACTGGTTTTCAACCAGATGATGATCCCCGAAAGGATGACCTCGGGCGCCGGCGCCATTGGCGGCGCACAAGCGGCACTGGACCTGGCCGCCCAGTACACCATGAAGCGCAAAGCCTTTGACCGGCCCATCCGCAAGTTCCAGGCGGTAAGCCATAAGCTGGCCGAGTCCATTACCCAGCTCGACGCGGCGCGGGGGCTGATCTACCTGGCGGCCCGGACCGTGGACGAGGGAAAACCGCACCGACGCATGGTGAGCGAAGCCAAGAAGTTCTGCACCGAAGCGGCGTGGGACGTGGTGAACTACGCCATGCAGATGATGGGCGGCATCGGCTACACCGACATCTACCCGGTCGAACGGGCGCTCCGGGACACCCGCCTGGCCATGATCTGGACCGGGACCTCGGAGATCATGAGCGCGCTCATCCAGCACGAGTACTACCAGGAGTTGGCCGAGCTCATGCAAGGCCGCCGCGATTTCGAGAAAGACGCACTCAACGCGGACAAGGAAGAGGAGAAGGTGTACGAGTAGCGTTTGTTTTTTGCTCGCGTTGAAGTAAAATTGGATTGGCTGGTTGCATCGTGACTGAAGTCGCTCGCACGGTGCCCGTTATTTTTCAAAGGGCGGAGATGCTATAGTTTGCAAACGTGACATGTAACGAGAAGGAGAGAGATGATGGACCGAGCACGAACATTTTTACTTCCGGCGCTGGTTCTGGCCCTGATCGTCGGGATCACCGGGGGCTGCGCCGTCGGGATCGGCTTAAAGAAAGACCGGGTGAAGCTGGCGCCGGACGGGAAGAAGCCCGAGCGGACGCCCGTGTACGAGCACAAGGAATGGACCATTGCCCGGGCGTCGCTCCACAACCATACCACCTTCAGCGACGGCTGCCGCTCGCCTGAAGACCTGCTCGATCTGGCCCGCAGGCAGGGCATGGCCGTGCTCGCCATCACCGACCACCGGGAGGGCCGTATCTGCACGAGCGACAATGAGCTCATGTGCGCAAAAGTCGGCGGCATCGAGGAGTACGGTTACGACACGTACTTCGATCATCTCTCCCGCCTGCAAGAGACGGCCCGGGCTCATGACATGCTGCTTGTTAAAGGAGTCGAGGTCTTTCCTTATTTTTATAACTACGGCAAGTTCCCTTACCTGGTCCTGGACGGGCTCCAGCACCATTTCGTGGTGTACGGTATCGAGGACCCGGAGGTTTACGCGGACATGCCGGCGCGTCAGAACATTTCCATGAAGCCGGAGCCGATCCCGGGCGCCACTCCGTGGCAAAGGTGGGTGGACTACATTGTAGAGAACAACGGCATCGTGCATGCGGCGCACGTAGAGGAGGGCAGAGACATGTGGGTAGGCTCCGTCCACGGCGCTTGTCCTCCTCCGATAAAAAACATCCACCGCATAAAGCGGCTTACCGGCTTCTCGGTCTTCCCGGACGGCTGGCACGAGAAAGCGGGCGGTGCCGGCGGTCTTTGGGACACCGTGCTTATCGAGTACCTCTCGGGAATGCGGGAAAGGCCCATGTGGGCCAATGCTGACGCTGACTATCACGGCCCGGACAAGAGCCTGGCGTGGGCCACGACCCTGCTTTACATGACCGAGTTCACTGAAGCCGAGGTGTTAAGGTGCATGAGGGAAGGACGCATGGTCGCGCTCATGGGACCGGCGTATCAGGACACCTATGTGGCCGAGTGGTCGGTAAGCGGCTCCGGTCCTGCCGAGAGCAGCATGATGGCGGGAAGAGAAATAAGACTCGACCAAGCTCCCCGCATCAGCTTCGCCCTGGACCACCCGGTAGAAGGAACAGTGATCGAGCTTATCCGGAACGGCGAAGTGATAAAGAAGGTAAAAGACTC
>JAWOBU010000266.1:0-19047 GCA_046484135.1 bacterium
ATATCCCGGAGCCTGGAAAGCGCGGTTGATTACTTTGACTGGCTCGATTTAAAAACCGAGAGCGACTTCGCCGAAATCCGGGAGGCCTATGCCCGCATGAAGGAGAAGATATCTTTGGAAGGCGCGCCGGAGTCCGTGAAAAAGGAGCTTTCGCAGTATCATTACAAGCTCGGGGCCATGCTGGACCACGCCGTTACCATTCTCACGGACCCGCAAAAAAGGTACGATTACGAGCAGGGACTTTTTGACAAGATGTTGCAGACACGCCAGCGCCCCAAAGACAAAGAAGAACTGGCCCGGCAACAATGGCGCCGGGGAACATGGTACCTGTCGGTGGCCAACAAGCCGGAGCTTGCGCGTCGATGTTTTCAACAGGCCCTGGAGACAGACCAGAAAAAAGCGAAGTACCCGGCTTACGTGGGATGGGCCTTGTATATCAAGAACGAGAGCGCCAAGGACAGGAACACCGCGCTCGAGTACATCGAGCACAGCTTGAAGATGAAGCCCAATTACGACCAGGCCCACTATTTCCTCGGTGTAATAAAAAAGAGGCAGGGAGAGCGCGAGGAGGCCCTTGAGCATTTTCGGAAAGCGCTGAAGGCCAACCCGGAAAACACGGGGGCCGACCGCGAGTACCACCTCATGCGCTCGCGGGACAAGCAGGCCAGCATCTTCAAACGCCTTTTCGGAAAGCCCGGCTGATATACGCAGCCCCCATTGCAATCAAAGAAGCCACTGCCGCCCATAACCCCAGCCGGAAAGCCACGGGCTCATAACTCATTATAACGGCCCTGCCGGTTTGCAGTTCGGGGCCGGGAAGCTGTACTTTACGGAAGGCCGTCTTGCCGGTAGTGATGGGTATTTCTTTTTCGCCAAGCCGGGCCTTCCACCCGGGGGTGTAGGTATCGGAAATCAGGATTTCGGGTGAGGCGCTGTTTTGCAGCACTTCTTCCGGCAATTGAATCCGGACCCGGCCGGGCGCAGGATAGGCCGCGTTCAGGGGAACTCGCCGGTTGCCGGTTTTCATCACCGTCCTTTCCCGGGCGTGAGAATTTTTATAGACGTAAAGGTCAGAGTCATGCCGAACGGGCTTGAGATCGAGTCGGCTCCGGAGTCGAGGGAGAGGGAACCGGGACAGCAGGATGCCTACGTTCATCCGGTCCAGTAAATCCCTGTTGGCGAGGTCCAGGTTGGCCGGGTCCCGTAAAGACCACGGGTCGTAATTCAGTAGGCCGTCCTGGTATTGGACCAGTTTCGGATACAGCATGTCGAGCCTTCTGGCCGCGTTCAAAAGCGGTATGCGTACAGTGGTGTCTATGGTGTCCGCGTTGAGCCGCAGGCCAAGATGGAAAGGCAGGAGCACGTCATGCGGGCCCCGGGACGCGGCCACCAGGTACCTGGTCCGGCCGGCGGTGTTTTCGACAACGGATGCGACCCTTTGGTCCGGCTTCAGCTCCTCTGCCGCCGTCATGGGCATGTAGCCGAGCGCCAGGCCGTAAACGTCCAGGACTATAATCACCGCGGCCGTAAGCAGGGGCCTGCGGAAGACCCGCCGGAGCCGGAAGCGTGGCGTAAGCGCGGCGATGCCCGGAACAGCAAGGGTCAGGGCAAACGCAACGCGCAAGGGCCAGCCCCTCGGAAACCAGTACAGTGACACCAGGCAGATTGCGGCATATATAATAAGAGCCACCGCGACTTTTCTTCCAAAAGGCAATAAGTCCTGGTTGCCTTTACGGTGCCGGTCTTTCAGGCCTTGCGCCCATTTGTCCAGGGCGTAAGTGGAGGCCATCAGAAAAAAGATTATGACCACGGTCCACATCCGGAGAGGAATCATCAGCTTCCCCAGCACCGGCACCCACGAGGTTATGTGATTCAAAGGATAGGTGTGAAACAGGAGCAGATATACGAATGCCACGGGAACGATCATGATTCTTTTTCTGGCGTAAGGCAGCTTCAGGCCGGCCACGGCGAAGAGGATAAGCAAAGGCGCGAGATAAAACACGTCCATTCCGTGGTTGGCCGGAAAGAACTGGGTGGGGGCATGGAAGAGAACGAGCGGGATCATAAGAAGCAGAAGCAGGGCGCTGTTGCCGGGCTTTACGTACCCCTCGGCCCGGATGGAGCTTTCGAGGAGCTCGAGGGCGGGCAGGGCCATCGGGCTTGCGATTATGCCCGCGGTAACCAGCGACCCGGCCAGCGCAACCAGGGAAGTCCTGCTGATGGTTCCTTCCCGGAATCTTAGTATCAGCTCGAAGATAAGACCGATAAAGGCATACACCGTGGTCTCGAGGTCGCCTCCCGCCACCATGAGCGCCAGGCAGAGTGAAGCCGCCAGGTAAACGGAAAAACGCGGCCTTCGGAGCAGGGAGAAACACGCCAGATACCAGGCGGGAATCCAGGCGCAGGTGTGGAGGGTATGAGGCACGTTGATGCTGTGGAAAAGAAAGCCGGAAAAGGCGAAGACCATACCGGCGATAAAAGCTGATGTCCGGCTCCGGCCCAGGAAAAGCAACAGCAGTACGGTGGAGGCGCCTGCCAGGCCAAGATGTATGAAGATATCAAAGGCCATGGTCCGGTGGTAGGCCTCGAAAACCAGGTTTAAAACCACCCAGGGCGGATACAAGGAAGAGGTGTGGGAAAAGGCCAGAAAGGGCATGCCGCACATGTCATGCGGGTCCCAAAGGGGAAAGACGCCCGAGGAGTAACAGTCCTTTAAGAAGGAAGCAAACGGAATCCACTGGTGGCCGATGTCATTAAAGCGGGGCGAATCCACAATGGTTTGGCCCAGGAGGGCGGGCAGGAAAGAAAAAAAGGCGCAGGCGAAAACCACGCCCGCCAAGGGCAACAGCGCCCGGCGAAAGAGATTGCCGGGCCCTTCTTCCGGGTTCAACATGTTCTCACCGGAGTTACCATTTCATCTCGAACACGGTGTTTGGGTCCCCTTCCCACGTCTTTTTAATGATGTCTACTTTCGCTTCGCCCGGCGCGCAGAGCTCAGCGGTCCTCTCCAGCATTCCGCCCATCTGGTAGGCGTAAGCCTTGTCCTCTTCTTCTCCGAAGCTTGCCTTGAGAACAATGTGTAAAGTGTTTTCGTCCGCCTTTTCCACCTCGATGAGGGCAAAATTGGCCAGGCTGCGCTGGATCATGGCGAACTTGCGCATGGACTCTGCAGGGTCATCGCTGACGAGGTTCTTGTATACCCTGGTGAGCCCGTCCAGGCTCATGCGGCCCCAGTTCCAGGCCGCGTTAACGTCCCCGCCTGCCAAGAGCTTGAACACGGCAAGCCCCATCCTGGCGTACGATTCCAAAGGGTACCAGGAGCTGGGCAGTATCATCTCGTTCACCAGCTTCCAATCATCCTCTGTCAGGTACTTGTCCCAGTCCAGGCTTCTGTTGTTCTTTATCATGCGGACGTACTCGGAAAAGACCGTTCCCTTAATCTTTTTCTCTTCCATTTTCTCCTCCTCCGGAAAAAACATGGTTCTGGAGGGTAAACTGGGCCAGGGTCTTGCGCAGGGACTCGGAAAGCTCGCGGAGCTTCTCCACGGTGCCGGCCATTTCCTCGGAGCGGCCCTGGTTGTTTACCGCCGCCTGCTTTATCCGCTGGACCTCGTTTCTGGCCTGCTCCGTGCTCTTTAGCTGGTCGGTCTGGGACTGGTTGATATAGTTTATGATCTCGGCGATATGCTCGATGGACTGGGTAACCTGCCTGCTCCCCTGGAGCTGCTCCTGGGTGGCCCTTTTTACCTGGGTGGTTATGTCCTCCATGTTGGACGCAGAGGACGTGATCATGTCTCCGGTCTTGGTCTGCTCCTGGGTGGCCTGGGCCACCTGTGATATGAGGGAGTTGACGCTGTCCATGAAGTTCATGACCTTTTCGGAACGCTGGGTCTGGTCCGCGGCAGCGTCGGCCATGGACCGGCTCTGCGTCAGCGCCTTGTTCACGCTCTCGCGTATCTGGCTTAAAGCCTCCCCCGCCTCTTTGGAAAGCTCTACCCCCCTGGTTACCGACTCCTGTCCGTCCCGGACCCTCTCCACCGCCTTTTGAGAGTCCTCCTGTACCGAGGTGATCAGCTCGGCGATCTCGCGGGTGCTGGCCGCGGTCCTCTCCGCCAGGTCCTTTATCTCGTCCGCAACCACGGCAAAACCCCTTCCCTCCTCGCCGGCCTGGGCTGCGATAATGGCGGCGTTCAAGGCCAGGAGGTTGGTCTCCTCGGTTACGTCCTCGATTACGGTCAGGACGTTGCCGATCTCCCGGGCGCGACTGCCCAGGCGGGTTATGACCTCGGAGACCCCCTGGGAGGTCTTCTGAATCTTGTCTATGCCCTCCATGGTCAGGGACACGGAACGCGCTCCCTGCTCCGCGTCGTTGCTGACCTTTTCGGACACGGAGGTGGTCTCGCGCGAGCCCTGGCTTACCTGCTGGTTGAACTTTTCCATCTCCTGGAGGGCGGACATGGCCTCGTTGGACTGGCGGGAAAGATACTGGACGTTCTCCGCGACCTCCTTGATGGAAGAGTTCATCTGTTGGATGGAGGAGCTGGTGTCCAGTACCGATCCGGTCAGGGTGTTCACGTTATTGGAGACCTCCTCGATGGTGGCCTGGACCTCGACGATGGATGAGGACGACTCCTCCGCGGAAGAGGCCAGGGTCTGGACGGAGTCGGCGATGGACTGGACCGAGCTTTTCATCTGGTCCATGGAAGCCGAGGTTTCGTCCACTGACTCCACCTGGGTCTTGGTGCCCTCGGAAACGGCGTCGGACTGGTTCTTGATGGACTCGGCGGCAGAGTCCAGGTCGCGGGTGGCCCGGTTCACCTGCCCGATCAGGTCTCGGAGCCCGAAGATGGCCCTTGCCAGGGCCCTTGACACCACCCCGATCTCGTCCCTCGAGGTCACGGTAATGTCCCGGGAGAGGTCTCCATAGGCCATGGCCCGCAACGAATGCATGAGCGAGCTCAACGGGTCGCGGATTTCTTCCGAGGCCAGCTTGCCGAAGTACAGGGTAACCAGGAAAATGACGATGATGACACCCAACACCAAGCGATACATGGCCAAGAGCGGACCGCTCCACCTGGAGCCGGGGACCAGCACCAATAGGTCCGAGCTCTGGAAAGGATGATGAATCACCGTGTACTCGGAGCCGAAAAAAGCCCCCTCCCTAAGTACCGCGGTGTAAACGCCGGCGCCCAGGGTTCGGATGCTGGGCCGGCTCCAGGACAAAGTCCAGCCGTGTCCTTCTTGGAGAGTATGAAAAAGCTCCCGGTACCGGGGGGGAATCTCTTCTTTCAACACGCTCTCGCCCTCTTCGTTAAAAAGCAGGATGCGGGAGGCGTCCTCCTTTCTCCCGCCGGTGCGGTCGAGTTTTATCTTTTGCAGTCTCTCTTGCATCTTTTCCGGGTCAGTCCGGGTCAGGGCCTCTCTCTTGTCCCCCAGCTTTTCCTTTATCCGGTTCTGATACTCTTTCCCTATCAGGAGCTGGAATCCCTGGTTGGCCGAGCTGAACCCGGCCACCGCGGTGAGGATGACCGATACCATGGCCAGGCTTACCAGCGCCCCCTGGAACTTGGTTTTCAATCCCACCTCGAAGATGGAGTACTTGCGGCTTTCCGCCTCGTCTTCCAGCAAAAGCTCGGGGTGTTCCTCCAAAAGCTCCTTCTGGAACCCCGTGAGGACCTTCCGGGTGGTGTAAAACTGAAACACCGAGATCAAGGTGCCGGTGGCAAAGACGCCGATGTAAAGAACGAAGAGTTGCCGGAGCGAGAACACGTAACAGCCGTTCAGGGCGGCCATGGCGAACAAGGTCCCGATGGCATAAAAGAGCACCGACCAGGCCGCGCTCCGGTAGGGGAGGACCTCGCTGGCGAGCAGTGCGTTACGGGCCTGTTCTCTGCTGTTTTGCCCGTCCCGGTTCCGGATGTACTCCTGGGCGGGCACTATGATCCTTATGACGATGAAGTAATGGACGAACACAAAGCCCGCGCTGATGACGCCCAGCAGAGCGAAGTTGTACACGATGTACATGGGGTCACGCAAGAAATCGGGGACCAGGTTTCTAAGGTCAATGCCGGTAATGGCCCCTATAAAGATGAGCAGGATGGGCATTCCCACCAGGTTGGTGAGGGTGATGGCCCATCGAAGGCTTGCGCGCAGGCTCTTTGCTTTATCTTCCCGGTCCCCGGCGGGCATGTCGATCTCCCTTGTGTCAGGACTGGTTGAGAATCCAGAGCAGCACAGCCGCGGAGATGAGGGCTTCGCAGGCCACGGCCCCGCATGCCGCGGGAATCATGAGCTTTCTTTTTTCTCCGAACAAAAACCCCAAGACGGCGCCGGCCACGATGCCGAAGATAATGGCCAGTAGCACCGGCACGGTCCCCACTAACAGCCAGTCGTAAGGGTTGGGATACAGCGTCTTCACCGGCTCGAGCACCACCAGCTCGACCAGGTAAGCCAGGGTCATCAGTATGACCCCGAAGTAATTGGCGGACTGCCAGCGAGGAGGGATGTGGAAGTCCTCCAGGAAATTGGACACGATGGCAAACACGGTCCAGCACATCATGAGCGTTACCAGGATGGTGTTCAAATCAAACAGGCCCGGGGTCAGCCACTCGGTTATCTTCATTTTTACTTCTCCCTTGTTACGCCGTCTTCATTGGAACCGGCCGGCACCAGTTTTATCTTGAGCGCTTCCTGCAAAGACCGGTAAAGCAGGAGTGCCATCTCGCCCCGGGAAGGAGCTGCCCGGTGGCGGGCCACCGACGTTACCGGCTTGTGGGGAATTCCGCACGGCACTATGTACTCGAAAGCCGACAGGTCGGGGTCCAGGTTTACGGCCAGTCCGTGGGAAGTTATCCGGTCCTCGACCCGGACCCCCACTGCGGCTATCTTGGCGCCCCCCACCCACACTCCAGGGTACGACGGGTCGAGCTCCGCGGGCAAGTCGAGCTCCCGGAGCGCACAGAGCACCGCCTCCTGGAGCTTCCCCATGTACCGCTTTACGGAAAGCTTGAGCCTTTTCAAGTCCAGCACCAGGTAACAAACGAGCTGACCGGGCCCATGATACGTTGCTTTGCCTCCCCTGTCTACCTGTACCACCCGGAGGCCCCGGCTCTCCAGGCCCTCGAAGCCGTTTTTTATCCAGGACCTTCCCTCGTCCCCCTTCAGGGAGTAGCCGAGCGTTATGGTCGGAGGATGCTCGACCAGAAACACCCGGCCTCTGCCGCCCTGGCGGACCTCTTTCTTGGCCTCCTCCTGGAGACGCAGGTAAGACTCGTAGTCCGTCCGGCCCAGGTCCTCTATCAGAGCTTCGTCCAGAAAGTACATGCCGGGTTTTGTGTTCTGGTTCGTTTCCATGGTCCTACATGGTCCGGGCGAAATCCCTTGGCTTTATCTGCCTTTCCGCCAGTATGACCGGCAGCTCGATCACGATCTTGGTTCCGGCGGGCTCGTTGTCCATGACCCTTATGTAGCCGTAATGGTCGGATATGATGCGCTGGACAATGGTGAGACCCAGGCCGGAGCCTTCCTCCTTGGTGGAGTAATAGGGATCGAACAGCCGGTCTTTCAAGTGGGCGGGTATTCCGCAGCCGGTGTCGCGGATTTCGATCCTTACCACCTGGATCTGCTGGTTGTAGGCGGTCTCGATCGCTATCTCGCCTCCGTCATTGATGCTCGAGACAGCATTGTCCAGAAGGTTTATAAACACCCGCTTCATCTGCTCCCGGTCCAGCTCGAGCTCGGGCAGCTTTTCGTCCAGGACAAGGCGAAATCCTATGGAAGGATGAGAATCCCGGTATAAAGGAAGGACCTCCTTTATGATCTCGTGCAGGTTCTCGGGCACCGGCCTGGTGGAGGGAAGCCGGGCAAACAGGGAAAACTCGTTGACCAGCTTTTTCAGCTCGTCGGTCTGGGCGATGATGGTGTTTACGCTTTCGGAGAACACCCTGGCCTCCTCCTGGTCCTCCATGTCCGAGAAACGCCTCTCCAGCCGCTGGGCGGACAGCTTGATGGGAGTGAGCGGGTTCTTGATCTCGTGGGCTATCCTTCTTGCGACCTCCCTCCAGGCCATGGCCCGGTGGGCCCGGATAAGCTCGGTCATGTCGTCGGCCACCAGCACGATCCCCAGGTTCCTGCCGCCGGCATCCCGGAGCCGGGACAAGGTTATCAGCACCACGTATGATCGGTCCTCCCTGACCATGGTCACCTGGCGCTGCACTATCTCTCCGCCCGTGTTCGCGAGCTCCTCCACCAGCGAGTCGAGTATCTGCTTCTCCTCCGGCTTTAACACCTCGGAGATAGGCTTGCCGGGCGTAAGGTCCTTGCCCTCCGTGCCCAGCATCTGCCGGGCCGGCGGGTTCACCGTGGACAGCCGGTTGTCCGGGTCAATGGACATGACCCCCGCGCCGATGTGGGCCAGCACCGTCTCCATGTACCTCCTTCTCTGCTCCAGCTCTTCGTTTATCTCCCGGAGCCTCTTGTAGGCCTGGTCCCGCTCGTTCCTGCTTTTCTGAAGGTCGTCGGTCATTTTGTTAAAGGACTGAAGAACCCGGGACATCTCGTCGTCCCCCACCTTGCCCACGTCAATGCGGTAGTCCAGGTTGCCGGAAGCTACCTTGGCCGTGCCCTCGGAAAGAAGCTGGATGGGCTCGGTTATTCCCTTGGCCATGTAAAACCCGAACCATACCGCCAGAAAGATGACGATCAGGGTCACAAAAACCAGGAGCAGGAAGTAAGAGGACTTGATGGGAAGCTCCATCTTCTGGAGGGTGGTGTAGTCCCGGATGACAGCTTCAGCCTTGTCCCCCACCATCAGCTTGTCCCATACCTTCTGCTCCACCCACGGAATCACCTTGCCCACCACTACCGCGCCCACGATCTCCGTTTTCTCTCCGGAACGGCGAGGGACAGGATAAAAAGAGTAAATGACGGCGCGGTCCTCGGTGATGGAAACCGGAGGATTGTACCCCTTCTCCCCGGACAGGGCCTTGTTGATGTTGGAGGAAGAAAACCCGGGAAGATCGAGGTCCCCCGTTTTGGACAAGGCCAGCCGCTTGCCTTCCTTGCCGTAAATACCGAGCATCTCCAGGTTGTACTCGAGCCGCTTGTCCTTAATATAGCCTTTAAGCTGATCACGGAGAGAAGGCAATTGGCAAAGAGCTGTGTCGCCCTCTTTCGTCTCCACCTCTTCCGGGGAGAATTCTTCCTTTTCCGGAGGCTTTCCCGTTCCCGGCTTTTCCACCGGGGCTTTCTCTTCTCCGTTGTCTTTTGGAACCTCGCCGGCGCTGTCTCCCTCCGCGGGAGCGGGCTCGGCGGTTCCGCCGGGGAGGGTGCCATCTACTTTGTCTTCCTCTGCGCCTTTTTGCCGCTTCTGTTTCCTTTTCTGTTTTTCCTTTCTCTCTTCGCCGGTCAGTACTTTTATCCATTCTCTTTCCAGCAGTGCGCGGGAGAGCTCCTTGCCAAAGTGAAGCCCCTGCTCGCCCTCGGCGTTGTACTTTTCCTCCAGCACCTGGTTGGTTATCTCGCTGGTCTTGTCCGCGGAGGATATGGCTGACTTGGACATCTTTACCACGTTCAACACGTGGGGCTCGTAAAGGTGCTCGATGGAGGTGTTCAGGATGAAGGTGGACAGAATGAAAAGCACGGTGGCCGGTCCCAGGGTCAGCATCATGAAGGCCATGACAAGCCGCATTCTTATCTTGGAACCGAGCACTCCCCTTCTTCTTTCAAAGAAGAACTTGACCACGTTTCTAACGATAAGAAAGATGAGAATAAGGGTCAGCACCAGAAGGAGGGCCCACACCGCAAAGGTGAAAAAGTGAATGACAAAGGGCTCCATCAAGGTGCTTTCCTGGGCCAGCTTGGAGAAGTGATAGGCCAGGTAAACCAGCCCCCCCACTAAAAGAGCGGTGACCAGGATGGCGATCCTCTCCCGCCGGCGTCTTCTGTAGTCCTTGCGCTCGGCTTCGAGGATTTGTTCTTGTCTGCTGGGCTCCCGGGTCATCTACTTAAATAAGGCTCCTGATGAAAATCTGTGGATGAAATCACTCTTGTCCAAAACAGAATTTTAATTTCACGCAAAGACGCGAAGGCGCAAAATAAAAAACACAACAAGGTTAAGCCATTTTGACCTTTTTGAGGCATAACCCTCCGGCAAAACTTTTCAGGGAACCTGAAATTCATAATGCACCTTTTTGTACGTATCAATACCGAGGTTTTACCATTTGATTCAAAATCAAAAACAATTCCAAATCCTTCGCGTCTCTGCGCCTTTGCGCGATATGATTCTCAGCCTTTCCTCCATGTTTTGGACAGCAATGGGATAAAATAGACTTCTCAGTAACCGATTATCTTGACAATATGAACTTTTAACAAGTCGGGGGACCAGTCCCCCGAACCCCCAGGGATTTTGAAGGCATGGCTCCGGTGGCCCATTAGTATTGACATTGTTACTTATGATTATAAAGGTTGTTTTGCGTTTTCCGCATTCTCGGCTGCCGGCGGGGAGAGGCCGGGCCGGTTCCGGCCTTTTCCCTATTCCCGCTGGAAGCCCTGAAAGCGATAAACGCATCTTTCTCTATCCACCCACACTAAAATACGTTGAACCTTTAATGCTATGGGCCACCGGAGTAATGCCTGAAAAAATCCAAGGATGAAGGTAAGCAACAGCTTATATTCCACCCATAAATTCTTACAAGTCCACCCTTAAATAGTAACATAACGGTATAGGGTTAACAATAGATTGCCGCCGGGCCTTTAAGAAGGATAAAAAAGGTTAAAACTTGTTTTAAACCCGCATAGGCATGATAACGCAGGTATAGTTCGGGTCCTCCTCGATGCTGATAACCGCAGGGGACTGCTCGTCCCGCAGGTGGACGATCAGGTTCTCCGCCTTGGTTACGTTCATGATGTCGATGAAATAGCGGTCGTTAAACGCCATCACCATCTTTTCGCCTTCGTAGTTTATTTCCAGTTCCGAGTAGGAGGTCCCGAAGTTGGGGTTCCTGCTGTCCATGGCAAGCTTGTTCTCGGTAAAGGTGAACTTTACCGCCCGGGCCTTCTCGTCCACCATTGTGGACGCCCGCCGCAAATGCTTTAGAAGCTCCTCGCATTTTATCACTGCCTTCTTGTCGCACCCCTCGATTATTACCCGGTTATAATCCGGAAACTTGCCGTCCACCAGCCGCATGAATATTACCGCGTCCTCCATCTTGAAAGCAGCGGACTTCTCCTGGATGGATACGCCCACCTCGCCCTCGTACTCTTCCAAAATCTTTATGACCTCGCCCATGCCCTTACGCGGAAGAAGCACGCTCTTTGTCAGGTTCAGCTCTGAAAGCTTAGGGCTCTGCCGGTCTATAAGCGCCAGCCGGTGCCCGTCCGTGGTTACCATCCTTATGGTGTCGCTGTCCTCCAGCTTCTCCGTGTAAATGCCGTTCAAGCTGAACCGGGAGTCCTCGCCGGCGGCAGCGTAAATGGTCCTGGTGACCATCTCCGTGATCAAGCCTGCCGGAAACCTGATAAACTCGTGATCCTCCACACTCGGGACCTTGGGATAATCCTCGGGAGAAAGACCCATGAGCTCGAACCGGTCGTTCTCCGACTTTACCTCCATACGGTAGTCCTCGCCCGAACTCAGGTACACCGGTCCCGCCGGAAGCTCCCGGATGATGTCGTGAAGCTTCCTGGCGCTCAAGGTGATACTGCCCGCGGATTGAACGTCCACCGGACACCGGTCCGTTATGGTAACCTCCAGGTCGGTGGCCACGATCTCCAGGCTGTCATCCTCCGCCTTGAGAAGAGTGTTGCTCAGGATGGGCATGGCGTTTTTTTTCTCGACGATGCCCTGCACCCTCCCCAGGCTCTTTAAAAAAGCGTCTCTTTCTATCACTATCTGCATCCCGGTCCTCCTTGGCTTAACTTATTCTTTAACTCTCATTCATTCTGCCGAACCCGGTCGGCTCCAGTCTTTTCCCCTTCCCTCTTAATATTATCTCTATCTATTTATAAGAAAAAGACCGTAATATCAAGCCCTGTTGGAAAGTGGACAAATACCGGCAAGGCTCCCGAGGATTTATAACAAGACGGCCGCTTACGCATTCCCCGTTCTTTTAGGCCAGCGGTGGGAAACAAGGTGGAAAACCTGGTGAGAACGGTTTGAGTTTTCGACACATCTATTTTCCACATCCGGCCAACAAGGTTCTTCTTAAAGTGGTCCACAGTTTTTCCCGCTGGTCCGGGTATAATCCTCCGCTTTTTTTACAACCTGGTTACGCCTCATCTTTTCCTTCTTGTAACCCCGTGAGGGGAACTCTTACAGGTTACCTTGCCCGAGCTTTCTTTTCAGGGTTTCCAGGTGTTTGTTGAGCTCGAAGTTCGAGTTTTTATCAATCCCTATTTTACGGCAGGAATGGATGACGGTCGAGTGATCCCTTCCTCCGAAAAAGGACCCGATCTCCGGGAACGACATCCTGCACATTTCCCGGCAGAGGTACATGGCTATCTGTCTGGGGAGTGCGTACTTACGGTTTCTCTTGGCTGACTTTATGTCCGAGACCTTAACTTTGTAGAACCCGGCCACTGTTTTGGCCACCGCTTCGGGGGACAGCCTTACTTCATTATCGTCCAGGATGGCGTGGATGACCTCTTCCGCCAGGGCCGTGGTCATGGGCGCACCCGAAAGCGAGGACAGGGCGGACAGCCGGATCAGGCTTCCTTCCAGTTTCCGTACATTGGTTTTTATCTGTTCGGCAAGAAAGATCATAACATCGTCCGGTACCTCGAGTCCCTCTATCTCCGCTTTGTAGCGCAGAATGGAAAGCCTGGTCTCGAACTCGGGCGGCTGGATGTCAACGATGATACCACTCTCGAACCGAGACCGGAGCCTCTCCTCCAGGGTCTTCATCTCCTTTGGGAACTTGTCCGAGGTTATTATGATCTTCTTGCCCGCGGCATAAAGGTCGTTAAAGGTGTAAAAGAACTCATCCTGGGTTCGTTCCTTGCCAGCAAGGATTTCGATGTCGTCCATTAAAAGGACCTGGCAGTCCTTACGGTAGAACTTGCGGAAGTTGTCCATGTTCTCCGCACGGATGGCCTGGATCATCTCGTTCATGAAGTTTTCCGCCTGGAGAAGAATGATGCGCGTCTCCGGCTTCTTCCAGCGGATTTCGTTGCCGATGGCGTGCAGTAGATGCGTCTTGCCAAGTCCCACCCCGCCGTAGATGAAAAGTGGGTTATAGTTTTTGGCCTTTTTCTCGGCGACCGCGCGGCAGGCGGCGTAGGCGAACTGATTGGACGAGCCGGTAACAAAGTTGTCAAAGGTATACTTGGAGTTCAGCTCCGGGCAGGGGGTTTTACTGCCGGCACGGCTTCTTTTCCGCTCCACCGTATTGTCGCCGGAGGTTCCGGAAGCTTGCGGCTCGTCTTTTTCCGGAGAAGACAATCCCCGGGAAAGCTCCGGGTTTACCCGGAACGATACCTTTGCCTCCGGTCCCACCGCGGTATCAACCGCGTTTTTAATGAGCCTCATACAGTTCTGTCGCAACCAGTCCATGACGAACTTGTTGGGAGTCTCTATCACCACCTTGTTTTGTTCCACGTCTCCTATGGAAACTCCCTGGAGCCATTTGTCCAGGTTCTCCGTTTGGACCTCTTTCTCGAACTCCTTCTCGATCTGCTTTAAAAGCTTGTTTCTTACCATGGCCTTCCTGACAATCTTCGAGTTTGGTCTTTGATTTTCCGGTCAAAGAGAAAAATAGTCCACAGGTTTTTCCACAGGTGTGGAAAAACCACCCCTTTAGTAAATGTAGAGTTTATAGCAGGGTGACCTCGATATTTATATATTCGGTTTATAGAAGAGAAAAACCGGGAGAGCCTTATATAGAGAGGCTCTCCACCACTTGCCTTGCTAAGATTACGACAATTTACCAGAGCCAGCCCACTTGTCAAGAGAAAAATGTTCCCTTTGCAAAACAGTACACATTTTCTGTTCATCCGATTCTAACCGGTTGCTAATCTAACTTTGCTCATTGTGTCCATAAATAGGCCCTCGCCCGCTTGGGAAGCGCTTAACATATTCTGGTCTCCATATGGCAGCAGAGCTCTTATGTCTTGATTCATATAGACCGGCAAGGGCGAAAAACCAAAGCCGACATGCTCTCCGGCGAGTTTTACATCCATCTTTTCCGGGCTCCCTGGCATGTTCTCTTATAGAGGTTGACCCCGCGGAAGCGCTTGATTGCGCGGTTTGCGCCTATCAAGGATTCAGAAAGTGATGTCCTTCACAGGAGACGCTGTTATTAGTGGAGGGACTTGAATTTTTTGTTATAAGCTCCGCCGCTGCTATGGAGCCGCCCGGAAGCGAACCTTTCCTTCGAGCTCCTCCAAGGCTTGCCATGGCCGGAATTTTCCAGTACCTTGTTAGTTTCATGGACTTGTTTTATATAAGCGAGACCTGCTTCAAGGTCGCGGCGGCTTTCTACCTGGTTGGCACGGTTTTATATCTTTTGTACCTCGCTCTTCGCCGGGACCTGGCCGGCCGCGTCGCCACCTATATCTCTGTGACAGCGCTTCTGTTTCATACCGGCGGGCTCGCCGCCCGCTGGATGGAAGCCGGGATTAATCATCCCCCTTTTACCAATCTGTACGAATCGCTTCTTTTCTTTGCCTGGGGAATCGTACTTTTTTACCTGGTGCTGGAATGGCGCTACAAGTTCAAGGCAGGCGGCGCCTTTATTATACCGGTGGCGGTGGGAGCCATGGCCGCGGCGGTTCTCAACCCGGAGAGCGGCAAGGACATCCACGCCTTGATGCCGGCCTTGCAATCCTACTGGCTCCACGCCCACGTGGCGGTGGCCGCTCTTGCTTATGCAGGTTTCGTGGCCGCTTTCGGCACATCCTTGATGTTCATTATCAAGGACGGCACTCCGGTTCGATGGCTGGGCTTTTCATCCAACCTGTTCATGGCGTTCATGCTTCTTATAAGCGACCGCTTCAACATACTCATCCACCGGGTCTTTACTTTGAACCAGGTCCGGGACGGCCAGGTAACCGACAAGCTGGCCGGCTTCCCGATACCCGGAATCATTCTTCTTATCGCCGCGGTCTACTTTATAATCGCCGCGGTGCTCTACCTCTACCGCACCGAGGAGAGGCCCGCAAAGGCCAGGACCATACTCGGAATCCCGTTCGGGCCTTTTGTTACCATGCTGGGAACCGTGTTCACCTTGGCCGCTCTTTTGCTTCTCGTCCGCGCCGCGCTTACAAGCGATACAGTGGCGCTTTTCGGAAACCCCTTCAAGATAATCATCCTGGCACTGGTGGTCTTTGTGGGAACGGCAAGTTTTATCTTCGACCTGAAGCTCTCGGCGCTCCGCGAGATACTGCCCCGCCCGGAGCTGCTCGACTCGATTACCTACCAGACCATCACCGTGGCTTTCCCGCTTATGACCATGGTCATCATCACCGGCATGGTATGGGCAAAGGTGGCCTTTGGGCAGTACTGGCAGTGGGACCCCAAAGAAACCGCGTCCCTTATAACATGGATCATCTATACCGGGTATCTCCATGCCAAGGTGTCCCTGGACTGGCCCCCCCGGCGCGTCGCAGCCATCGCGATCCTCGGGTTCGCAAGCGTGGTCTTTACCTACCTCGGAGTAAACGCCATCGGAACCGGGTATCACTCCTATGCCGGGTTTTGAAACTCCTTAAAAAACCAGTGCTGTTAAAAATATAAAACATAAGCAAAGAATTGTATCACGCAAAGACGCCATGACGCAGAGAATGGGGATCTCTTTTGAATTTAAAAACAAAAGACAAGACCACCGTAGCGGTCTGGCGAAGCCTGGCTTTTCCTGAATTGAGGTCCTTTGAAAAGCGGGCCGGAAGATGCTTTCCATAAAAAATCGCAACGGCCCGAATCTCTTTGTTTTACCTTTGCGACTTTGTGCCTTTGCGTGAGAGAAAAAGTCTGTTTTGGAAAAGAGCGGTAGCAGGGCAGGGACCGGCCCGATCAAGACACTTTACAGATCAACCTCCCAGGATTTAAAATAAAAGGCTATAAATGTTTCAGTGCAAGGAAGAGAAGTAAGCCATGAAGTCATTTTTCGAGCCGGAGAGCGCGGTGTTGATCGGGGCCTCGGCCAATCCTTACCGGCCGGGGCATCAGCTTTTTCAGAACATGAACATATCCTGCGGCGACCGTTTTTACCCGGTGAACCCGCGGGTAGACGAGATCGAGGGAAAGAAGTGCTACCAGAGTGTGCTTGATATCCCGGAAGCCGCGGACGTGGCGGTGATCTTCATTTCCGCGGCGGGGGTTCCCGACGCAATGGAGGACTGCGCCACTCGGGGCATAAAACGGGTCATCATCGAGTCGGGCGGTTTTGCCGAGACCGGCTTGGAAGGAGAGAAACTCCAGGAGCGCTGCGCGGCAACCGCCCGGGCGTCCGGCATGCGGCTGTGGGGACCGAACTGCATGGGGACCATCAACGTTCACCGGACCAAGGTCCTGTCTTTTTTAATGACCCGGATGTGGAAGGACAGTTTTATTCCCGGCCGGGTGTCCCTGGTGGTCCAGAGCGGGATGCTGTCCGCTGGTTTTCTGCTTCATATTCTTTCCCGCACTCCTTTCGGTCTTTCCAAGATAGCATCCATCGGCAACAAGGCGGACGTGGACGAGGTTGACGTTCTCGAGTACCTGGTGGACGACCCCGAGACCGGCGTAATAGGCCTTTATCTCGAGTCCATCCGGAGGGGCCGCCGCTTTTTCGAGCTTTGCAAAAACACGACGAAGCCGGTGGTGGTGTTAAAGGGAGGCCGGACCAGCCAGGGCCACAGCGCGGCCGGGTCCCATACTGCGGCGCTTGCCCAGGACGACGCCGTACTGGACGCGGCCTTCCGGCAGGCGGGCATAGTCCGGGCCTACGGCATGACCGAGCTTATGGACCTGGCCCGCTGCCTGGAGATGGGAGAGGTCCCGCCCACTGACCGCGTCCGGGTGGCGGTGCTGACTTTTTCCGGGGGCGCCGGAGTGGTAACCTCTGACGACCTCCACGATTACGGCATGGAGCTGGCCGAGCTGTCTCCCCATACCACCGCCCGGATTAAAAAGGTGTTCCCCGACTGGATGGACCCGGCCAACCCGGTGGACCTCTACCCCGCCATTGAGAAGAACGGGCCCCAGAACACCATGAAGGAAAGCCTGGAAGCGGTCATGGAGGACCCCGCCGTAGACGCGGCCTACATCCATATCTTCGCGCCCCCGGTGGACAGGCCCATCTTCGACTATGACAAGCTTTGCGAAAAGTTGAAGTCATACCAAAAGCCGGTGGTGGTCTGGATCATGGGCCATGCTGAAGCATCGCGGAAAATCCAGGCGGAGATGGAAAGCCGCGGCATCCCGGTGGCGGAGGAAATCCAGAGAGGAGTGCGCATGCTCTCCGCCATGACCAGGCGAAGATAGAGTCGATAGGGCATTTGAGAGGATTTTTAAGTTTTTTTGTTTTTTCTGGTAGGCAGGAAACAACAGTTCTTTCTTATAGCCTGTTCTTCCAGTAGTCGGGGTATCTTTGCAGATGCATGACTGCGAGGACGAAGATACAGTCAGACTCGATGCTATAGAGGACACCAAAGGGGAAACGGTGGACAAGACAGCGATGAATATCTTCTTGCAGTAGAGGCCATGCGTCCGGGTAGCACAAAATATTCTTCAGACAATCATATATCGCCACGGCAAACTCCTCGCCGAGGCCCGGCTCGCAATCTTCATAAAAGTCAACAGCCTCCAGGAATTCCTTGTAAGCCGCGGGGTGAAAGTCAAATTTCATCTTGGGAAGCGATTTTTTATTTTGGAGAAAATCTCGTCTCCCGGAATGGATTTAACGCGCCCGGCTCGCAGTTCGGCAAGACGTTTTTCGGCTGTCTTTACCCAGGCTTGATCAATATCCGGGTCCGGCGCGTTGATAGTGCGCAGCAACGAGTCAACTATCTTAACGCGCTCTTCCACCGGAAGTTGGGAAGCCTCGCGAATAAGGTCATTTATTTTATGCATTCGGCTCCTCCCTTCAACTCGTTCAATATTTAGTGCCCGTTGCGAAATTGAGGTTTTGCTGACATCTTGGCGCCATCTTGGACTGCGGTGGCTTGCCTGTGCGTTCCGCACGCAGACAGGCTTGCTGCCGCTTTATCCGTCCGGAAGCTTGCTTCCCGGCACAGCTAGGCCGACTATTCACATCATTAGAGGCGGAAACGTTTGCAAAGAGCCGCAGTTGCCGCCCCGGCAAGCCGGGGCTTACGAAAGCGCAAGCAAGCGTGCGCAATCCAGTAACGAAATTTTCGCATAACCAACAGGCAATAATCTTCTATCTTTTATAAGATGATCATGGAATCATAACTGTATGTCAAGGAACATGGATGTATCCAATTCGCGTGCTGTCATATTTTCTTATTCCCCGTTGCCTGGACTCGAAAATTTTAATGAGACAAAGCTCAAGCAAGATGACTTGAAGCAAAGCACTACCTGCCCGCGGCTTCTTTCAACCTTTCGTAAAAAACGTAGTCGCCTCTGGGAATGCCGGCGAGCTTTACGTCCGGCTTTCGGTCCTTGCCGTGGAAGTCGCTTCCCGCGGTTATGAGCACGTTTCGGTCTTGCGCCAGTTTCAGCCAGCTTTCGGTGAGGGCCTTGTCATGATAGGATGAGTACACCTCGAGGCCCTGAACTCCCGCGTCAATTAGCTCGTGGGCGTACTCGGGCGGCGTGTCCGACGGATGGGCAAGCACGGGCACGCCGTTCATTTGTTTGATCTTTTCCATGGCTTTGACGGTGGGCTGGGCTTCCAGGGGCACGAAAGCGGGCCTGCCGCTTTTCAGCCAGTCCAGGTAGAAGTTCAAAAACGGCGAGCCGGAGCGGGAGCCGCTTATATACTCCTTGACCCGCGGGTCTTTCAGGTTCTCCTCGTGCTCCTGTAAAGCCCGCATGTACTCGACCCCGTAGGGAAGCCTTCCGCCGGAGAGCCGGAGCAGGCTGTCGAAGTCAATCACAAAGCCCTGTTC
>JAWOBU010000009.1:0-5462 GCA_046484135.1 bacterium
AGGGAATTAAAATTGAGGGAACTTCACATCTTTAAGATTTCCCCTTCGAGGATTTCCCGCTGCCCTTTCTTGCATCCGCCGCTTCATGCTTGCGCTTCAAAAAGTCCTCCAGGTTGATGGACAGAATCTCCTCCACCGCTTGTTCGAACTCGTGGCGCTCCTCGATCAACGAACGCAGCTTATCAACCATGTTTAAGGGCACGTGATAGGTCCTGGTTTCGCCTCCCAGTCGCACTGTCAACTGGTAACGCAGGTGTCCTCCCTCTCCCTTGGCGCACCAACAGGAGGGCTTGCCGCACTTCTCTTGCCTCTCCACCAGGTAGCCTGGCATCATCTCCCGGTATCTTGCCAGACTCCTGGCGAGCTCGCCTCTTCTTTTCATTTTGTTGTCGTCTTTTGGCATTCCTATACTTTCTTGAACTAATTTTACCACAAGATTCAGCAAAAGTCAAGGGACAGTGAAACTTTTTAAAATGAGGACAGAAAAAATTCAGGAGGTAACCGAGGCCAAGTTATGGAGATGGAACGTCATTTATAAGAAGGGGAAAAGAAGTTGCGAAATTGCCGGCCCTGCTGTGGTTCGTGCGCCTGTTGCAAAGCGGGCTGTTGTGATTAAGGTTAGTCAAAGGAGGTGAGATAATGACCAGGTTGCCTTCCGGCATTTACGCCATAGTCAATCCGGGTATGCGGCTGGACGTGTCCGCGGTCGAGCTGGCCCGCCGGGCGCTTTCCGCGGGCGTGCGCGTTATTCAGCTTCGGGCCAAGAACATGGCCGCGGGCGAGATGTGCGAGCTGGCCCGGAAGATGACCGGTCTTTGCCGGGAGCATGACGGGTTGTTCATAGTCAATGACCGGCTGGACGTGGCCCTGGCCGCGGACGCACACGGGGTGCACGTGGGACAGGACGACCTCCCGCTGGAAGCCGCCCGCCGCCTTGCCCCGGAAGACTTTGTTATCGGCGTATCCACTCACAGCCTGGAGGAGGCCCGGCAGGCGGAGAACGCGGGTGCGGACTACATCGGGTTCGGCGCCATGTACGAGACCTTGACCAAGGAGGATGTAACCCCTCCGCGCGGCAAGGAGGGCCTGGCCGAGGTCGTGGCATCGGTAAGCGTACCGGTTATAGCCATCGGCGGCATCAAGGCCGAGCATATCAAGGAAATAAAGGAAGCGGGCGTCGCGGGCGCGGCCGTAATCTCCGCTCTCATCTCCCGCGCGGACCCGCAGGCTGCGGCCCGCGAGCTGGTCCACGAGTGGGAGGCGGCGTAGGTTCCAGTCAATAGTTTTTTGGCATCCGAAGATAAGGATTTTTGCGCGAGGCGGAACTCGCGACTAAAGTCGCTCGCACGGCAAACATATATCTTCAGGAGTCAGGTTTTTGGGTACTTGAAAGTGTCTCGGATGGCCCACACAACTTGTTGGGTGATCGAAGATCATGGGAGAGAACCCTGCGAGGTTGTACCGCGCGCCAGCCCACACAACAAGTTGTGTGGGCCATCCTGATGGTGGGTTTGTGGGCAATTGTGAATGCAAAGTTCAGGGTTCCCCTCAAAAAAGTGACCTGTTGCCTTTAGCTACTCAAAAACCGGAAGAACCATTTTTAGATGCTTTTGCGAAATAGTGAGCTCTTAAGGTGGGAGCGAGCTCCCTGTCTGCAGTGTCCGGCACAGGCAGGCAGCTCGCGATCATCGAGACCTGGAGGTCTCTCCCACCACAAGAATTCATAATTTCGCAAACTCTCTCTCGGTCAGGACTCATCGGTAAGCCGGAGCATGGCTTTCATGATCTCGGGGCTTGCCAGTATGCGGGCTGCGGCCGAGTAAGGGTCCATCTCTCCTTCTTCGGCCCGGCGGAACACCTCGGAGACCTTTTCATCCTGCGGTCCCCTTATCCTCTCTCCCAGCTCGGAAAGAAGAAGCTCGATAAGCCACCTCTTTAAGTAATCCCGCCGGAACGGGCCGACCCGCGGCTTGGTTTTTAAAAACTCGCGGTGCTCTTCCACCTTGTCCGTGAGCTCCTTAATCCCCACATTGTTTCTGGCTTCCGCCATGAGGACCGGGACCTCCCACTCGTCTCCACGGTGGTGCATCTCCAGCATGGAGCGGACCTCGACCGAAAGCTGGTCCGCACCGTCCCGGTCCGCCTTGTTGATCACAAAAAGGTCCCCGATCTCCATCAAGCCGGCCTTAAGCGTTTGCACCGTGTCGCCGGCCTCCGGTACAAGCACCACTATGGTGGTGTCAGCGATCCCGATGATGTCAAGCTCGGTCTGGCCCACCCCCACCGTTTCGATCATGATCCGGTCCATGCCAAAGGCGTCCAGAAGACACCCCATCTCCATGGTGGCCCGCGACAAGCCGCCCTGCGAGCCGCGCGAACCCAACGAACGGATGAAAACACCCTGATCCAGCGCGTGCTCTTGCATCCTGACCCGGTCGCCCAGCACCGCGCCGCCGCTGAAGGGGCTGGAGGGATCAACCGCGACCGCGCCCACTGTAAGGCCCCGGCTTCTCCACTCCCGGATGAGCTGGTCTATAAGCGTGGACTTGCCCGCGCCCGGCGGGCCGGTGATTCCGACCCTGGGAACTCCCTGCATACGGGAGGACACCTCTGCCATGATCTTGTAGATGCCGGGCGGACGCGATTCTATCAGGGTCATAAGCCGGGCCAGGGCGCGACGGTCGCCCGCCAGCATCCGGTCCACCAGCTCCCTGCTCTCCGCGTCAAGCTCCGGAAGACCGATTACATCTTCTTCCAAGTCACTTTCCTTTCCTTTGCCGCTTCTGTCAGCTTAAGCGTCTTCAATATCGCTAATATAGCACGGAGGCGGGGGCAGGAGAAAAAGGATTAAATGAAGATAGTGCTGTGGCTGGTATTCTACCGGCCTTTACAAACCGTTCCTGAAGCGGTAGAAATAATATAGTCGGCGTTCGCTTTGCCGGTGCAAAAAATCACGAAGACCGGTTTCAAGAAGGAGATGATTCATGATCTACATCCGCAGGACAAGTCTGATGGCGCTGTTTGTGTTTCTCCTGGTGTTTGCGGGGATTTTCCCGGTTTCAGGGGAACGCAAGGTAAGCTCGCCTATGGAGTACGAGGGCTACAGCGAGGCCGCGTACCCTGAGATCGTGAAGAGGTCGGAGTACGTACCCATGTCGGACGGTGTCAAGCTTGCTGCTGACATCTACATTCCGTCGGGCGGGCCGAGTGAAGGCCCATTCCCGGTTATCATCGAGTACACTCCCTACACGCGGGCCTATATTGATCTCAAGGACAACCCGGTGCGGCGGCTCATGCGGAAGTCGGTGGTGGGAAGCCCGGACCCGGTGATTGACGTGATGGACGCGCCGGGCGGTTTTAACCCCGTCAAGATACTTATCTCGCACGGGTACGTTTTCGTGCGGGCGGACATGCGCGGGTCGGGGGCTTCGTCGGGCTGGAAGGCTGATTTCATGCCCCGGCTGGCCAAGGACGGCGGCGAGCTGGTGAACTGGATCGCCAAGCAACCGTGGTGCGACGGCAACGTGGGCATGATGGGCGGCTCCTACACCGGCTACTCCCAGATCGTTACCGCGGGCACTGCCGGGCCGGCCTTGAAAGCGATCGCCCCCATGATGGTCCCGCTGGACGGCTACAACGGCGAGGTCTACCCCGGAGGCGTTTATCTGCACGGCTTCATGACCGAGTACTCGGAGGGCCTCACCAGGCTTAACCTGAACTACTACCGGATGAACATCCTGAAGATGCTGGCGGGCAAGGGGGACTTCAGCCTGCCCGCGGCGCCGGTAATTGACGAGGACCACGACGGCGAGCTTTACGACGAGATACCAGTGGACTTGAACAGGAACGGGACCTTTCTCGACGATTACCTCTATCCGGCCGTGCCCTCGGACGAGCCGCAATACAAGGACGGAGAAAAACGCGAGCACGTCTACTACATGGCCAACCTCGATCATCGCCGGAACCTCGATTATCATAGCTGGGCCAGGTCCATGTATTATTTAGATGCCTCTCCTCCCAAGCCGCTGGACGAGCTCTCCGTTTACGAGTTCTGTCCCAGCGCCCACGTGCCCGCCATCATGGAAAAGGACATAGCGGTCTACAACATCGGCGGCTGGTTCGACACCTTTGTGCGGGGGACCACCGAGTACTACGCCACCATGGAGAAGACCAACGTCTCCCGCATGACCATTGTGCCCGGTTTCCACGGCGGGGGCGGCCCGTACTGGGAGTACTTCGGCGAGGACGTGAAGACCTTGAAGAAAAAAGGCCCCCAAGAGCTCCTGCGCTTTTTCGACCGGTACCTGAAGGGCATAAAGAACGGGATTGAGCAGGAGCCGCCCGTTTACATCTACGTGATGAACGGCGAGGGGTTCCGGTTCGAGAAGGAGTGGCCGCTTGAAAGGCGGCAGATGACTGACTTTTACTTCAGCGGGGGCCACAGCCTTGGTCGCGAGCAAGGCGGTCCGGGTGAAGACAGATATATTGCTGACTTCACGCACGACGCCCGGTTCGGGAAGTCAAAGGGCAACCGCTGGCTGGCCACCATGGGGCGGGACCCGGACGCTCTCCCCGTCCGCACACAAAAGGACGAGAAGTGCCTGGTGTATGAGAGCGCTCCGCTTTCTTCGGACATGGAGGTCACCGGCCATCCGCTGGTTGACCTTTACGTGTCGAGCAGCGCGGACCACGGCGACTTCTTCGTTTACCTGGAAGACGTGGAAAAGGACGGCCGGGCGGTGCTGGTTACCGAGGGAGTATTGCGGGCCGGCTTTGCTTCCATGGTGGACAACGACGAGACGATCATGGGCGGCGGCTCCGGGGTGGACGTTCTTCCGGAGCTTCCCTGGCACGGTTATGAAAGCACCGATTATGAAGACCGCATCTTCGAGGGTGGCAGGATCGTGCATCTTAAGCTGGACCTGAAGCCGACCTCTTGGGTTTTCCGGGAAGGACACCGCATCCGGGTATCCATCGCCTGCGCGGACTGGCCCACCTTCCGGCTTCATCCTCGGCTGGCGCCCGACAACCGGCCGGACAACCCGGCTAATATCGTGCCCGTCATCACCATGCACCGCGACAACGAGCACCCTTCCGCCATCACCCTCCCGGTGATCCCGTAATAGAGGGCGCCCGGGAAAAGCGGGCGGTTATGAAGTTTTAAGCTTGATGTTCCTTCTCCAGATGCGGACGAGGATGGCGAGGGTGTAGCGGGGTCTTTTCCAAAGGAGGTCCACGAAGAACCTGCGGGTGATGACGAGCGGTCGGCGTAAGAAGGACCGGAGGGTGTATTTCAGGAATCCTCGGGCTGCCATTTTTTCGAGCTCGCCGGGGGGGAAGACGCCCTGGTGGTATGCTGACCTGGCGTAGGAGAGGTTCTCGAAGCTGAAGTCCGACCGTAGCATGCCGCGTTCTTTGGCCATCTCGTACATCTCGGTTCCGGGCAGTGGGTTTGCCACGAA
>JAWOBU010000019.1:0-2846 GCA_046484135.1 bacterium
GGGGTCTCCCAGAACCTGTTTTACCCCAACTACTTCGTAACACCCATAACCGTGAACACCCCGGTTTCGCCCGACTCGGTGCTCACCACCTTTGTCATGCGTTACGCCATTGACTGGAAAGAGAATTTCGAGGGGACCCGCTACTACGACCCGATAAACGACAAGGGAGTGGTGCTGGACGGCGAGATGTCCAAGGCGGAGAAGAACATGGACTACGAGACCGGGCATGAGTGGTACGCGCTTGCGGGAGATATGGGCAACATGGTGGTCCGGCTGGTGCTGCCGGACAAGTGGCGGGACACCGTTCCGTTGAAGCTTTATTACGTTGACGACGTAGACGAGGAGGACCCGCCCGAGTCCGATCCCGGCCAGCGCTGCGCCGGCTTTCTTCTGGACGAGATGGTCCGCATCCCGGCGGGGGAGTACACCTACCATCTTTATTACATGGTTCCCGCGGAAAGCCCTCCCGCCAGTGTTCCGTCCATGCTCAACATCCTGGACCATCCGGTCACGGTAAAGGCGAAAAGGTTGAGCCGGTAAAGGTCATGAAACCGGCCGGCTGAGCAAGGGATTGCGGTGAGAGAAGCAGGCGTGTCATGGCAAACTCCGGGTTCCAGATAAGAAGGGCGGAAGATAGAGACGTCTTTGCTATTGCGGATATCTGGTATCAGCTCATGGAGGAGCACGTGGAGCGGGACCCCGGCTACTGGGGTGTGGTGCAGGAGGAGGAGGCCCGCCGGATTTACCGGGAGGCCAACGCTAATATGCTGGCGCGCTCGGATCACATCACCCTGGTGGCGGAGCAGGAAGGACTGGTAGTCGGCTTTGTAAACGGCTTTCGGCTCACCAGGCCCCCCATGTTTGAAAAAACCGCGGTCGGCCGCATAAACGATATCGCCGTGGACCGGGACCACCGCCGGCAGGGAGTAGGACATCTTCTCCTCGAAGCTATATTTGAGGAGTTCGACAAAATGGGCTTCGAGTACATTGACCTTACAGTGGACCGCGATAATGTGGAAGCCATTGAGTTCTACCAGTCAATGGGGTTTACCAGCCGGGAGCTTCATCTCATAAAAAGGATCGTCTAAAGCCTGCGCCGCGGGCAGCCGGCCGCGGTTTCATGCCTTGCTCTTGTCTTTAAGCTCTTTTGCCAGCTTTCTGACTCCCTGTTTCAGGGACTCATCGCCTTGCGGCTCGATTACCGTAACCGGCTGGCAGAACTTGACGACCTTATCGAAGCTGGAGGAGGAGGGCGGCTGGAACAGAAAGGCCAGGCGCACATGATCGGTCCTGTTAAAACCGAGCTCATAGGCCCGGGTGGCAATGGCCACGTTGATTCCGTTTATGATGGGAAGCTTCAAGTCCAGGATAAGAAGGTCCGGCACGCTGTCCTCCGACAAAGCCCGGCTCATGGAGATGAGCACTTCTTCGCCGGTGCGGAAGCTTTGGGAGATGAACCCCTGCTCGGACGCCATCTCCTGCTCGAACCATTCCCGGAAGCCGGAGGTAAAACCCGCGGCCCAGATCTGGAGCGACGGAGAAGATTGCCTCTCATGAGCTTTCGTAACTGCCTCCTTGCCGGTGGCGCCCGGCGAGACGTTCAACTGAAGGAGAAGCTTGATCTCGCCAAGCTCGAGGATGTCCCCGTTCTTAAGACGCGTGCGTTTGACATCGCGATCATTGATACGGGTGGTGCCGTGGCCCAGGTCCTCGATGTAAAGCGAGTCGTCCGTCCAGCTAAGACGCGCGTGTGCCTCTGCCACCCCTTCGCCGGGAACCATTACATCAGCATGGGCCCCCGAACCGATATAAGCAGGGACCTCGGAAACCGGATACCGTAACGTATCACCAGTCTCATCTAATGGCGTCAGGGAAACATTGACGCCCGAGGGGAGGGATTTTCTATCCACCGGCATGGCAAACTTAATGCTAATATCAACCGAAACAATTGTCAATTACACTCAGGGAGATAATACATGTGCGAGCGAGTTTACTCGCGACTTACGTGGCTCGCATAATTTATAATCTTTAATGTGGCCGCTACCACGGTGCTTGTGTCTTTCGTCTTTAAACTCAAAAAAAAGACTCTGCCTTCTCTGTCTCGGCGCCTCTGCGTGATACAATTGTTTGCCTCCGCCCTCTTATATTTTGGAACAAGAGGTTCTTCCGGTTTTGCTTGCGGGGAAAGTTTCGGATAATCTTCACGCAGGTGTTGGCCTGGAAGGAGCGCTGGTTTGATAAAGCTTAGCCGACCGCCGGTGGGTGTTGCTTTCTTGCGCAAGAACGAGTCAGTACCCGAGGCGGCCGAGTATGAGGGCATCTCCTTTTGTGACGCGGTCCGGCGCTCATTGGGAGAACCTTTGCTTTTGCTGCCGGGTTCCATCAGCACCTGCCGGTGGTCCCCGCCGGTCCTGGGACTGAAGAAGCCGAAGACGGAGTTCGAGAAAGGACTTGATCCCCGGCTGGAGGATGAGACAAGCGCGGTGCTGGTGTCCGGGCTCTCCGGGTGGCCCCTTCCGGATCGCGATCCGGACGTGGTCATACTCCGCACCGACCGGGAGGAGTTCGCCCGGCTTATAGACATGGCTCCCGCCGGTCGGGTGTTCGGCCGCGGTCATGGAGTTGACCGGACCGCGGTGCCTTTGCTTCTTGGAAAGCGCTCCTTTCGCTCCGGTCTCATCCGGGCCTCCAACCGGCTCCTGGAGCGCCTGGGCCGCAACTCCGCCTGGCACCGGTTTACCGTGTGGGCCTTCCGCAGAGAGTGGACCAGCAGGGCCCTGAACTACGTGCTGGACCGCTCCATGGCCAACATGTCCATGTGCCGGAACTCCTCCGTTATTCCGTAT
>JAWOBU010000008.1:0-21379 GCA_046484135.1 bacterium
GCACAAGCGGATGCTGCTTGCTTCCGAGAGGATAGCCAGAAGGCCCCGCACCCGCTCTCAATCCCGGCCCCTGCTTTTCCGGTCCCAGTGCAACTGCGCCTACTGGCACGGGGTGTTCGGAGGGTTGTATCTTAACTACCTGCGCCACGCAGTGTTCGAAAAGATTCTGGAAGCGGAAGAAAAAGCCGGCATGGCCCGGGAGCTCCGCGTGGAAGAGCTGGACTACAACGCGGACGGCTTTCCGGAGATCATCGTAACCTCTCCTCATATCAATGCCTTCATTCATCCCGCCAGCGGCGGCGCTGTGCGGCTTATCGAGTATCCTCCCGCTCACTTCGAGCTGTCCAATATCATGAGCAGAAGACCCGAACACTACCACGACAAGCTCAAACAAGCCGCGCTTGAGCAAGGCTCGGATACCCCCGCCACCATACATGAGCGCGTGGTAGCCAAAGAAGAAGGACTCGAGAACTACCTGGTCTATGACCGGTACCCGCGCATGAGCTTCCAGGAGCATCTGGTGCCGCCGTCCCTGTCCCTCAAGGAGATCGAAAAGGAAAGGACCATCCACCTCGGCAGCTTCGCCGGCAGTCCCTACCGGGTAATCGAACGCGACGAAGAGCGAATAAAGCTCTCCCGCCGCGATTTCTGCGGGGAACAACCCGTCCGGGTGGAAAAGACCTACTCCTTTCTTGCCGACCGGGCCGGTTTTACAACTTCTTACATTGTTGCCTCCGAAGGGGACAGGCAGGTGAGCTTACGGTTCTGCGTCGAGTTGAACCTGTCCCTGCTCTCAGGCGACGACCCTTCCCGCTATTATCGCGTGGACGGCGAAAAGACCGATCCGCCGGAGATGAACTCGCGAGGAGTCTCCCGTAAGGCGGAAAAGATCGAGCTTGTAAACGAGCACGACGGGTTCGTCGTCTCGATACGAGCATCCCGGCCCGCCCTGCTTTTCCGCTATCCTATCGAGGCGGTGTCCCAGTCCGAGTCCGGGTTTGAAAGAACTTACCAGGGGTCCTGCATATGGTTTACCTTCGAGAGCTCGCTGGAGCCGGGCGCCAAGCAGGAGCTGTCTTTGGAATTTGATTGCCGGAACATCTGAAGCCCTTTAAACGCGGGAAATCCAAAAGAAGTTTGACTGGACACAAACCTCCCTTGTTCTTTCAACTTCCTGCTACTAGAATTATAAAGTATGAAGGTGATCTCGGGATCGAAAAAAGGACACAACCTGAAAGCCGCGGCAGGAAAAAAGATGCGGCCCACTTCCGGCCGGGTGCGATCGGCTTTGTTCGACATCCTGGGACCGGACCTTGCCGACCTCTGCGTGCTGGACCTCTTCTGCGGCTCCGGCGCGCTCGGGATCGAAGCACTGTCGCGGGGCGCCCGCAACGCCGTGTTCGTGGACTCGGGCCGCGACTCAGCCAAGTATATCAAACAGAACCTGGACGCGCTCTGTTTTCTGGAACAGGCGCGGATCATGCCCAAAAAAGCAGGCGCCGCTCTCAAGCTCCTGGCCGCAGAAAAGCAAAAGTTCGACCTGGTCTTCCTGGACCCGCCTTATAAAAGCCCGGAGACCGGGAAGACCCTGCGGCTTCTTTCCCAGCTCGAACTCTTGAACCCCGAGGCCGACATAGTGGTCGAGCACGATTCCGACAACCCTTTGAAAGACGCTTATGACGGCATGGAGCTTTATGACCGGCGCAACTACGGCCGGACCATACTGTCTTTTTACCGGAACACGGAGGGCGGATAATGGAACGGCAAAAGAACACACTCCCGGTTCTCCTCGTCGTTCTGTTCCTGGGAACGACACTCATGACAGGACCGGCCGCGCTGCAGGCCCAGTCAGGCTCATACCTGGCGCCCGCCCACGTGGACCGGTCCAACAAGTTCTCCATAAAGCCGCCCGCCCACTGGTGGAAAAGCACCCGCTCGCGAAAATACGCGGTCAAGCTCTCGAGCCGCAACTACAAGGCTTTCATCATAATTAACGTTACCGAGACGGAGGGCGAGGTCAAGATAGACCGCGACTTCATCCGTTTTATCCAGGAGAAGAACAAGGAGATAGCCGAACAGGTTCCCGGCTTCAAGGTCCGCGGCAACCGCAAGGTCGAGATCAACGGACAGGACGGATACCGCACCCACGCGACCTTCCGGGCCGGCGAGAACAAGGCCGTCATGAAGATATACTACGTTCCCGGAAAATCCCGGCTCTACATGATCACCACTGTCTGTCCCGAGTTTACCCACCAGCAGTGGCTGTCCTACTTCCGGGCGTCCGTCAACACCTTTACCATCATCGAGTAGAACAACTTCGGCATGGCCCGTGTAACCTTTGTACAAACCGAATGGTTCGAGCACCTGGGACTCCTCTCGCTCGCGGCCTACGTGCGCGCCGCCGGGCACGACGTGGGCCTGGTAACGGGCAGAACGGCCGGGCAGCTCCTGCCGCGCATCCTCGAACACGAGCCGGACGTGGTCGCCTTTACCGCCACTACCGGCGCTCACCGGACCGCGCTCGCGATTGCCGGGAAACTCCGCAGTTATTTCCACGGGACCATCATCATGGGCGGGCCGCATCCCACCTTTTTTCCGGAAGTCATCAGCCACGAAGGACTGGACGCTGTCTGCCGGGGCGAAGGCGAGGTCCCCTTTGCCGAGCTTCTAAAGCGCCTGGACCGGAAACAGGACTTTTCCGACGTGCCCGGCTTGTGGGTCAAGAAAGGCGACAGGCTCATAAAGAACGCGCTGCCGGAGCTCATATCCGACCTGGACACACTGCCCCATCCGGCACGGGACCTGCTCCGGCAAGCGGACCCTTTCTTCCGGCGGTCCGGCATGAAAAGGGTCATGGCAGGACGCGGGTGTCCGTATCATTGCACGTACTGCTTTAACGACGCCATGCAGGAGCTGGTCCGCGGCAAAGGGCCTTACGTGCGGCTCCGGGGCGTGGACAACGTCATGGCCGAGATAAAGTCGCTGGCGGCGAACGGGGCCGGGACCATAAACTTCGTGGACGACACCTTCGGCTTAAAGCGCACCTGGGCGTTCGAGCTTCTGGCGCGGCTGGGACAAGAGGTCAATCTTCCTTACATCGTCAATCTGCGGCCGGAGCAGGCGGACCAAGAGCTTATTAAGGCGCTGGCCTCGTCCGGCTGCTACTGCGTGCAGCTCGGAGTGGAAAGCGCAGACGCTCTCATGAGGAAAGAGGTGCTGGGCCGGGAAGTGAAAGACGAAGAGCTTGCGGAAGCGGCCCGGCTTATTAAATCACACGGCATGTATCTTCTGACTTACAACATGGTGGGCCTGCCCGGCGAGACGCTTGCGGGCGCGGCCCGGACGATCGAATGGAACTCCGCCCTGGCCGCGGACTTCCCCCGCGTATCCATCTTTCAGCCGTACCCCCGCACCGCTTTGGGCGAGAGAATACTTAAAGAAGAGAATGGCGTTGAGCAGGGCGCGCCACCGGAAGCCGCGGGCGAGAGTTACTTCCGTAGGTCTCCGCTCCCTGGCAAGGAGTACCGGCGGATCGAGAACGTGCACAAGCTGTTCCTTCCCTACATCCGGTTCCCGCGCTTGCGGAGGTTTATACTTTCGCTTTCCAGGCTGCCGGCCAACCCGCTTTTCGACCTGGTGTTCCTTGCATCAATGGGGGCCCAGTACCGCAAGGCAACCAACCGGAGCATCAGAGAGACCCTTCGGCTCGGCTTCCGAAACCTCCGCGCTTACTTTACTTAGTCTTTGTAAAAAGCTCAATTCAAGCTTGCAAATGCCCTGTGGTTCTTCCATCCTATATCAATTACAGACGTAACAAAGAATAAAACCGATGATCAGGAAAAGGGGAAAGCCTTGAGCGGAAATAATGATAAAGATAATAAGCACTCTTCGAAAAGAACGGCCACGTTGTCCCGCGAAAAGTCGGGAAGCTTTTTGACGGACGATGACGTCTACCTTTTCAACCAGGGCTCGCATTACAGACTTTACAAGAAACTTGGCTCGCACATAGCCGAGCGGGAAGGCGTCCAGGGCGTTCATTTCGCAGTGTGGGCTCCCGAGGCCCGGAGCGTATCGGTAATGGGGAACTTTAACGGCTGGGACACGGGGAGCCATCCGCTTTCCGCCCGCGGCAGCTCGGGCATCTGGGAAGGATTCATTCCCGGCATCGGCAAGGGCGAGGTTTACAAGTACCACGTGGAGTCCAGGCTAAACGACTACAAGGTTGACAAGTACGACCCGTACTCCTTCTACAGCGAGATATCCCCCCAGACCGCGTCAGTGGTGTGGGAGCTGGATTATGAGTGGGGAGACGACGAGTGGCTCGAAAGCCGCTTGAAAAGGCACCGCCTGCGGGACCCTCTCTCCGTTTACGAGGTCCACCCAGGTTCTTGGATGCGAAAGGAGAACGGCGAGCAGTTGTCCTACCGCGAGCTTGCCCACCAGCTTGCGGATTACGTGGAAAAAACGGGTTTCACCCACGTCGAGTTCCTCCCGATCATGGAACACCCCTTTTACGGCTCCTGGGGATACCAGGTGACAGGCTTTTTTGCGCCCACCAGCCGCTACGGCACTCCGCAGGACTTCATGTACCTGGTGGATTACCTGCACCAGCGCGGCATCGGCGTCATTCTGGACTGGGTACCCTCCCACTTCCCCTCGGACGAGCACGGCCTGGGCTACTTCGACGGTTCTCATCTTTATGAACACGCTGACCCACGGCTCGGCTATCATCCGGACTGGAAGAGCTACATCTTCAACTATGACCGGAACGAGGTCCGCTCTTTTCTGGCCAGCAGCGCTATGTTTTGGCTCGACAAGTACCACGTGGACGGCTTGAGGATTGACGCGGTGGCCTCCCTGCTCTACCTGGACTACTCCCGCGAGGAGGGCGAATGGATACCTAACCGCTACGGCGGCAACGAGAACCTGGGGGCAATATCCTTTTTGCGCTGGCTCAACGAGATCGTGTACGAGAACCATCCGGACGTGCAGACCATTGCCGAGGAGTCCACCTCCTGGCCCATGGTGTCGCGGCCCACCTACGTGGGAGGACTCGGCTTCGGACTTAAATGGGACATGGGCTGGATGCACGACACCCTGAAGTACATGAGCCATGATCCCATCCACCGCAATTACCACCATAACGAGCTCAGCTTCCGAATGCTTTACGCGTTCAACGAAAACTTTGTCCTTCCCTTGTCCCACGACGAGGTCGTCCACGGCAAGGCGTCCCTTCTGGCCAAGATGCCGGGAGACTTGTGGCAGAAGTTTGCAAACCTCAGGCTGCTGTTTTGTTACATGTACGGCCAGGCGGGAAAGAAGCTCCTCTTTATGGGCGGAGAGATCGGACAGTGGAAAGAATGGGACCATGAAAGCAGTATCGAGTGGGAAATGCTGGGCTACGAGAGCCACCGGGGAGTGCAGAACCTGATGGCCGACTTGAACCGGCTCTACCGCAAGGAGCCGGCGCTTCACGTACTGGACTGCGATCCGCAGGGGTTTGAGTGGATTGACGCCAACGACTCGGCAAACAGCGTTTTAACGTTTCTGCGAAAGTCCGACAAAAAAGGAGAGCTCGTGATAATGGCCTTCAACTGCACGCCGGTCCCGCGCCAGAGCTACCGGATCGGAGTTCCGGCACCAGGCTTCTACAAAGAAATCTTGAATAGCGACTCGGACTACTATGGCGGCAGCGGCATGGGCAACATGGGAGGCGTACATTCAGAGGCCGTCCCTTATCACGGCCGGTCCTGCTCTATAAACGCGGCACTGCCTCCCTTGGCCGCGGTGTTCTTCAAGGCGGAAGAATGACAAAAAAGCGCTACATCTGTATTCACGGCCATTTTTATCAGCCGCCCCGGGAGAACCCGTGGCTCGAGGCTGTGGAGACCCAGGACTCGGCGTACCCCTACCATGACTGGAACGAACGCATCAATGTGGAATGTTACGCAAACAACGCTTCCTCCCGCATCCTGGACGACCAGGGAAAGATAACCAGGATCGTCAACAACTATTCGCGGATCAGCTTCAACTTCGGACCTACCCTGCTCTCCTGGATGAAAGAAAAAGCGCCGGAAACCTACAGCGCGGTGCTGGCCGCGGACCGGGAAAGCCGCCGTATGTTCGCAGGACACGGCTCCGCCCTGGCCCAGGCTTATAATCACATCATCCTTCCCCTCGCCGAACGACGCGACAAGTACACACAGGTGCTCTGGGGAATACGCGATTTCCGCGAGCGTTTCCAACGCGACCCGGAAGGGATGTGGCTTCCCGAGACCGCGGTAGACATCGAGACCCTCGAGGTGCTGGCCGAACTCGACATAAAGTTTACCATACTGGCTCCGCGACAGGCGGCGCGGGTCCGAAAAGTCGGAGACACAGAGTGGACGGACGTAAGCCGGGGAAACATAGACCCCACCACCGCCTATCAGGCACAGCTTCCTTCCGGCAACAAGATCGCGCTTTTTTTCTATGACGGACCGGTGTCCCAGGCCGTGGCATTCGAGGGACTCCTGGCCAGGGGAGAGCTTCTCGCGGAGAGGCTGAAAACCGCGTTTCCCGAAAACAGTCCCGAAGGCCGGCTTGCACATATCGCAACCGACGGCGAGACCTACGGCCATCATCACAAGTTCGGAGACATGGCACTGGCCTACAGCCTCTCCCTTATCGAGTCGTCCGAGGAGTTCGATCTCATCAACTACGGCGAGTACCTGGAACGACACCCGCCCCAGCACGAGGTCGAGATCATCGAGAACAGCTCCTGGAGCTGCGAGCACGGACTGGAAAGATGGAGAAGCGACTGCGGCTGTAAGGTGGGCGGCCCGGAGACGAGCCAGTCCTGGCGGGCGCCGCTCCGGGAGGCCCTGGACACCCTGAAAGGAAAAGCCGGCTCGGTCCTGGAACAAGAAGGCGGGAAACTGCTTCACGACCCGTTCGCCGCCCGCGACGATTACATCGGCGTGATTCTAGATCGTTCGGATGAAAACATACGGGATTTCCTGGACAGGCACGCCAAAGGCCCTCCGGGCGATGCAGATACGAGCCGCGTTCTCATGCTCATGGAGATGGCCAGGCACGCAATGCTCATGTTCACGAGCTGCGGCTGGTTCTTTAACGACATCTCCCGCATAGAAACCGTGCAGATACTATGTTACGCGGCGCGGGTGGTCCAGCTTGTGCGCGAGCTTACCGGCGAAGACGTGGAAGAAGAGTTCCTCTCCATCCTGGAGAAAGCCAGGAGCAACG
Source organism: bacterium (assembly GCA_046484135.1). GTDB lineage: Bacteria > RBG-13-61-14 > RBG-13-61-14 > RBG-13-61-14 > DATKZS01 > CAYQTK01. Next base: position 7,246 of record JAWOBU010000008.1, read on the forward strand.
AGCCGAAGTATGGCGACGGCAGGCGCATATACCTGCAGTACGTAAAGCCGGTCAAGGTTGACTTAAAGAAGGTCTGCGTGCATTTCGGTGTAAGCTCGATTTTTGAAGAGTTCGAGGACACGACCGACATCTTCTGTTACTCCATAAAGAGCAACAAAGAGGAGAAGCTTTCTGCAGGCCGGGCCTGTCTTATCACTGGAGAAGCGGAGATCAACTCGAGGATCACTTACAGGTCCGCCCGGCTCGAGTACAGCGCGCTTCACCTGGGAGACCACAACCTGGTGGCGGGCGTGCGGGATTTCCATGACCCGGCATCTTACGAGCGCATGAAGGAAGAGGTTTCCGGGGCTTTTGATCGCGCCGACTTCCCCCAGGTAATAAGGACGATAGACCAGGAGTTCGAGGGCAGCACCTATACCATCAAGGCCCTGTTCCGGGACCAGCAGCGCAAGGTCATAAACCAGGTGCTGGAGTCAAACATGTCGGAGGGAGAGACCATGCTCCGGCAGTTTTACGAGCACAACGGTCCCATCATCCGATATCTTCAGGACTCCCAGGCCCCCTTGCCCGCCGTCTTCCGGATCGCCGCCGGCTTTGTCTTGAACCTGGACTTGAAAAGGGAGCTCGAGAGCGAAGAGACAGAGGTGGAGAAAGCACGGGAGTTGCTCCGGGAAGCCGAGGACATGGAACTCAGCCTGGACTCCGCCGGTCTGGGGTTTGCCCTTGAACGGAACATCGAAAGAAAGGCCCGGCATTTGAAAGAGAGCCCGGAGAACGAAGAACTCATGGACGGCCTGATTGATCTGATCCGCTTCGCCCGGTCCACGCCTTTTGACATCAACTACTGGAGCCCGCAAAACCGTTTCTGGGAGATGCTGGAGCAGTCCTACCCCTACCTGAAAGAAAGAAAAAAACACGGCGAAGAAAAAGCCGCGGCCCTGGCAGATAAAGTGCGCGAGCTGGGCGAGCTTTTAAAGGTCCGGGTTGATTAATCTCCCGAAAGGTAAATGACGGCCGCCCCGTCCGATTCCCGAAAGTACCAGTGACTTTCTTCCCCCGGCCTTCCCTGCCGACGATTTACTTTTTCTCCTTTGAACCAAACCTCTTTCGGCTTGGCGTTATAGGCAAGAACGGCCGAAGCCGCGCCGGACGCTTCTTCTATCTTTATCTTTTCTTTTGAGATTCTCATGGAAAGATTGGTCTTAACGTCCTGGGAGAGGCGCGGGTCCCGCGTTTTCCACTCTCCTTCTATCACGGCCGGAGCTCCGGCATATACCAGGAAGCCGGGGATGAGGTCGTCTTTTTCCGATTGCGGAAACTCTCCGCCGGGCACGAGCTCTTTGTTCCACTGGACGGGGACTGCGCTGTTCATGCGCACGAACACGGGTATGGTGTCCTTGGGGGTCTCATACTTGATGCGCGCCGGGCCGGTCCTGGTCTCGCGGGTCCAGAAATCCATCCATTGTCCTTCGGGAAGGTAGACCTCCTTTTTCCGCGTAAGCGAAAGCACGGGCGCGACCAGGAGGTCCTCGCCCAGCATGTACTGCTCGTCCATCATCCAGCATTGTTTCTTCTCGGGGCACTCGAAAGCCATGGGCCTGATGACGGGAAGCCCCCTGTCATGGGCCTGCCAGAACAGATGGTACAGGTAAGGAATAAGGTTATAGCGGAGTCGGGCGTAGAAGCGATAAATGTCCTTGCCCTCCTCGGTCTGGTTCCAGGGCGCGAGTGCGCTGCCGTGATCGTGGAATGACGCGCTGAAGCAGGAGAAAGCCACCGCCCGGTTATAGACCTCTTCCGCGTTTATGCCCCCGCCGGTGTAGCCGCCCAGGTCGGTCCCCCACAAGGAAAGACCGCTGGCAGCGGCGTGCAAACCCGACATGACAGTGGTCCGGAGCTGACGAAAAGTCCGGCCGCGGTCGCCCGCCCACACAATACCTGTACGCCGCGCTCCCAAGCCTGCCCCCCGGACCCAGGTGATGCCGCCTTCCGGCTTGACCGAGTTGATCTTCTTGTAAAGCCACTCCGAGAAAAATGAGGGGTAGTAAAGCCTCATACCGGGGCGCCGGTCATGCATCTGAAGCGGGACCTGGTCGCCGGGAAAGAACTCGCCGAAATCAACCTTGACCCCGTCCAGGTTGAGATGCGAAAACGTGGCTTCATTGTCCGGGCCCGGCACGAAAAGTCTTTTGAACACGTTCTGCCAGGCGTACTCCAGGGCATCGGGGTTGGTTATATCCAGGTACACCTTGTTTCCGGTTACGCCGCCTGTGTAAAAACTGCCGTCCGGATTTCGGACCAGGTAGTCGGGATGGTCGAGAAAGCTGTAGTAATCAAGGTTCTTTTTGTCCTTCTCGAACTGTCCGCACCGGTGGTATCCTACCACCTTGATGCCGCGCTCATGCCAGTCTTCGATTATATCAGGCATGTTCGGCTTGTTCTTCTTATGCACCTGCATGTCAATGCCCGCCTGGTTCTCCATGGTCATGTTCTCGTACATGATGACGCCAAGGGGGAACCCCTCCGAGATCATGGTGTTAATGTCGCGCACAGCACCCTTGTCGTAGCGCCAGCCGAGCCAAGTGCGGCGGGATATCCACGGCTCAAGCGTCCATTTCGGGACCATGTGAGACCTGCCTACTAATGCACTCTGTTCCTCGATGATGCGGGAGGGATCGTTTTGAAAGAACAGGTAATAATCGAGTTCGCTGCCCGGGTTCTCGAAAAAAAAGACGCCGGGCTCGCTTTTGCCGAAGTCGAACCTTGCTTTCTGATAGGTGTCCAGGAAAAGACCATAGCCCCGGCTGGACAGAAACACGGGAACCGGGATATAGGTGTTTCCGGATGTGGTCTGATAGGCATCGTCAGTATCGTTTATAACAATGTGCCCATTGTGGTTCCACCAGCCGTACTGCTCGCCGCCGCCGATTATGACCTCGTCATCGGTAAGAGCAAAGCTCTGCCGGCACAGGTCGTTGCCGAGCGACAGGCCGGACTTGAGCGAATTTTCGCGAGGGCCGCCCAAGCCTCCGCCTCCCTGTTCCGAAAACCTGATGCGAAAGGGGTCCTTGCTGATACGGACCGTGACTTTTCCCGAGGACACCAGGAAACCATCTTGTTCTTCTGAGACCTTTGCTTCATGTTGCGACGGCTTCATATCAAGTATTGCTCCCAAGCCGGCCCGGACTCGCACCGCGTCCTGGAAAGGAAAGCTTATGGCCAGAAAGCCCTGACTGCCGTCCGCGGTCTTTACCCGGAAGACCACGTTGCCCCCCGTCTTTTCAAACCCCTCTACTTTCCGGACCGGGGACGGCTCGTGCTCCCGCGCATAGCTCTTGACCTCCGAAATCTTGTTCAACCACTTGTACTGGTCGTAAAGCTTCACCACGGTTATGTCGCCCACGTGCTGATAAAAATGCCGCCAGAGCGCTTTGGCCCTGGTCTCCGGAGGAAGGCCCGAGTACTGCTTTGCAACTAGAGGCACCGACGTAAAAATCACAAGACAAACCAGTAACGGCAAAACCGCACGCGACCTGAAAGCGACAAGCTTCTTCATTCTGCACTCCTTGACGATATTTTTCTATTTCTATCTTTTACTTCAAGTATTGGCTGATGTCTTCCCTGAAGTGCTGAGCCCGGACACCAAAAGCCTGGAAGAAAGGCTCCGGGTCGCACACGTTGTTCATGAGAAGCATCTTTAACTGATCATGGGTGAGCGGAAAAGACTGGAACCTTTGCAAGAGCTTTATCATCGGCACCATAAGGCCGAGCGGAAGGTGGACCTTCCTGGCCCTGCTTTTGCCCAGCGCCTGCGCGATCTCGTCCAGAAGCCGGTTGTAGGTAAACTCGTGCGGACCGCCGACCTCGTAGACCTTGCCGATCGTCTCCGGCATGGAAGCGGACTTTACAAACCCCTCGGCCACGTTCTGAACAGATACCGGCTGAAGCCGATACTCGCCGTCTCCCATGACCGGCACCACCGGCAGGAGCCGCACCTGCCGCGCCAGCATGTTTACAAACTCATCGCCAGGACCGTATATAACGGAGGGCTTGAACACGGTCCAATCGAGCCCCGAGTCTTTGACGAGATGCTCGGCCTCATACTTGGTCCGGAAGTAGGGGGTATCGCCTGCGCCCGCGCCCAGCGCCGACATATGCAAGAGCCTCTTCCGGCCCGCTGCCTGCATGGCCCGGAGCACGTTCCTGGTGGCATCCACGTGGAGCTTCTGAAAAGTTACGCCCTTTGCTGGGTTGTCCCGGATGATTCCCACCAGGTGCACCACGCAGTCCACGCCTTCCAGATGCTTTTCCAGGGATGGGTCGAGCACGTCCGCGCGGGCCGCTTCAGCCCCGGCAGGAAGCGCGCCCGGCCCGGCCGGGCTGTTCGGCCTGACAAGGACCCGCACCCGGTGGCCGGCATTTAAGAGCTCCTTTAATATCCAGCTTCCCACAAAGCCGGTACCGCCGGTAAGAAATATCTGCACGGCTTCTCCTTCTACGGTAAAGATATAACATTAAAAAAAAGCCTGCGCAAAAACCATGCACGGAACACGTTAATCTGTTAACATGCTTGTGGGACGCGATTATGGGTAAGATATTAGCCGCCAGGACCGATAATAGAGCGGGTTTTGTGGCCGAGGCTTTTAAAAGGCTTTGGCACTCGGTACCGGAAGGACCGGTGCTTATAAAACCCAACATTGTCTCGCACGAGCCCTACCCCACCACCACTCATCCCGATACCCTTGACGCGGTCCTGTCGAACCTCTCCGGAAGAGAGCTCCTGGTCGCGGACGCGTCCGCGGCAGACCTCATGCGGCCCGGAAAGGCACTCCGTCAACATGAGCTGGCTGCCGTATGCAACAGACACGGGCTCGAGCTTATAGACCTTTATGACCGGCCCATGTCCGAGCAGGAAGCAAAAAGCGGAGTCAAGCTCGACTTAAGCGACGAGCCCTCCCGGATGTCTTCCATGATCTCGTTGCCCGTATTCAAAACGCACATCCAGTGCATGATCACCGGCGCCCTCAAGAACCACTTCGGCCTGTTGGGCCGGGCGCAACGGGGCAAGCTCCACTTCGGCCGCACCGACATCCACAAGGCCATCGCGTCCCTGCACCAGCTCGTCCGGGCGGACCTTTATATCGTGGACGCCGTAAAAACTCTGACCAATGCCAACGAGGTCCGTCACGGCGGCAGAGAGACCGAGCTCGGTTACATGTTCGCAGGTCGGGACCCGGTTGCCCTGGACAGCTTCGGTCTCGGCCTGCTCGCAGAGATTGATCCCAAGCTCAAAGGCAAAAAGCCCGCGGACATCCCTCACATCCATTACGCAGCGGAATGGGGAGTCGGGTCCATCGAGCATGAGGTGGAATGGATCGAGCTGTGAGCGTCCCGGGAACCGCTTTATGTCCGGCCGCGCTCAGATGTACTTTTTCAGCACCAGGTCGAGGTCTTGTTTCACCTTTTCCGGAATCTGTTCCGGCTCGGTGATGACGGCGTACTTCAAGGCTTCTTTGCAGGGGCAGTAGCGCTCCGCCGGCAGCTTGGGGATAGCGTCCTTGATTATGGAGCGGAAGGTCTCGGCGTTCTTTTGCATCACCCGGATCACCATGTCAATGGTTACGTCTTCTTCCGACTCGTGCCAGCAGTCAAAGTCGGTAACCAAGGCCAGCGACCCGTAACAGATTTCCGCCTCCCGCGCCAGGCGGGCCTCGGTAAGATTGGTCATGCCGATCACGTCCGCGTTCCAGGAGCGGTAAAGACGGCTCTCCGCCCGGGTCGAAAACTGGGGGCCTTCCATGCAGATATAAGTGCCGCCGTTGTGAACTGCCGCACCCACGTTCTTGCCTGACTCGTAGAGCTGATTAGAGAGGTCCGTACAGACCGGATCGGCGAACATGGCGTGGATTACAAGGCCGGGACCGCTGAAGCTGTCCACCCGATGGCGGGTCCGGTCAATATACTGGTCCACCACTACAATATGGCCGGGCGGCAAGTCCTCTTTCAAGCTGCCGCACGCGCCCGAAGCAATGATCCTCTCGACCCCCAGCTTTTTCATGCCCCATATATTGGCCCGGTAATTAAGATGGGTGGGAGGAATGTGATGGCCTTTGCCGTGGCGGGAAAGAAAAGCCACCCGAACGCCGGAGATGGTCCCCACCAGGAACTCGTCCGAAGGCTCCCCAAAAGGAGTGTCCACTTTTACACTGTCTTCAATCTCGAGCTCGTCAATCTTGGCAAGTCCGCTGCCGCCTATCACTCCTATCTTTACTGACTCCATATAAGTCCTCCTTACACTCGAATTTCAACACAACAATAAACAGAACCGCTCAAGGCGTAACAACGGTAACAGTAGGGCCTACCGAGTAGTGGAGGGGCTCTTCCGAGTCGTACATCTCGCCGTCAATCATCCACCGAATACGCTCGCGGGGCTCTACTATTGCCTCCCGGACCGGCGAGTTGAAGTGCAGGTTATGGTGTGCGATGTCCCTTCCCAGCCATATTTGCGGAAGCCGGACCACTACCTGGTGGGGCCGGATGGTGCCGACCAGAAGATGGAAACAATCCTGTCGGTCATAAGCCCGGGGAGTGGGGGTAAATCCCAGCCCCAGCTCCCGGATGGTGCAGGCCAGGACAATCGTGTACTCCTCGGGATCGAGCTTCTTGCCCTCGGCAAAAACCCGAAGGGGTGCGCTGCGGAAAAGATGCTTAATGAACTTTGACCGGACGGGCAGTCCTGCTATGGCCCGGCTGATGAGCTTGGCCGCCTGCCAGGGACCGGTGCCGGTGCCCGAGTAATAAACGTCCAGGAAGTTGGCTATAATGCCGGCGCCGCTCATGAACCCGTACTTGTCGTTTATCTTGAGAAGATGCTGCTCCCTCTCAGTAAACGGCTCTCCCGCTTCCAGGCGCTTGACGGCCCTCTTGGTTATGGACAGGGTCCTGCCTTTTATCTTGAGGGAATTGGACATGGTGTTCATGGTGCCCCCTCGAAGGGACATGATCTTGGGCAAAGGATCGGAACCGTAAACCGGGATGAAAGCCGAAAGCGCCATGTGAAGAGTGCCGTCCCCCCCGTTCACCGCCATGATGTCAACGCCCTGTTCCTTGAACTCGCGGGCAACCTCCGGAAGCTCGTCCACGTTCCGCGTCTCCCGGACAAAGCCAACCTTCTCCACCGCCTGACGGATTTTGTCCCCGATCCGGGGACGCTTCAGGTTTCCCTTGGCAAAGGGATTGTGGATTATGCCGAGAGTAGCCATCATTCCTCCAGCGCAGGTTATCATATCACGGATTCATAGGCCCCGCTAATAAAAACAGAACAAAGACGCACATGAAAAAGCCCGGGACGGACTTTTAATATAAAGCAATAACTGATATAAATTATCCGTTGTAAAAACGCAAGTGCATTTCTTGTAAAAGGAGAACGAAAATGAAAAGATTCGCAGCCATACTTCTCGTCTCGGTCGTCTGCTCCTGCGTTATGACCGGCAACCGGCACGAGACACTCGACGGAGCCCTTACCGGCCACCAGCTTAAAAAGCCCGTAACCATAATCTACGACAAGCACGGCGTAGCCCACATCGAAGCTGAAAACGATTCCGACCTCTTTTACGCCCTGGGATACGCCATGGCCCAGGACAGGTTCTTTCTCATGGACCTGCTCCGACACATGGGAAAAGGAGAGATGTCCGCCCTGTTCGGAAGACTGCCACATTATAAGTCCTACGACCTTTTGAACGGCGACCGGGTGCTTAAGTCCTTCCAGTTTGAAAAACGGGCCAGGACCGGCGTTAAAAACATGGACCCCCAAAACCGGCTGCTGCTTGAATCGTACACCACCGGCGTCAACAAGTACCTCGAAGATGCCGACAGTAAAATTCCAGAGTACCGGGCGCTTTCTATCGAGCCGGAGCCATGGAGCCCGGCGGACAGCTTCATCTGCATGGACGTGTTCGGGCTCTCCATGACTGCGTACAGCTTCTTTTACGAGTATTACGCGGCGCGGCTCGAACGCGAGCACGGCAGGGAAGCGGCCCGGCTTTTCATCCCCGAGTACCCGGCGGACGCGCCTTATATAAACCAGGAGGAGCTGTCCGGAGCGGCAGCAACAGGGATGAAAGACTTCCTTGCAGCTTTTCGGCCCCTCATGCCCTACATGAACGCCATCGGGTCCAATAACTGGGTGGTGGACGGGACCATGAGCGCATCCGGCAAACCGGTGCTGGCCAACGACCCGCACGTGCCCCACTGCTTCGTGCCCACCTTCTGGTACCACGCCCACCTGAAAAGCGACAACTTCGACTCCATGGGGCTTATTTTCCCCGGCATCCCGCTCATGGGCGCAGGCACCAACGGGCACGTCTCATGGGGCATCACCAACGCCCGGTGCGATTACATAGACATCTTCGTGGAAAAGCTGAACCCGCAAAACCGGGACCAGTACAAGTACAAAGGCGAGTGGCGCGATTTCAAAGAGATCACGGAGACCATCCCCATCAAGGGGTATCCCGACCACACCTATACCTATCGCCGTTCCGTGCACGGAGCCCTGATAGAAGACGACATGACCGGGTATCAGGTTCCGGTGCTCGACAATAAAGTCCTTGCCATTCATCTTATTGAAGTGGACTTTCCCAGGTTCTTCTCCGGCTACCTCGCCATCCCGAAAAGCGAAGACGCGGTTCAAATGAAAGAAGCGGTAAAGGACATGGCCATGGGTCCGGTGGCCTGGAACACCGTGTATGCGACCACCCAAGGAGACATAGGCTATCTCTACTCCGGACACGCTCCAAAGCGGCCGGACAACCAGGGAGTGCTTCCGCGTCCCGGCACCGGCGAAGCGGAGTGGGGCGGCTGGATACCTTTTGACGAACTGCCCCATACCGAGAACCCGGCAAAACATTTCATCGTAACCGCCAACAACAAGGTGGAAGGACCGGACTACCCCTACTACCTCTCCAGCGGATACAACATACCATCGCGCGCCGCCAGGCTCACCGAGCTTCTGGCCGGAAAGTCCGGCTTAACTCCAGAGGACATGGCACGCTTCCAGATGGACGTCAAGGTCATGTCCGCACCGGACTTCGTCCCCCTCATGATCAAAGACCTGGAAAACGCCGGCGGGCCGCAAATCGAATCATGCTTGAAAGCGCTCCGGCAATGGCAGGCGAACGGTTACCGGGCATCGCTCGACTCGATCGGCACGGGCGTTTACAAGCTCATCATGAAGAACATGGCGACGCTCACCTTTGAGGACGACCTGGGAGAAACACTTGCCGGCAACATGTCCATCGCCTCCATGCTCAAGCCCGCGCTCTGGAAAATCCTGGATAAGCCCGATAGCGAGTGGTTCGATATCAAGGGCACGGACCAAAAAGAAACCCGCAAGGACATCACCATAAAAGCCGCGATCAAGTCGGCGGAGTATCTTGAAAAGCAGTTCGGCGAAGAACCTGCCGGCTGGCAATGGGGAGAGATGCAGACCCTGTACCTTCGAAACTTCCTGGGCTACCTGCCCTGGAACAAAGAGGCGAGGCTCGGCACCTATCCGCTGGCAGGCACCGGAGAGACGGTAAACAACACCACCGGCTTCTTTATCGGCGCTGATTACGGGTTCATGGTACTGGCCGGGCCCTCGAGCAGACTCTGCGTGGACATGGCAGACCCACGGCATCTGCATTTTAACGCCACCACCGGAAACTCGGAGAACCCGGACTCGCCGCTTTACGACAACACCACCCAAGAATGGCTCTCGGGCGAGTACGTGACCGTGAGCCTGGACCGTGAGGAGTACAACCGCGACAGAATAGCCCGGCTGGTGTTAAGGCCGTGAAGGCATGAGCTCTATTTGTCCTTCGGAGTAACCGTTAAGTCCAGAAGCCAGGAACTGCCCTTTCCGGGAACTGCGCCGGCCATGGCGAGCTCGAGAAAGGCGCGTGCAAGGCGGATTGATTCGACCAGTTCAAAGCCTTGCGCCAGGCGGGAAGCTATGGCGGAGGCAAGCGCGCAGCCGGTGCCGTGAAACTCACGATCAATGAGCCGGTTGGGAAAACGGATGAACTCTCCTTCATGAAAAAGAAGATCAAACGAGTCGCCCTTCAGGTGCCCGCCGGTTATGAGAGAGGCTGATGCTCCGTGGGAAACCAGCCTCAGGCAGGCATCCTTCATTTTTTCTTGATCTTTTATCTCTACACCGCTCAAGGCCCGGGCCTCGGCCAGGTTCGGCGTTATCACGTCGGCCAAGGGAAGGAGTGAATCGCGAAGAACCGGCAGCGCCTCTTCCGCCAAAAGCGCAGCCCCGGAAGTAGCGATGAGCACCGGGTCCAGGACCACGAACGGTCGCGGGTGAAGAGCTTGGATGAAGTCCACGACAGCCTGCACGTGCTCGGCCCCTGCAAGCGCGCCGATTTTAACACCGTCGAGCTTCCGGTCGTCCCTCACAACCTCCAGCACGCGCCGGAAATCATCGGGATGCACAGCCTTAACACCGTGGACCTTTTCGGAGTCCTGAAAAGTTAAAGCACTAATCGCGGTAAGAGCGTTCACGTGGTGGGCGGTGAGTACCTTTACGTCCGCTTCCACGCCCGCTCCCCCGCACGGATCGGACGCGGCTATAACCAGCACCTTCTTCATTCCTCTAAATAATATCTTATGTGAGCAAGATAAAAAAGTCCTGGTTTCTCTTGCCACTTAGCCTATTCTCAAGCCGGGAAATACCCGCCAAGTACTTGAAAAACCCGAGACGTGATTGTAACCTGATACGATGCCGGAGAGAACGAGCGCGATCATAGTGGCGGCGGGCACAGGGGAAAGGATGGCCTCCGGGGGCGTGCCCAAGCAGTACCTGGAGCTTTCCGGAGCGCCCCTGCTTTGTTGGAGCGCGCTCGCACTTTCCCGGTCCCGGCTGATATCCGAGCTTCTTGTGGTAAGCGCACCGGAATGGATGGACAAGGCCCGGGAGATCATGACAAAGCACTGCCCGGCTGTGTCCTGCCGGATGGTAGCAGGCGGAAATCATCGCCAGGAATCGGTGCGATGCGGTCTGGACGCGGCGCCGGAGGCGGAACTTGTACTTGTGCACGATGCGGCGCGGCCTTTTGTGAGCGCTGACCTAGCGGACCGGACCCTGCAAGCCGCCCGACAGGAGGGAGCGGCTACCGCATCCCTTCGTCCCGCGGACACCGTCAAGCTCCTGGACCCGGAAACCGGCAAAGACAGGAACCTGCCGCGGGAGAGACTGCGGATCATCCAGACGCCGCAGTCCTTCCGGGCGGATATGCTGCGGCAGGCGCATGAGGCGGGTCAAAAGGACTCGTACCAGGCCACGGACGACACCGACCTGGTGGAAAGACTGGGGCACAAGACAGTCATGGTGGAAGGAAGCCCTTTTAACCTGAAGATAACCAATGCCGCGGACTGGGACCTGGCCCGGGCTTTGATCGCCTCCGGCCTGGTTCCCGCTTTCGGGGAGACCGGAGAAAAAAGCTGATGACCGGCTTCCGCATAGGACAAGGGTTTGACGCCCACCGGCTGGTTCCGGACCGCAAGCTCATCGTGGCGGGGGTGGAGGTCCCCTTTGAAAAAGGGCTTCTGGGGCACTCGGACGCGGACGTGGTCGCACATGCGGTAATGGACGCGGTCCTGGGCGCGCTTGCACATGGAGATATCGGCGAGCTTTTTCCTCCGGACGACCCCAAGTACAAGGACGCATGCAGCATGGACCTCGCCCGGCAGGTGGCCAAGCTCGCAAGCTCGAACGGATATGAAATCGCCCAGGTGGATGTAACGGTTATAGCCCAGGAGCCCCGGCTCAAGGAGTACGTACATGAAATGCGGAAGAACCTGGCCGAGTGTTTTTCCGCAGAGGTAGAGGACATCAGCGTAAAAGCGACCACCACCGACCGGATGGGATTCATCGGCAAAGGAGAAGGCATGGCCGCCTTGGCCCTGGCGGTTCTGAAAAAGAGATGATCCGCGCGTTTTGAACGCCGATCATATAAATAATCTGATGTAAGAGCATCTTGGAAAAAAACCGGCTAAAGGGTGGGAGAGACCTCCAGGTCTCGACAAATCGCGAGCTGCCTGCCTGTGCCGGACACGGCAGACAGGGAGCTCGCTCCCACCGCCAGAATTAAAAAATTTGCAAGAGGCTCATCAGGCAAAGATTAAAGGAGAGCTGTAAATGGCGCTGGAAGTTTTTAATACGCTGGGAAGCCGGAAGATGGAGCTTGAACCTCTCGAGGCCGGCAGGATAAAGATGTACGCGTGCGGTCCCACTGTTTATGATGAGGGCCACATAGGCCATGCCCGGGCCGCGGTGATCTTTGACGTTATCTTTCGATACCTTCGCTTCCGTGGTTTCGAGGTGGACTACGTGCGGAACTACACGGACGTTGACGACAAGATCATAAACCGGGCCAATGAAGAGGGGCTGGGTTTCGAGGAGGTCGCCGACATCTACACCCGGCAGTACGATGAAGACGTGGGCAGGCTGGGACTCGAAGACCCGACCTGGAAGCCCAAGGTTTCCGAGCATATCCCTGATATTATCGCCATGGTGCAAACCCTGGTGGACAAGGGCTACGCCTACGAATCAGGCGGGAGCGTCTACTTCGAGGTGTCCAGGTTTCCGGGCTACGGCAAGCTTTCCGGCCGCGTCCGGGAGGACATGGAGAACATCGCCCGGGTCGAGCATGACCCGCACAAGAAAGACGAGCTTGACTTTGCCTTGTGGAAGAAAGCCAAGGAGGGCGAACCGTCCTGGGACTCGCCGTGGGGCAAGGGCAGGCCCGGCTGGCACATCGAGTGCTCGGTCATGAGCACCAAGTACCTGGGAAAAACCTTTGACATACACGGCGGAGGCCGGGACCTGATATTCCCGCATCACGAGAACGAGATCGCCCAGTCCGAGGCCGCCAATGACGCGCCCATGGCCAACTACTGGGTCCATAACGGACACGTAACCAAGGACGGGGTAAAGATTTCCAAGTCCCTCGGCAACTTCATCCCCATGAAGGAGCTCTTCCAGACCTATGACCCCGAAGCTGTCAAGTTCTTTCTGTTCAGCGTCCATTACCGGTCGCCCCTTGATTACACCGACTCCGAACTGCGGCAGGCGGAGCGGAACGTCGAGCGCTTTTACAACGCGCTGGCCCGGGCGGACGCCCTGCCGGCGGAGGACGCCGAACCGCCGGCGAAAGGGGCCTTGGCGGATGCCGTGAAAACGCTGGAGGAAAAGTTCGTAAGCGCCATGGACGACGACTTCAACACCGCAAGGGCCCTGGCCGCTTTCTTCGATTTCCTGCATCCTTTAAATCAGCATCTGGCGGACAAGAAAGCCGGGAAGAAAAAAGGTGGCAAAGCCCTTGCTCGGCGGGCGGCAGAGGAACTGCGCAGGATGGGAGCGGTGCTCGGCCTGTTCCAGCAGGACCCTTCCGAGTATCTGACCGCACTGCGAGACCTTCGGGCAAGGTTGAAAGACCTTGATCCGAAACAGATCGAAAACAGTATCAGCCAGAGGACCGAGGCCAGGAAGAACAAGGATTTTGAAAAAGCCGACCGCATCCGGGACGAACTGCAAACAAAAGGGGTGGTACTGGAGGACACCGCAGAAGGGACGGTGTGGAGAGTGGAGATGTGAAAAGAGGGGGGGCTCCGGAGGACCTTCGGTTGAAATCACTTATCAACCTGTTTGCACAATGGCGAAGTGGTATGCTTATCTCATAGAATTTGACTTAAAGCCACAGTGGAATTAAAATCACGTGATCAATATTATCAAGCTCAAGGAGAGAGGCATGAAAAAAGGAATTTTTGCGGTAACCATCACTATTTTTATGTGTCTTGCCTTTTTTTGCTGCAAGCAGGAAAAAAGCGAGTTCGCTGATGAAATTCTCGCCGCGGTTCGCAAGAACGCGGAGGCTATGAATTCCAAAGACCTGGAAGCTTACATGAGTACCATTCATAAAGACTCGCCCGCTTACTCCGAAAGCCGGGAGAAAATCAAGAAGGCCTTCCAAGAATATGATCTTAGAACAGATATTAAAAGCCTTTCCGTGAAGGAGGCCTCGGGGGAGGAAGCCAAGGTGGAGTTCGTTCAGGTTACCCGCTCCGCGGGCGGCAAGAAGTACAATGA
>JAWOBU010000054.1:0-5021 GCA_046484135.1 bacterium
TCATGGGGTTCTTCAACTGGATGGAGGAGCAGGGATACTCTCACCTGGGAGACGGGCTGGGCCTTTACTTTCCCAAGACCATTGATACGTCGAGCATGGACGCCATGCTGGAGGGGTTTGCCGAGTCCGCCTGGAACATGCCTATGACCCGCCAGGTGGGGGCAGAGTCCATGTCCCGCCAGTGGACCGAAGACGTGATTTACGCGGCCCGTGAGCTTAACGCGGACTGCGTTATCTACTGCGGCCATCACTCCTGCAAGCAGACCTGGAGCGTGGTGTCCATTCTGCGAGAAGAGCTCATGAAGCGCGCCGGCCTGCCACTGCTTATCCTGCAGGGAGACGCCTGGATAAAACGAATGACCCCCATGAGCGTGATCCAGCAGGAGATTGACGAGTTCGTAAAGAACGTGGTCGCGAGAAAGACGACCAAGAAGAGAAGGCCGAGGAAAAGAAGAAAACAAGGCGCAGAGAGCGCGAAAGAAACCAGGGAGTGAATATCGCGCTTTTTATCGCGACTGAAGTCGCTCGCACGAGAGACTGGAACTGCTCCTGCTTTCTAAAGGTATGAGAGAAGGGCAGGCCGGCAGTGGACTTATAAAAGAGGTGCAGTAAGTGCTGTTCGCAGGTATTGACATAGGCTCTCTCACCGCGGAAGCGGTGGTGATCGAGGACGGAAAGATCGCGGGTTCGGAGACCATGTCGGTTCTTCCGGACCCGGTGGACTCTGCCCGGGCGGTACTGGGGAGGCTTCTGGAGCGGCAGGGTCTTTCCCGGAGCGACATAGGCTACACAATAAGCACGGGCTACGGCAGGGAGCGCATTCAGGCGGAAGGCTTGGCGGACGAGAACTACTCGGAGATATCCTGCCACGGCGTGGGGGCCTATGCGCATAACCCGTCGGTGCGGACCATCATAGACATAGGCGGCCAGGACGCCAAGGTCATCAAGGTGGACAAAAAAGGAAAGCTCGACAACTTCGTTATGAACGACAAGTGCGCCGCGGGCACCGGCCACTTCCTCGAGGTCATGAGCCGGACCCTGGCTGTGCCCCTGGAAGAGATCGGGCCCATGTCGCTTTCGTCCAGGAAGCCGGCCGAGATGAGCAACCGGTGCACCATCTACGTCGAGACCGAGGTCATCCATTATTTACAGCGGGGCGTGGACAGAAAGGACGTGGCAGCCGGCATAAACCGGGCCATGGCCGAGCGGGTGGTGGCCCTGGCCCGCCGGGTGGATCCGGAAAAGGACTACATGATAACCGGAGGGGTGGCCAAGAACGTGGCCGTTAAAAAGGAGATCGAGAGGATACTGAAGATAAAAATCCGGGAGCCGAACATAGACCCCCAGATCATGGGGGCCTACGGCGCTGCCATATTCGCGCAAAGGGCGGTGAAGGAATGATCTGCGTGGGCGTGGACATGGGAAGCCTGTTCTGCAAGGCGGTGGTCCTGGATGACGACGAGCTCAGGGGATTTCGCATCATCCCCACGACCGGGACCATATCGGACGAGATCGGCCTGCTCATGGAAGGCGCCGTCCAACAGGCCGGCCTTTCTTACGACCGGGTGGACCGGCTGGTCGGGACGGGCAAAGGCGCGGACCTTTTAACGGACGCCGAGTTTGTAGAGGACGACATAAACTGCGTGGGCGTGGCCGCGGGATATTATCTTCCCGACATCCGGCTGGTTATAGACGTGGGAGGCCAGAGCATAACCTCGATCCTCCTGGACGATGAAGGCGACGTTACGAACTTCATGAGAAACGATAAATGCGCGTCCGGCTCCGGCAGGTTCCTCGAAGTCATGAGCAAAAAGCTGGGCCTCAGTATGGACAGCATAGACGAAACAGCTCAACAGGCGGCCTCCGTGGTAGAGATCGGCAGCCAGTGCGCGGTGTTCGCCGAGAGCGAGGTCATCACCCATCTTAACAACGGCGAGAAGGTCCCGGACATCATTGCCGGCGTATGCGGGGCAGTGGCCAAGATGGTGGCGGCCCAGGCAAGAAGGTTCGAGAACGCGGGCGAGTACACCATCACCGGAGGGGTCGCCCGGCTGTCCGCAGTAACCGGAGTGGTCGGAAAAAGACTGGGACGCGACCCGCAAAGGTTCCCCTTTGATCCCCAACTGGCCGCGGCCATGGGCGCCGCGCTCCTGGGCGACGCAGAGTAACATGGGACTGTTTGAAAACCAGGCCGAGGTTGTCAAAGGCTTCATAAACGAAAAAAAGGATTCTCTTACATCATTGTCGGAACCGGAGGGCTGGCCGCGCGAGTCCGGGCTGGTCCTGGAAGAAGATACGGCCATCGAGCTCGGGAACCCGGCCGGAGGGTCGCTCGAGTTCCTGCTCTGGACAGACTCTTCCAATTTCCCCCATGATCGCGTACTGCTTCTCGGACCGGACGTGCCGAACATAAACCAAAAAAGCGCTCCCTTCGCCCAGGTGGTCATGGCCGCCGGCAGCTTTGATCAAGAGTACGAGTGCTACCAGGACTTAAAAGATACCGTGTACGAAACCAGGCTCGAGGGGTACATGGCCCGCGTACTCCCTTCGCGCCGGACCGTGTGGGCGCGGGTCGGCAGAGAGGCGTATGAAAAAGGGTTCTCCCTGGCCCATCTGGGATGGGCGATTGTCCGCGAGCTTCGCGAGCTCGAGTTCGTAACCCGCGTTACCGTGCTCTTTGTAACATCGAGCAAGGAAGATGCAGAGGCGCTCGCGCCCGCGGCCCGGGAGACCTCCCGCATTGCCGCGGCGCTTGTCCGGATGAACGAGGAGATGAGCTTCGACTGCGATACCTGCGACTACCGGGACGTGTGCGACACTGTGGCCGAGCTCAAGGTGATCCGGAAGAAGCTCAAGGAGGACCGTGCTTGAAAAGGACGGTGATGGCGGTGTGCGGCAAAGGCGGGGTGGGCAAGACCACTGTATCGGCCATGCTGGCGCTCCTTCTTTCAAGAGAGAAGGAGCTCCGGACCCTGGCGGTGGACGCGGACCCCGCGGGCGGGCTCGGCATGGCGCTCTCCGTTTCCGTAAAGCGTTCCATAAACGAGGTCCGCGCCGAGACCATCCGTAACATAAAAGAGAAGCAAAGCGACAAGAAAGACCTGGCCATGTCTCTCGAGTTCCTCTTGACCGAGTCCATGACCGAATCAGGCAAGCTCGCATTTCTGTCCATCGGCCGGCCGGAAGAGGTCGGCTGTTACTGTTCGGTGAACAGCCTGCTCCGGAGCGCCCTCGAAGTCCTGGCGGAAAACTTCAGCGTTACGATCATAGACGCGGAAGCGGGCATCGAGCAGGTAAACCGCAAGGTCATGAGCGCAGTGGACTTCCTTTTGCTTGTCTCGGACACCTCTGCCAAGGGGCTGGCGGTGGCCGAGACCGTGGCCCGGGTGGCAGGCCAGGTTTCCGGCCAGGAGAAAGCCGGGCTTTTTATCAACCGCGTGCAGGAGGAGAGCGAAGTCGAGAAGATAAAAGCGCGTACCGACCTGCCTGTCATCGGCTTTGCGCCGGAGGACGACACCGTCCGGCAATTCGACGCGGAGGCCCGCTCCTTCCTGGAACTCCCCCCCTGCCCGGCGCTCGAGGCTGTCGGGAGAGCGCTGGAGCATATAAGGGCAGAGACATTTTTTTAGGCTCTTAAGGATTAAGCGAACTTTCGAGCTCTGAGGTGATTGTATAGTGTAGCCTCGAATGCGGAGGGTGCCCGGAGGGGAAGTTGAATCGCTTCTTAAACGTCATGGTTTCGAGCTGATATCTCAAAAGGGCAGCCATAGAAAATGGCGTCATCCGGACACGGGTCGGCAAATTATCGTGCCTGAACATCGCGGCCGGCAACTTCCGATGGGAACATTGCGGAACATCCTCATTAACGCCAGGACTCCCGAAGAAGAATGGAGGGCCGAATAAAGCCGCGGGTCAAGTGCCCGCTTTTTTGTGGAATAAAAAAAGCGGCGGAGAGCCTGTCCCCGCCGCTGTCCGGTATTACGGTTTTGTAAAGATAAGGTTACTTTTTCAGGACCTGGAACTCGATCCTGCGGTTCTGGGACCGGCCGGAGGAGGTGTCATTGGATGCCACCGGCTCGGCCTCGCCTTTTCCTACCGCGGTGAGCCTTTCCGGGTCCACGTCTCCCTGGTTTGTGAGGTAGTCCTTTACCGCGTTGGCCCGCTCATTGGAGAGCTTCTGGTTGTAGGCCTCGTCTCCGGTAGAGTCGGTATGTCCTTCCACCATGATGTGGAGACCGGGGTTTGCATTCATAATGGAAGCGATCTTGTCGAGGCGGTTGTAGTAGCCGGGCTTGATTTTCGCCTTGTCCACGTCGAAGTTGATGTCGTTGAGAACCCAGCATCCCCTCGAGTCTACATTGGCCCCGTAGGGTGTATTGGAACACTGATCCTTACTATCCGGCACGCCGTCGTCGTCAGAGTCCGCGGGTTCGTCCACATTCTTGTAGAAGATGCGGTTGACAAATTTTTCCATGCCCTTGTCATTATCCACTACGTCAATGCTGGTTCTTTTTCCGCAGTGGGACGCTTTCTGTACTTTTTCCAGGTTTTTGCCCCCCCGCTTGCTCTTTCCTACCAGTATGGTGTAGGCACAAACGTCATTATAGGCATGCCGCAGGGCCCGCAACTCGTCCCGGGCGTAGCTGGCGTCATAGTCTCTTGTTATGCCGCCGCTTATGATGACGACCGCCAAATGCCCGTCTATCTCGCCGGTGTCCTCTCTAAGCTGCTTGATAGCCGAGTCGAGCGCGCCCGGCCCCGTCTGGGACTGAACCTCATCGTCAAACTCCTTCAGGAAACTCTGACGGTTGTACTTTATGAAGTTCTGGACCCGTATGTACTGGTTCTCCTCAGCCGCCGCCATTATTCCATACATGTAAATGGCCCCCTTAACATTGATGTCCCGGGGAACATGCTTAAAAAAACGGCGCGCAGTTTCACGGGCCAAAAGATGCTTGCTCTTGCCGTGATAGGTTGTGTGCATGCTTCCGGACTGGTCAATGATAAGCACGAAGTTCTTG
>JAWOBU010000104.1:0-41619 GCA_046484135.1 bacterium
GAAACATCGGGTCTTTGTGCCCCCTTCCAGCATACGCTTTATGGAGACCGACGAGCCACAGGTGCATTTCGATCGCGAGCGGACCCACCATATCAGGAACGTGCTCCGGCTCGGGGAAGGGACCACCATAACCGTGTTCGACAACAGCGGCCAGGAGTACGAGTGCGAGCTCGTGGAATGCAAGCCGAGTCACGCCAAGGGAAAGGTCTCCCGCGCCACATCGCCCCGCGTCGAGTCCAGCATAAAAGTTGTCCTGGCCCAGGCCCTGATAAAGGGAAACTCCTTCGAACGGGCGCTCACCTTGTGCACCGAGCTCGGCTGCAACAGGTTCGTGCCGCTTTTCACCTCCCGCACCGTGGTCAAGCTCCGAAAGGACAACGAGTCGGAAAGGGCCAAAAGATGGGACAAGATAGTGGAACAGGCGGCCAGCCAGAGCGGAAGGGTCCGAGTGCCGGTGGTGGAGCAGGTTATGGAGTTCAAGCACTTCCTGGAGAAGAAGCACGCAGGCAAAAAGATCATCCTCTGGGAGAGAGGCGGCTCGGGACAGCTCCGGCAGATACTGGCCTCGGACGAGGAGCCCGCGGACACGGTGGTCCTCCTGGCGGGGCCGGAAGGCGGCTTCGAGCAGGCCGAGGTAAAACAGGCCGTGGACGCCGGTTTCCAGATATGGGGACTCGGACCCCGGACCCTCCGGGCGGAAACCACCGGCGCCATCGCAGTAAGCATACTCCAGTACGTAAAAGGGGACATGGGGTGAGCGACGGGATTTGAACCCGCGACAATAAAAATTATACTATAGGCTTTTTAGGAGAATAGTATGAAGCATAGCTCAAGCTATTACTATAAACCAAGCAATTGCCGAACCCTTTTTTCAACTTCTATCATAGTATCATCAGATACTTGACCCCAACATTCCTTTAGGCGAGTGGTGGAGATCGTTCTAAGCTGATCGCAGAGGATATAGCTTGTGTTGCTTATGCCCCCTTCAGTAGGATGTATTTCAACATGTAGAGGTATACTTCTGTTTGTTGTGGTAAGTGGTATTATAATCACAAGATTAGCCGGGCCGTTGTTGAAAGAATTTTCTGACATTATGAGGCAAGGTCGGGTTCTTCCTTGCTCATGTCCTGTTGTAGGGTCTAAATCTGCTCTCCAGATATCACCTCGTTGGATCATCTTGGTCAATATTCATCAAGTCCATCTTTCAATGTTGCATCCCAAAGGTCAACTTCATGCCTGTCGTTAGGAGCAAGCTTAGCGTAGACTTGATTGGAAGACGCAATGAAATCTATTTCTTTAAATTCTTCTTCTTGAATAAGGACACCGGCCTCTTCAGGGGGATTTAAAGTCTCAATGGGAACAGGATGAATCACATACATACTATGTGAAGCTCCAAAGGTAGTCGCGTCTATAGCTGCTTTACAAGACAAGGTGCTTTCTTGCATACTATAAACACGTGTCTCTTTATTGTTTTTCATTTTCCCCCGCCTCCATTCTTTCCCAACGGATATATTCCGTATCTTCTTCAATAGCGGTTCCTTGGAGACCCGACTTCATTTGATATGTCTTCTTGCGCAAAGTTCCTTTTGATATAAAGGAATGACTCCCTCCACTTAAACTTTCCAGCAAGGCCAGTTTGAGCTTGTATCCTTTTTCTTTTTGGCTGCCAAGTATTGTCTGGTGATTGTATGGCACTGTCAGTTCCAGTTCTTCAGAAATATCGTCATAGATTTTTTTGATAATATTATATTCATCCTCATGTGGTTTTATGATCGGAAGTTGCAAATCTTTAGCTTCGTTTCTGTTGATTGTATAATCATGGCTCCCCGATTCACTACATAAAAATTCTAAAATCCTGTCTATTGTTCTCTCATCAGTATCTAGTGCAGATAAAAGCCTTTTGCCTAACATCCTTATCTGATCTCTTATGCGAAAAGTCTTACCTAAAACGAGCGGATGAACTTCTTCACTAAGAAGAGAAAATATTTCCGTCAAATCGGTTTTTTCTCCTAAATGCCTTTTGGCACCATCAAGATATGCGTTAATGTCCTCAACGCTAACCGGGACTGTATTCTTTTGCATGATATCGGTATTGCCTACCGGATTTAATGGAGTATTTACGCTGGGGTCTATTGGCCCGAGTGTTGCTTGTTTGGTCATTACTATTTTATCCGCTCCGAGACATATAAGTGTACCTGCGCTGTGAGCCTTACGTGGAACAATCAATTCAAATTCTTTACAAAACTGCTTTATCAAGTTTACCAATGTCCAAGCCGCAGAAGTAATACCTCCAGTTGTGTAAAGGTAAAGGGATAGTTTGTCAACATCGCCAATACTGTCAAGATGGTTGACGAATAGATCAATGACATCATGGCTTATTTGAGTCTGGCGATTTTCCCTGTCGCCGGTTATATAAATCAAAAGCTTTGATTGACGTTTTTCTTCAAGTTCTCTATAAAAATTTTTTCTCTCTTGGTACATCGCAACAATTATGCCGGTTATTAGAGGTTGTCAACCTGGCACCTTCTCCTTTTTTAATAATTTTAACACAATTAACTTTCTGTAGCTATTTGGCGGTTAATATGTTGACCTTTCATAACACAAGGTTGTAATCTTGTCAAGGATGTGTGTTCCCTGGTCCTTCCGCTTTCCCGCCCGCCTCATGCCTTTGTTTTCCTGACCAAGGGTAGGCCATGTCGCAAGTAAGTTTTAAGGCTCGGCGGCCAAGCCGGGATTTTCGAGGTCTCCCTTTATGGGTGTTCCAGTTATGGTGTTTTATACGAGAATCGCGGTCTTTTGTTTGTATCCAGAATGACCCCCGCAGTCCATGACTTGTATTTAAAGCAGGATTGCTTGATAGCTCCGACCTGCTTGAGGAGCCGGCTTTGTCCGCAGTCTTGTCCTTGTGTGTCCGCGTTTTGTATAAGAAGAGGATTTTCGTTTATGGGGTGAGCGACGGGATTTGAACCCGCGACCACCGGGGCCACAACCCGGTGCTCTACCGACTGAGCTACGCCCACCACTGGCAGGTCTGAATAATAAGTCTAACTTCGATTTGTTTGCGCGTCAACGCAACATACGGTGAAGCTCCCCCGTTTTTCAAACTTTCTAAAAGCTTCAGACCTCCCGTAACCCGTGGGTGGCCCACTCATCCTTCCGAGGATGAGTGGGTTTACAGGTTCACAAGAGGTTGATCAATGAATCATAGTACTGTATTATATCCTGCTGCGGCTACCCTGTGAACCCACCCGTTCGCAGACGAACGGGCGGGCCGCCCCGAAGACAAGCCCACATCTCATTTCCACCGGTCCGCTTTTTTAAGAGGATGGAAGGTGAGGATAAAATTTTTAACCAGAAGAGCCTTTTGCAAAAAGACCGGCTAAAGGGTGGGAGAGACCTCCCGGTCTCGAAAAATCGCGTTCCGCCTCCCTGTGCGTTCCGCACGCAGACAGGCACGCAGACAGGCACGCAGACAGGGAGCTCGCTCCCCCCACCGGAATTAAAAATTTTGCAAGAGACTCCAGAAAGGAACAGACCATGTTTTCTTGCCGCATGATAGTCCGAAGGATTGCCGCAGCCTCCGTGTTGCTCGCGATGTTGTTGTCCCTGCCGGCGGAAGCCTCCCCCTGGCGGGACGACCGGCCGGTTACGGTGGGCCACCGCGGGACCACGCTGCTGGCGGACGAGAATACCATGGCCGCGTTCGAGATCGCCCGGCAGCACGGCGTGGACATAATCGAGTGCGATCCCCGGATGACCAGGGACGGCGTGTACGTGATCATGCACGACGCGGACGTATCCCGGACCACGGACGGCGCCGGCAAGGTGCGGGACATGACGCTTGCCGAGGTCAAAAAGCTTCGCACCCGGTCGGGCCACCGGGTGCCCACTCTCCGGCAGGTGCTTTCGTTCGCCCGCCGGCACAACATGGGGGTTTACCTGGACGTGAAGAGACCTCCGCGGGACCGGGCCGAGACCCTGGTGCAAGACATCGAAGACACGGGTATGACCGACATGGTGATCGTGGGCTGCTACCATGTTTTGACTTGTGTGTGGGTCGAGAAGCTGAACCCGCGGATCAGCATCTGCGTCTCCTGGCCCTATCCGGCGCTTACATTGGGAGAGGCCCGCCTTCTGGGAGCGGACGCAGTAGGAACCCTGACCGAGTTCGCCACCGGCCCCATGATCAAGCTGGCCCACAAGTACGAGCTACGCGTTATCACCATGCCGGTGAACGATAAACAAATGCTGCTTAAGCTTTCGGAAGACGGAGTGGACGCTCTTCAGAGCGACGACCCCAGGCTCCTTTCGCCCTACGGCCGTTCCACTCCCGAATAAAGTCGGGTCAATCCCCGCAGAAATCCGCAGGACGCTCTAAGAGTCCTTCCCCTGGTTTTCCTTGAACCTCTGGAGAGAATCGAGAAGCCGCGCTTCTATCTGGTTGGTCTTTCCCTGCCGGGCGAGTTCCAGAATCTCCGGAGTCAGCGCTTCTTCCCAGAACCGGACCCGGTCGGCCGGCCGCTCGATGTCCTTTTTGACCGTGTCTTCCCGGAACCGGTTGATCCGCTCGATGGCCCTGCCCATGTTCTCGCCCAGGTAGGACTGGATCATTCTGCGCAAGGTCCGGGCCACTGCCGGGCTGGCGCCCGAGGTGGAAAGCGACAGCACGAGCGGCCCCTGCCGGAAGTAGCTCGGGACCTGGTAGTCGGAGCCTTCCGGGTCGTCCGCTATATTGGCGGGCACGCCTAGCTCGCGGGCATGGTCCCCCACCGCCTGGTTGACTTCGGGATCGTCCGCGCAGGCCGCGCATATAAACGCCCCGGAAAGGTCGCCCTTTTGATAAGCCCGCTCGACAAGCTCTACCTTCCCTTGCTCGGCAAGCTGGTGCAGTCCGGGAGAGGCGACCGGGCATATCACCTTGACCAGAGCGCCTGCGTCCAGAAAGTTGCGGGCCTTGCGAAGAGCGACCTCGCCGCCGCCCGCTATCACCGCGAGCCTGCCTTTCAACTTTAAATGAACCGGCAAGCCTGACATCATCTTCTCATCTCTTCCGTTTTCATTCTATCGGATGTCTGCTGAATTTGCCACTGCCGGCACGCCTGCCTGTGCGTTCCGCACGCAGACAGGCACGCAGACAGGGCAGACAGGCGGGGACAGGGAAAAGGCCGGAACCGGTCCGGCCCCTCCCCGCCGGCAGCCGAGAATGCGCAAAACGCAAAAAACCTTTATAAGGAGCAGCACAAATTCTGTCTCGCTCATGTACATTGTTCAGTAACTCGCTTTTAAATACGTTGATCCTTGAATTTTACCGGTCCGGGCGCAATAATGGAGCCGTTCGCGGCCAGAGCTTGGCCGGGAGTCGGCCGCCGGTTTAACCGGCCGGGAGGACGACAAGGAGGCGTTCATGTCTGGTGAAAACTTATGGGGCACGATCCCACGGCTTAAGGACATCGAGACTCCCGGAAAGATACTCCGTGAGCAGTCGGACTACTTGAGCCAGGCCACGGAGGGGGTCCTGGAGGCCCATGTTCTGGAGACCTGGAAGGGCACGAGCGACGACGGGGTGGGCGAGGACAAGCACAACGACGACTTGAAGGAGCTTCATCTCGATCTTTGTATCAGGTCGCCTTTCCTGGAGGGTCACTTTATCAACGTGATCAGGGTGATCCACCAGCTCCAGATATTCCCGGTAACCATGGTCAACTTTCTCACCTATCCTTTCGAGTACATAACCATCAATAACGCCGAGGAGTTCAAGCAGCACCTCTCCCGCGTACTTCAGTCCGAGGAGCTTCTGACGGAGTTAAAAGAGATGATCATCAAGGCCAAGCTGGTGGAATGAAAACGCTACTTCCGCGGCGACATTTTGCCGTCTCAACGGAAAAGAAACTTGTAGCCTTCCTGGAAGATATAAAACGAGTGAACGCCCATGCCCCAGGCCAGGATGAAAACGGCCACCGAAAAGCCGGCCAAAAGCGCGGCCACTGCCGGCAGGCTGAAAACCTTGATCTCCTTCCCCCGCTTGCGGCTCGACCTGCGGCACAAGAGCTCGCAAAGACCCATGCCTCCCAAAACGAAAAAGAAAAGACCCAGGTTAAGAGGATTAAGATAAAAGTATAACGCTTCCTCCAAGCCAAAGACCTGCGCGACCCGGAAGACCTCCTTGGTGGCCCAGGCCAGGGGGTTTAAAAAAGAAAAAACCACCCGCTCCATGAGCGATCCGCCGCCCAGAAAGGACAAAGGATAGATGACGTAAACGGAAAAGCCGATGCTGAAAAAAAGAAGCACAGCCGAGATATTGGCCACCGCCTGGTGAAGAAAAGCCGAGTTGATCCCGGAGCTGTACTGGTAAGCCAGGTAGGAACCCGTCATTACAGCAAAGGCAATGGCTGCGGGCCGGAAGGTTCGTATCCAGAAGCTGTTTTTTTCCATGAAAAAGCCTTTTACAAGCACAAGCATACCAGGAGCGAAAGGACGAAGTCAAACCTTAAGATAAGAACTGGCCCGGGCCATGCGCGGACTCGCAAAGGTAAGTAAAAGAAATCGCGGCCGTTGCGATTGTCCGGGCCGGAAAGCATCAGCGGATCGAGACCTCCCGGTCTCTCCCGCCAGACCTCCGGTTTTTTGCAAAAGGCCCGGAGCTTAAAAAGTCGAGATCCTGCTTTTTCTTCTGATTTTTTTCATTGCGTCTTCGCGCCTTTGCATGAGATAAGCTTTGGGACTCGCGCCGGCGTCCGGTTTCAGACCGTCCATCTCATGAGGAATGCCGCCCATGTAAAGCCGGAGCCGAAGGACGCGCATATAAGGAGGTCACCTTTTTTGAGTCTTCCTTCCTCTCGGGCCTCGCACATGCAGATGGGGATGGTGGCCGCGGTAGTATTTCCATAGCGGTCAATATTGGACACCACCTTTTCGTCCGGCAGTCCCATTTTTTTTGCCACCATTCGGGTGATCCTTTCGTTGGCCTGGTGGGGGATAAACAGGTCCAGGTCGGAAGCTTCATATCCTGCTTTTCCCAGGGCCTCGTTCATGACCTCGCAGAAATGGGGAATGGCGTGGCTGAACACGGCCCTGCCGTCCATTTTCGGACAGATATCTCCGTTGTCTATCATCTCGTAGCTGATCCGTGGGGTCCGGTCGGACCTGGGAGCGGGCAGCCACAGCTTGTCGTAGTTTTCTCCCTGGGCGTGGAGCGCAAAGCTCAAGACTCCCTGGTCGTCGTTTTCGGCGGGGGCCATGATGACCGCGCCGGCCCCGTCCCCGAAAAGAACGGTAGTGGCCCGGTCGCGGTCCGAGTACTCGAACCCGGAGGAGTGGTTCTCCGCTCCTATCACCAGGATACGGTCGTAGGTGCCGGTTTTGATGAACTGGTCTGCCACGGAGACGGCGTAGGGGAAGCCGGAGCACTGCTGGCGAACATCCAGGGCGGGTATGGTTCCGAAGGACATCTTGCTCTGGAGCATACAGGCGCTTCCGGGAAAGAACACGTCCGGGTTCAAGGTGGCGAAGATGATCATGTCAATGTCGTCGTTTGTAAGACCGGCGTCCTCGAGCGCTTTTTCCGCGGCTATCTTGCCCATGTCCGCGGGACCGACGCCGTCGCCCGCGTAGCGCCGCTCCCGGATGCCGGTCCGCTCCCGGATCCACTCGTCCGAGGTGTTCATGATCTCGGCCAGGTCGTGGTTGGTTACAACATTTTCCGGCACGTGAAAGCCGGTCCCGATAATGGTGGAATTTCGCATCATGTTTTAGAACCTCCGAAGCGTTTTTGCCACAGTCCGCTGGTGCGGTTTATATAATTTCCATGTTATGCAAATCCCGGGCCTTTTGAAGGATCAAATGAACGAGGGAGAGGATGCCGCGGTCTTATGCTTCGTGCCTGGTTTTTATCACTTCGGTGTCGGTAAGGGTATCGTGAAACATGGCGTCCTTCTCCAGGATGGAGACCCATTTTGCGGGCGGCTCCTGGAAGACAAGCGGCAACAGTCCCACCGGCACCACGTAGATGGTAAACAGGTAAAGGGCGCTCCTTATAAAGGCTTTGCCGAGCCCGACGCGGGGAGAGCCGTTTTTGAGGTACACCCTGCTTCCGAACACGAACTTGCCGGGCGTTGTCCCTGCGACCGCCACCAAGATGGTGTGGTACAAAATAAACACCGCGACCGCAATTAAGACCCTTAAGATCACGAACAGCTTGGCCAGGGTCATTCCTTCAGTGATCTCCTGTCGGCCCGGCTCTGCAAAGGACGCCTCTAACTGGCCCAGGCCCCACACCACCGCCGCGATCAGAAGCCCGATGATAAAAAGGTCTATCAGAAACGCCAGCACCCGTTCCCAAAGGCCCGGCTTTTCTCCCAGCTTCCCGAGCTCCCGGTCGCCGACCTCTGCGGTCAGGGGCGCTCCGCACGATACGCAGTGCTCCGGCAGGGGAGAAGGCTGTTCCGCCCCGCACACCGCGCAAAAGCGGACCATGGCGCGGACCTCCTCGCGGGTCGCCGGCTTCTCGCCGTAGACCTTTTCCATGAGCGCAGGCGCGGTCACCGTTACGCCGTATACCTCGGCCTTGATCTGGTTGCGCCTTTTGCGCTCTCCCGTTATCTGGCAGTATTTTCCTATGGGCATGGCTACTTCTCGATCGGGTACGATTTAAAAACCAGGTACCCTATCAGTCCTATGAGGGCGTTCATGACAAAAGCGGTAAGAATGCCCTTCCCCTCGCTGAACAGAAAGAAGTTGAGCGCCACGATAACCGGGGCCATGCCCGCGGCCAGCTTGGTGATGAGACCCTCGATCCCGTTGTACATGGCCTCCCGGCGGTAGCCGGTGACCTTTTCGTCAAAGTCCATGATGTCCGTAAGCACCACCCGGGAGAAAACCAGGAACACTGCGGCGCCCGGCGCGAAACTGGCAAACACGATGGCTCCCGCGATCTTGAGTCCGCCGGCGGAATCAATGGGCAGAAAAGGAAGGATGACCGGCAAGGGAAGCACGATGGCGAAAGACAGAAGCCCCTTGTTGAACACCCACTTCTTGCCCTTTATGTTCGCGAGCTTTATGACCACGGGAAAGAAAAAGACCGAGCCTATGATCATGCACCCCTGGAAGATGGCCACGTCCCCTTCTACCAGCTCCAGGGTGGCCACCGTGTAATAGGGAACCAGCACGAACACCACGTCCACCAAAAGCCGCACCAGCGCGATCATGATGAGAAAGGGAGGATAAGTCGGGTTCTTGAGTGTCTCTCTTGCCGCCTGGAAGAAGTTGAAGGGGACCTCCTTGGACCTGGCCGCGGGCTTCTCTTTTATGAACCACCAGGTAAGCCAGAAAAGGATCAGTATCCACACCCCGGCTATGACCCCCACGAACTTGAAGCCGTTTGAGAAAGATATGGGACCGAAAGATACGCCTTCCTTAAAGGTCTCGATAAGAATGGCGAATCCCACCAGGGCGATGATGTAACCCAGGACCTCCCCGAGGGCCATCCATCCTCCCAGGCGGTTTCGCTCCTCGTTCTCCGGCGCGATCTCCGGCAAGAGCGACAGGTGGGGAGCGACCACCACGGTGTAGGCGAACCAGAACACGGACAGGTTCACGGCCAGCCAGATGTTGTTGGCCATGGACGGCCCCTCGGTCAGCGGGAACCACATCAGCGCCATGGTTACGGCGAGAACCGGAGTGCCGAAGATGATGTAGGGGATGCGTCTTCCCCACCTGCTGCGGGTCCGGTCGCTGATATAGCCCACCAACGGATCGGCCACGCTGTCCACCACCCGGCCGATAAGCTGGATGACCACGTAGGTCCCCAGCGCCATGTACATCTTGCCCTTGCCCTCGCCCGGGTAATAGTAGTACATGAGCCAGTTGGTGATAAGCTGCACCCCGTAAGCAGCCGGAACCATGCCCGCGGCATAGGCCAGGGACCTGCCTACGCCCAGCCGGGGCATGTCCTCCTGAAGCCTGCTTTCACTCACTCTTTGTCCTCCTCCTGAATGAGCGGCCCGCCAAAGTCCAGGCCAATATAGAAAAAGCCGGGGCTTGTGTCAACTTCGATCATTTATTACAGTGTCATCCTTGCCGAGGACGCTGTATTTGACTCTTTGAGCATCTGCCCCTAGGATATTTCCCATTAAACAAGGAGGTCCTGGCTCTGACTGAGGCTGGAACAGACAGATCGGGCAAAGCGCATATCCTGGTGCTGGTGAGCTTTCTTTTTCTTTTGTCGGGAGCTTCGGCGCTGGTTTACGAGGTTGCGTGGGTGCGGAAGTTCTCGGTGGTTGCCGGAGGCTCGACGCGGTCGTTGACTGCGGTGCTGGCGGCCTATATGGGCGGCCTGGCGCTGGGGAGCTTTCTGGGAGGCCGCTACATTGACCGGCGCAAGAGCCGGCCTTTCGTGGTCTACGCCGTGCTGGAAGGCCTGGTGGGTGTCTCCGCGTTCTTGCTCACTCTGCTTATACCCGCTCTGGTTCCCGTGCTCAAGGTGGGAAGAGAGCTTTTCGGTGCTGCCTCTTTCGGGTTCGACTTCTATCGCTTTTTGATAAGCGCCCTGGTGATGTTCATCCCCACCACCCTGATGGGCGCCACCTTTCCGGTCCTCATCAAGGGCGTGCTTTCCAGCAAGTCCCGGTTCGGAGCGGTCGCCGGCGTTCTTTACGCCTCCAACACCCTGGGGGCCATGGCCGGGTCCCTTCTTGCCGGCTTTTTACTGATACCGTCGCTCGGTCTTTTCCGGACCATAGGCGTGGCCGCCGTACTGAATGTTTCAATCCTGGCGGTCGCTTTGGCGATTCCTTACTTCCGGCGGGTCCGGACCGAAGCGTCCGGGGAGAAGGCGGCCGCCGGCCGCGCCGGCCGAAGGACTTTTCTCTCCTGGGTGTTCCTGTGGGGTTATGCGGTCTCCGGTCTTTGCGCCATGGTCTACCAGGTGGGTTGGGCGCGGGCCTTGTCCCTTTCGCTGGGAAGCTCCACTTACGCGGTGGGAATAATATTCGCCTCCTTTATCGGAGGGCTGGCCCTGGGCGGCTTCATCATCAGCCCGGTGGTGGACCGCATGAAAAGCCGTCTCCTTCTGGCCGCAGGACTCGAGGTTTTGATCGGCCTGTCCGCTATTGCCGTCATCCCCTTGTTCGAGTCGGTCACCATCGAGATGTTCTACTGGAGTCGCGATTACCAGGCCCGGTTCGGCATGTACCAGCTTGTCCGGTTCGCCGCGGCTTTCGGGCTGATCCTGGTTCCCACCATTGCCATGGGAGCGCTCTTCCCGGTAGTGGTCAAGATCATCGGCAGCATTGAAACCGGGGTGGGCGAGCCTGCCGGCCAGGTGTTCGGTTTCAACACGGTGGGCGGCATCGTGGGTGCGTTTCTGGCGGCCCATGTTTTCATCCGGTTTCTCGGTCTGGAGAACGCTTTGCTCGCTGCCACCGCCATCAGCGTGGCAGTGGGCGTGATATGGCTTCTGGTCTCGCCGGGAGGCAGGCGTCTTTTCCGGTGGGGAGCGGCGGTCGGCCTGGCCGGCGCCGCAACCGGCGGCATCTTGCTGGTGCCGCAATGGGACCCTCTTTTCATGAACAGCGGTCCTTACATGTACTCGGAGATATTGGAGAAGGACTTCCCGGAAAGCCTGGACCTCCGGGACTTCCTTCACGACAACGAGCGGATTCTTTTTCACGAGGCGGGGGTGGAGGCCACGGTATCGGTCATGGAATGGCGTCGCACCCTGGTCCGCACGCTGACCATCAACGGCAAGGTAGACGCTTCCTCCAAGAAGGACATGCCCACCCAGGTGCTCTCGGCCCACCTTCCCCTTCTGCTCCATCCTCACCCGAAAGAAATAATGATGCTGGGGCTGGCCTCCGGCGTCTCCGCGGGAAGCGCATTGCTCCACCCCGTGGAACAGGTGGACTGTGCCGAGATATCCCCGGCGGTGGTCTCCGCCAGCCGCCTGTTCAAGGAGGAGGGAGTAAGCAAGCTCGATTACGAAGACCCGCGCTTCAACCTTATACTGGATGACGGCAGGCATTTCCTGGACCTCTCCGAAAAGCGTTATGACGTTATCATTGCCGAGCCCTCCAACCCCTGGATCGCCGGCATGAGCGTGCTCTTTACCCGCGAGTTCTTCAGCATCA
Source organism: bacterium (assembly GCA_046484135.1). Lineage (GTDB taxonomy): Bacteria > RBG-13-61-14 > RBG-13-61-14 > RBG-13-61-14 > DATKZS01 > CAYQTK01. The sequence goes on from JAWOBU010000104.1 coordinate 12,123, forward strand.
TGAAAAAACATCTAAAGCCAGGCGGAGTGGCGCTCATCTGGATCGGGGCCTATGACATGGACTCCTATACCGTGAAGATGCTGCTCCGGACCTTCCAGGACGTGTTCGAAAACTCCACCATATGGGAGAGCAAGCCCGCGGTGGACTACTTTCTGATCGGATCAACGAAGCCGATTGAAGTGGACCTGGAGAAGTTCATAAAGAGGGCGGGCAGAAAAAAAATCGCCGAGGACCTGGCAAGGGTGAACATCAACCGTCCCCGCCAGCTCCTCGCCCGCTTTGTGATGGGGCCCGACACCATAAGGCAGGTTGCTGGCGAAGGGCCGCTCCATACGGATGATCGCAGGCAGCTCGAGTTTATGCTTCCCAAAATCAAGAAACAGGAGAAAGATAAAAGGATAGCTGAAATTCTTATCACTATCCTGTCGGCCCATCAGCCGGCCTCATCCATCGTGAGCGGCGCTGATGCGGAAGATGAGAAGCTGTTCGAGGACTTCCACTTAAACCGGTCTATCTACTACCGTACCCTTCATAAGCGGCTTGCGCCGCGGCAGCCGGAGGGCGAAGGCGGCAACGCCGCTTTACGCATTCAGAACTGGTACAACCTGATTCATCGCTGCCAGGGCGCTTTCCCGGCCGAGTTCGCCGAGGAAAAGCTCTCCATGTTGCTGTATCGCCGCGCCAAGGGATACCTGAAGGAAGGCATGACCGGTAAGGCGCTCGAGGACCTGAAAGAGGCTTTTAAGCTGGACCCCGAGAACTCGAACGCCGCGGGTATGCTTATCGCCCAGTATAACGAGCGCGGACAAACCCGGGAAGCGGTAAGGTGGGCGCGCAAAGTTCTCGAGGCAATCCCGCGCGACCCTTATGCGCTTAGCGTGGTGGCAAATTATGAAAGGTCCCGCGGGCAGGTGAAACGGGCGGAGTACCTCTTCCGGCTGGCGGTGGAAGCATCGCCCCGCAACAGAGAGTACCGCTACAACCTCGCCGTTTTCCTGGCCCAGACCGGAAAGCTCGAAAAAGCCCGAAAACACCTCGAAACAATGTTCAAGTACAATCCCCCCACTCCCACCTCCAAGGAGCTTTACTGCCACCTGCTTAACGACCTGGACGAGAAAGCCAAAGCCAACAAGTGCTTCCAGGAGCTTGAAGAACTCTCCTCCGCCAAGCAAAAACAAAACTAATCAGTCTTTCACTACTCCGCCGGCAGGGACGATTGGAACATGGACTGCGAGGAGAGCTTTTTGAACAAGAGAAATAGAACTTGATGCAGAGGAGGAGGGGTGTTTGGTTGATTTCCGGGATTACCCGGGTTGGAGCAGTATTTTATGTCCCATGAAGTCTATTTCTTTTATGGAGCCTTTGAACTCTTTCTGGTCTCCGAGGAGGTTTTCCACCAGCAGGATCCCTTGGTGTTGGGGGGTTATTCTGACCACGTCTTTTAAGAAAAGCTCTTCGTCGTCTCCCCGGGCTATGAACGCGGTTGATTCACACATTTTTCTGTACCTCTACTATTTGCTCACAATTGTTTTTGTAGGTCACGGAAAACAGTATTTTGTGCGAGCGAGTTTACTCGCGGTATCAGTCGCTCGCACGCAATTTACAAATTCTAATGTGATACGCTACTACCGGACGCACTTATCCTGTCTGCTTTTTGCGCATTTTTCGTTCGCCAAAAACACCTTTTTCCGGAACGCGCCGGGGCACACCCTTCCTGCCGGTTTGAGGACTACCGGTTTTGAGAAAACGCTTTGGATATAAATCCTTTTTAAGTTAACAATAACCGCCGGTTAATCCCTACGAGAACTGATGTCCCCTTGCGGAGAATCATAGGCGGAATCATGCGGATACATGGCGATGTTGGCGTTGGACTCCCTGCAATTGGGGCAAATCCGGTTGTAGATGCCCTCGCTCATGAACACCCGATCACACCTCAAGCACGTCCTTTTGGTTTTCTTCTTTTTCCTTCTTTTTGCCATTTAAGACCCTCTTTCGCGCTACTTATATAATAAGCTCTGACTGGTTAGAGTCATATCTGTGAAAAATGTTTCAAATTTTCTATAACCTGGCATACCGGGCAGACAGCTCAGCCCACCTCCCGGATGAAGAGCTTCAACTGCTTGCTCTTGAGATCGTCCACGATCTCGACCGGGTAGTCCCCGGTAAAACATGCGTCGCAGTATCCCTTGCCCAGGTCCTTGCCGCAGATGGCTTCTCTCATGCCGGACACAGACAGGTATCCCAGCGATTCGCTTCCTATAAAGTCCTTTACCTTCTCCATGGACCCTTCCATTACGTTATAAACGAGCTCCTCCTTGGTAGGAGTGTCAATCCCGTAGAAGCACGGATGGGTCACCGGCGGCGAGCTGATCCGCATGTGGACCTCGCTGGCCCCCCCCATCTCCCGGAGCATGGTCACGATCTTCTGGCAGGTGGTCCCCCGAACAATGGAGTCGTCCACCACTATCACCCTTTTTCCTTCCAGCACGCTCCGGACCGCGTTCAGCTTCACCTTGACCCCGAAATGCCGGATGGCGTGGGAAGGCTCGATAAAGGTCCGGCCCACGTAATGGTTCCGGATCAGGCCCTCCTCGTAAGGAATGCCGGACGCCTTGGCCATACCCATGGCAGCCACCCGGCCGGAGTCGGGCACGCTGATCACCACGTCCGCGTCTACCGGGTGCTCCTCCCAGAGCTTCTGCCCCAGCCGGATGCGGGCGTCGTATACGGACTGGCCGAACACCTGCGAGTCGGGCCGGGCAAAGTAGATTTGCTCGAAAATGCACCGGCAGTGGTCCCTTTTGGGCACCGGCCGGAAGCTCTCCAGGCCGTTCTCCTCGGAGATGATGATGACCTCGCCCGGCTCGACCTCCCTTATGTACTCCGCTCCCACCAGGTCGAGAGCGCAGGTTTCGGACGCCACAATATAGGCCCCGTCTATCCTGCCCAGCACCAGGGGCCTAAACCCCCACGGGTCGCGGCAGGCAGCCAACTGGTGGTCGCTCATCATGACCAGGCTGAAAGCCCCCAGTATCTGGTTCGCCGCTTGACTTATTTTGTCAATAAGCTTGGTGGCCCCGTTCTGGGCCATCAAGTGAACGATCACTTCCGTGTCCATCGAGGTCTGGAAGATGGCGCCCTTGTCCTCCAGCCGATCCCGCAGGGTCCGGGCGTTCACCAGGTTGCCGTTATGCGCCACCGCCAGCCTGCCCCGGCTCGAGTCAATGGCAAAAGGCTGGGCGTTTTTCAGAAGCGAGGAACCCGCGGTGGAGTACCGGACGTGCCCGATGGCCACGTGACCGGGGAGCTTGCGCAGGATGTCCTCGTTGAACACGTCCTGAACCAGACCCATGGACCGGTGGGAGTACATGTTCCTGCCGGTCGAGGATACGATTCCCGCGCTTTCCTGTCCCCTGTGTTGAAGTGCGTACAAGCACAAGTAGGCTATGTTCGAAGCCTCAGGATGACCGAATACTCCCGCGATCCCGCATTCATCTTTCCAGCTTTTCTCCAACTCGAAAGCCCCTTTTACTTCCCGCCTAACCAGGAATATATAATAACACTAACGGTTTAATTTGAAAAGCACGAATTTGAAAAAATTTTATTGTCGTTTATGATCAGGAACTTGCGTGAGGGATTATGTTAAGGGGCCGGCCGGGGGCACCTTCGGACGCTTACTTTTTTCTTTTTTATCGAAATTTGTGCTGGCATCCATGAACTGTTGTGTTATAATGCGAACAGGTGTTCAGTTTGATTGAAAGCTCGTTCAAGTTTTGTCGTCTGTTTTGAACAGAGGCCATGAAATCAATGAATTCTATTAGTTTTAAGTTTCTGGCCGCACTATTGTGTCTTCTTTTTCTGCCCGGCTGTGAAACCGAGCCCGGCTCATTGCAGTCGTGGGGAAAGGCTTGGGCCTGGGGCAAAGACACCAGCGGCCAGTGCGGCAACTCCCGTTTTTTCGACTCCTTTACGGTCCGGCCCGCGGCGGTGCCCGGCCTGCACGAGGTGGTGGCCGCGTCCGGCGGCCGCTGTCACAGTTTGTTTCTGCGGGCGGACGGCACGGTCTGGTCTTTGGGATGCAACTCTCAAGGCCAGTTGGGAGACGGCAGCCTGAAGGACCGCGATGAGCCCGTCCGGGTGGAAGGCGTAACCGGAGCGGTGGCAGTGGCGTGCGGGGAGAATCATTCCCTGGCCTTGACGCGTGAGGGGAAGCTGCTGGGCTGGGGAGCCAACGACGCGGGCCAGCTCGGGGACGCCACCGGTCACACCCAGCGGTTCCGGCCGGTACGGGCCTATAAGCTCGAAGGTTTGAAGTCAGTGGCCGGCGGCGATAATCACGTGCTGGCGCTGGGTAAAGACGGATCGGTGTATGCCTTTGGCGAGAACGGGCACGGACAACTGGGCACCGGCGACGAGAAAGACCGGGGGGTCCCGGTAAAAGTGGAGGGACTGCCGGAGTGTACGGCAATAGCTGCCGCGGGACACCGGTCCTATGTCTTGACTTCCCGCGGTATGCTCTTCTCATTTGGAAGGGGCCAGGCAACCAACGAACACGGCCGGCCGTCGGACAGCCTTGTGCCGCAACCCATGGAGCTTCCCTTCCGGGTGAAAAAAGTTTTCGCAGGCGGCCGCCGGACCCTGCTGGTATCCGAGAGCGGCGATGCCTACCGTTTGAAGAAAAACTCACTCCCCTCGTTGGAAAAGCTTTCCGAGCTCCCGGCAGTAAAAGAGGCGGCCCTTGGTTACGACCACGCCGTCGTGCTCGGCCGGGATAAAACTGTGTGGGTCTCCGGCAGGAACCTGGAGTGGCAGCTCGGCAAGGAAAGGGATACTAAGAGGGGTCCTTTCCAACTGGCGGGTCTTTCCGGCATCGTCACTGTAGGAGCGGGATGGTATCACTCCTTGGCGGTGGAAGGAGGAGGCCCTTCCTCTGTTCGGGCCTTCTCCGTGTCCGCTGACACCCTTAAAGGCGAGGCGGTGTCCGTGTCCCTGCCGGTGGAGAGCGCCTCGGATTTAAAAGACCTTTCTTACCGGATTATCTCTCCTCCTTCTTCCGGCACCGTCAAGGTGTCGGATCGCCGCCTTACTTACTACCCGGAAGCAGGCTTCACCGGCAAGGATGAGTTTACCTGGCGGGTGGTTGCGAACGGCAGGGAGAGCAACACCGCCGGGGTTTACGTGCGTGTAAAAAAGCCGCAACCGCCTGGCACGGTCCGGGCTTGGGGGAGTAATTTTAGCGGCCAGCTCGGCGACGGCGCCGTTATAGACCGGGAAAGGCCGGTGCGGGTGAAAGGCATCTCCCGTGTTCAGGAAGTGTCCGCAGGCAGCATGCATTCTTTGGCCTTGAAAAAGGACGGCACGGTGTGGGGATGGGGAAAGTACGACCTTGGACAATGGGCAGAGGACATTGATTTCCATCGCCCCCGCCGCATAGGAAAGAGCGGATTTTCCTGCAGTGGAGAGGGGTTCTCGGGAGTTACCGCCGTCCACGGCGATCTGAACAGCTCGTTTGCCGTGCGCAAAGACGGCACGGTGTGGGCGTGGGGGTTCTTGCCTATTCGGAGGGGAGACGATCCCGTAAGAGTAAAAGGACTGGATGATGCGGTCAAGGTAAGCCACGGTTTCGCTCTTACCAGGGACGGCAGGGTATGGTCTTTTGGACTTGCTCCCCCGGCTTCTCCTGCCCGGTTGCCCGGCCTTGAAAATATCACGGACATCTCCGGCGATATTTACCTCCACCTGGCCGCGGATCAACAAGGCGATGTCTTTTCCTGGGGCCACAACGTCCGGGGTCAACTGGGCCGCAAGACAGAAGACAACCATGATGAAAAACCGGGAAAGGTCCCCGGCCTTTCCAGGATCAAGTCGGTGTCCGCAGGATACGAGCATGGCCTGGCCCTGGACCGGGAAGGCCACGTATGGTCGTGGGGATCGAACGCTTATGGCCAGTTGGGGGACGGGACCACCGTAAGCAGGCGGACTCCGGCAAAGATCGAGGGCCTGGATCATGTGGCCGCGATATCCGCGGGCGACTATTACTCCCTGGCCCTTTTGAAAGACGGGACCGTCCGCGCCTGGGGTCAGAACCATAACGGACAGCTCGGCGACGGAACCAACCTTGCCCGTTTCAAGCCGGTAAAGGTTAAAGGGCTCTGTAGTGTTAAAGCCGTGGAGGCAGCTAACAGCCACTCCCTGGCTCTCTGCGAGTAGACCCAAGCCTCTTTCCTCTTGCAAAAGCCGCCCTGATTCTGGTTTAATAAACCAATGCACTAAACTCCTTCCTGCCGGGAAACCCGGCGCCAGCGTGGGAGTCTAATTCTGTTTACAAGGAGTGTTTAATGACCTATGCGGCAGGCGATCAGGCCCCGGACTTCAGCTTCAGCGATCATACGGGCAAACAGTGGAGCTATCCCGCGGATTTCTCGTCCGGCAACCTGGCGCTGTTCTTTCTGCGCCACCTGGGCTGCCCGCTTTGCAAGGACAAGATCGAGGAGTTGAAAAACGGCTGGCAGAGCTTCCAGGACAAATCCATCACCCTGGCGGCAGTGGTGCAGTCAACCCCCAAGCGGGCGGCAAGCTATGCCGAGCGCGCCGGAATCCCCTTTCTGCTGGTGCCCGACCGGGAAAAAAGCCTTTACGAGCTGTTCGGGCTCCGAAGGGGCGGCGCCAGGGAGTACATGACGCCTTCCGTTATGGGCGCCACCATCCGGGCGACCTTTAAAGGCCACATGCACGGAAGGTTTGAAGGAGACGAGTTCCAGATGCCGGGCGCGTTCCTGCTTTCACCGGACGGCAAGGTCCTCCGCGCCCACTACGGGAAGAACGTGTCCGACTTTGGAGACGTGTCCTTGTTTCTCGCATAGTGCATGTAAAACCAAAACCCGGCCCATGCGTTTGTAATAATGAGAGTAGAAAAACCAAAAAAGCCGCTTGCCGCTTTTCAGGACTCTTCCGACGAAGAGCTCATGGACCGTTTCAAGGACGGCTCGGAAGCTGCATTCGAGGAGCTGATCAGCCGTTATGGCAAGCAGCTCTACGGGTTTCTCTGCCGCCAGAGCGGCAATGCGGACCGGGCGGACGAGGCTTACCAGGAGGTGTTCGTAAAGGTGGTGCGAAGCGCCAAAAGATACAAGTCCAGGGACAGGTTCGCGGCCTGGCTTTTCACCATCGCCCGGAACGTGTGCATAGACATGGCCCGCCGCGACAAGCACCGGCAGACCGAGCCTTTGGACGACCCTTCGGAGGAAGGCCGTTCCTATATCGAGACGGTGGCCCATGACGACCCGGACCCGGAAGAGAACACCCGGGCGGCGGAGCTTGCCGCCCTTTTGGAGGACTCGCTATCATCTTTATCAGAGGAGCAGCGGGAAGTGTTCCTGCTCCGGGAAAGAGCGGGGCTTTCCTTCAAAGAGATAGCGGAGATGACGGGCGCGCCGCTTAACACGGTCAAAACCAGGATGCACTATGCGGTAAACAACCTGAAGAAGTCCCTGGCAGCCTCCGGCTACTTCGGGGACGATTGAATAGGGGATCAGTGCTTTGTTACACGGATGTCCGAAATATAAAAAAGAGTCGAACAACTTTTATCACGCTGAGACGCCAAGGAGGAAATTTCTTTGTTTTAACCTTTGCGGCTTCGCGCCTTTGCGTGAAATAAAATTTACTTTGGCACAAGGGTGAGAATGAAAAGCCACCACATAACCGAGATACTTGTTGACCTGCTTTATGACGAGCTTCCGGAGGACCGGAAAAAGGAGGCCCTGGCCCATCTGGAAGAGTGCACCGAGTGCGCCCGCGAGTACGAGGAGCTTAAAAAAACGGTGGGGGCCTTTCAAAAGCTTCCTGACCCCGAACCTCCCGCTCATCTCAAAACCAGGATCATGGCCCGGGCCCGCGACAAAGGCCGGCCCAACTCGCGGCGGAAGAAAGTGCTCCGCCCCGCGCTTGCCGCGGCCGCGGCCCTGGTTGTCGGGCTCAGCCTTTTCGTGGTTTTTTCCGGCCCGGAGCAAAAGAACGAGGTCGCCTCCTCTGACGATTGGTACCTGGAAGCCGCCCGGGAGATGGATAAGCAAAAGAAGGCCGAAGGGGGCGGTTTAGCTAGCTCGGAAAGAAAGGTAACCCCTCCGCGCCTGCTTTCGGAAGATAGTGCCGGGAAAGAGACCTCCCTGGCCAGGGCCTCGACCGCGGGCAGAGACGGGCTCGCAGGCGCCACCCTGGCGGGAGCTACCTTGGAGGGCTCCACACTCTCCGGCGCTCTCGGGGGGTCCTCGGTGCTGGCGGGCGGAAGCCCCGCGTCAGGCGCGACCGTGGTGCCGGGAGAGTCGGTGCTGGTGGCCAAGCGAGACGATGTCCTCTCCGGCCGGACCGCTACGGCTGGAGAAACACTTGCGGGAGCCAGCGTGACCGCGGCGGATGGCGCCTCCGCCAGTGTGGAGGTATCCTCCACCATAGTAAAAGACGACTCCGCGAAAAGAGGTGATACCATCGCCGGGGTGGCCAGGTTGGACGACGAACCGAACGGCGATTTCCTGCTGGCCCGCGAGGACGAGGAGCGGATGCGCACTGCAAAAAGCCGGAAACCAGAGAAAGAGGCCGCCGCTCCTGAAGAAGCGCCCGCGCCTGAAGCGGAGAAGAAAGAAAAAGACCAGGCCGCCTCCTGGGGATGGATGGCCGGAGAAACCGGGCCGGAAAAGGGCGACACAGCCGGAGCCCGAGACGCTGATACCACGACCGAAAAACAGCTTGAGGGCCTTGACTCTTCCACCGCCACAGAACCCGGCGAAAAACGCGCCGAGAAGGAAAAACAAAAAGAACCATACCGGATGAAGCCCGAAACCCGCCGGACTTTGAAAAGAGCGGAGCTTATGCAAAGGGCCCTGGGATGCCGCGCCGCAATTTCATCCTATGAAGAAGCGCTGGAAGACATGGGGTACGGGAGCGACAAAATTCCCTCCTGCGCGCCCGAGATCGAGTCCACCATCAAGTCGGCACTCGAATGCTACTACAAGCTGGGAAAAGGCGATAAAGCCCTGAAGCTGGAAAAATGGCGCGACAAGGTCTGCCCGGGATAGCTTTAATACAACGGCTTAAAGGGAAGATTTGCACCATCAAGTTTGATGTACAAAAGAACCGAAAACCTTCTCGGGAGCTATACCCCCTTAAGATCATTAGTTCAAAAGACACCATACATAATCCTTTGACTTTCAACTCGCGACATGGCATTAGTATAGCCTCATCCCGGCGAGATCGGTAGTGCCCGGCACGGTTCGGCCGCTGGTTTATAATGTTACACTTGCGGGTGGGAAGATCGCCTCGATTTGACTGTTGCTCGATGGTGCCCTCTATCTGTATGAGGATTGAGTAATGGATTACAGTCTATTTAGAGAGTTACAATCTGAAGCAGCTTATAACCTTTTCCCCAAATGGTCCGCGCCCGTGGGAGGACAACCTTTCTCCAAAAGCTGAAACACCCCAAAGGAAAATGAATAAAGAAAAATGAACGCCTCTGATCACAACAAAGCACTTGCCGTCTTGCTTATAGCAGCCTTTCTCATTGTCTACGCACTGTTGGGCGCCCTCTCGACAAGGGAAAAGATAAGCGGAGCCATGGAAGCTTCAGACCAGGCAGGGCAGATGTGGCCCGAGGACGAACAAGAGGAACCCGTTTTCCAGCAGGACGAAAGGCCATCGCCTTATTCAGTTAAGGAGGAGCAGTACCTTACCGAAAAAAACCAAGAAGATCTCAGGCGGAAGCTGGAGGGGAAAGAAGTCCCACAAACCAATGAAGCCGGCGATGCCCAAGAAGTTCTCCGCAGGCAGTGGCCCGCCCTGGAGCTCGAATTGTCCGCCTGGACGGGGCTCTGGAACGAGGTGCTGGGTGGGTTCGACTCGCAAGACATGTCCGTCCCAGAGTTCCAGAGGCGGCCCGGCAAGCACGTGTGGAGAAGGAGAAGCTGGGACAAAAAGAGGTGGGTTACAGGAAGGTACGTGGAGAATTTTACGACAGCTCACTACTCCGATGTGTTTGAGAGGTGCATTTTCTCTCCCCGGGGACGGAGGTGCGTGGATATATTCTCCCAGCGTGGAGGGCCTGACACTGAGGCCCGACTTATAGACCAGGATGAAAACCTGGATGCCAGACTCTACTTCGCCGGGACCTGTTGCAGAGTTCAGGAAGCTGCGTGGCTCGACGAGGACACAATTGCCCTGGTGGTGAAGCACGATGCCTTCGAGGGAGACTGCATACATCATCTCCTCCAGTTGCACTTTTTGGACAGCGGCCTCTACTACTATTACACAACTCCCTGCGTGGATCGGGGGTTGCACGAGAAAGCCTGGAAAAGGTACGACCTTTACCTCTCGCAAAAACGGAAGCGGCTCTTGAAAGATAGCCCTCCCCCTTGAATATTTCCGCTGAAAAGTTTTTTAGCTCGGGGTACACCATGCATCAAAAACAGTATGACACAGCACTTCAACCGCAAGCAGCAGACTTTCTTCGGCGAGGATGACTGCGTGACCTGCATCGAATTTAGGAGGGGTGCAAAGAGGGGGATGGCCGTTCGGGCCTATTGGCTCATGACCAACCACTTGCACCTCATCGCCGTATCCGAGACGCAAAAATCGTTACAGGTGGGAGAATTTTCTGGGTTTGCCGGTTGCCCGCTCCGAATCAGAGCTGCTGAAAAAAGCACGAGCGCCAAACCAAAGGAAGAGTAGGTTATGAATGGTGTCTCCTGATCTTTCCTCGGGAATTATATGCCCCCTCAAAGCGTAAGCCACTGGCCTACGGTCTCGACTGCTTTGCCTTCGCCGAAGTTCTCGGTGAAGATGCGGAAGTAGTAAAGCTCTTCCTTGCTCCGGATCAGGGAATGTCTCTGCTGTGCCTCCTCTAGCTCGGCGTCGCTGATCCGGTCGTCAAAGTACTGCGGAAGCTCGTCCGCGGAGCCCGAGCCTTGCGAGAACTCCTGCTTGAGCCTCCAGACGATCTCGTCCGGCAGGTCGTTCTCGAACGCCTTTCTGAAGACCCACTTCTCCATGTTCTCACCTTCATGCGGCCTCACCTTGTAGTCGGGCGGCAGAGACAGGGCGTAGTTCAGGAGCTCGCCCGATATGAGGGGCGCGACCACTTTGACCGAGCTGCACTGGTTCATCCGGTCCAGCCGGAGCGATGCGTTGCTGTGCAGGAACTCGAGGCATTTGATCTGCTCCCGGTAAAGCTCGGAGGCGTCGGTGCCTTTAAGATGTCGGTAGCCGCAGAAGATTTCGTCTCCTCCTTCGCCGGAGAGAAGTATCTCGACGCCCCTTTCTTTTGCCCGCCTCGAGACCAGGAAGTTTGACACCGCGCTCCGCACTAAAGACGGGTCAAAGTGCTCGAGGTAATAGATGACCTCGGGCAGGGCCTCCACCAGATCGTTTAAGCCCACGATGATCTCTTCATGGTCGGTGCATAAAAACTCGGCCACGATGCGGGCGTTTTTGATGTCTTCGCTTTCGCCCACTCCCAGAGAAAAGGTCTTGATAGCGGAAGAGCTCCCGTACCTGTCGCAGTGGCGGCGGGCGCCCAGGGCGGCGACCACGCTCGAGTCAATACCTCCGCTTAACAGGCTGGCGGTGGGCCTCGAGTAGTCCACCCGGGCGTCAAAGGAACTCTCGATCAGGGACCGCACCTGTTCCACGATCTTGTCTTCGGTCTTTTCAGGCGGAGCCTGCGGCTCGGTGGAAAGCCGGCCGTACTCGATCGGCTTGCCGTCGCCTTTCATGTAGTGGCCGGGCGGGAACTCGTAAACATCATCAGTTATGGCAACCAGGGCCTTGAGCTCGGGGCAAAGATATAAAGTGCCGTCCTTCCAGCCGTAAAACAGGGTCTTAATGCCGAGAAGATCACGGGCGGCGAACAGGTCTTCGCCGTCACAGATGACCAACGAAAAAATGGCGTCCCCGAGCCGGGAGAGCATGTCCGCGCCGTTTTTGGAGTACTCGTCCAGGCAAAGCCGCTCGGGGGGTATGTCTTTAGGCACCGGCCGGCCGTTCCACATTCCGACCTGGCCGTCGTAGCAGATGCGGCGGTCCTTGCAAGCGGGGTCAACCACTGGTATGGCAGCGCGGCCCCCTGCCGCGGGTCCGTCCGCCTCGAGGTAGTTCTGGGCCATGATGGCCTTGCCCGCCCGCCGGACGGCAAAGATGTCCGGCCCGCGATGGTCTATCTTTTCCAGGCCCTTTTCTATCTCTTCCAGCCGGGGATTACCAAAGCCAACCACGAATCCGCTCATGGGTCCTCCTGTTTAAGTTTACTCTTCTTTCCAAAAATCATTCTTGCCAAAAACCGGATTTAATTTCGCTAAAAAGCGCAACCGCCTTGCCGGCCATTTATTATATCATCTTTTCCGGGCCTCTTCTCTGGTAAGCGGCCGGCATCTGCCCGCTTTTATCTCGGCCGCCAGCTCCGGCATGGAGCTTACGGGTCTCGCAAACTCGGTCAGGCAACTGCCGAGCTCGGGCAGGAAATGGGCGTCCGAGCCTCCGGTCATGGCCCAGCCGGTCTTGCGGGCCAGATCGAGGGCCGCCTGGTTCTCCTGATCTTCGTTCGCCCCGTTCAAAACTTCGATAGCAAAGATGCCCGGCAGGGCGGTGCATTTGTCGCCCGCTCCGATAAAGAAGCGGTAAGGGTGGGCCGGCACCAGCGCCATGTCTTTTTCGTGCTCCACGCTGTTTGCGAGCACCTCCGGGTCCACTTTATGGAATCCCGGCCGGAGCCCCTCTTGCAGGCGGGTCCATAAATCCCGGTTGATCCCGTAGACCAGCATGTGTCCCCAATAGGTGTCTATCTCGACCCCCGCCAGGACCACCAGGCCGTACTTTTGGCCGATGGCCTTAAGGTCGCAATCGGAAGGGCCCACGAGATAGTTGTGTTCCATGAGCACGAACCCGTCGAGGTGAAAGTCGCGGCAAAGCTCCGCGGCTTTGGCGGCGTACTCCTCCACTGTTACGGGGCTGTCCTGGCTGAAGGTGGAATGGACGTGAAGGTCGAGGATCAACTTTTTCTTTACTCCTGTACTGCTGCGGGGGCATAAGGTTGATGAGACAAGGGTACTCGGGCGTTGTCAATCTCTAAATGAAAAATAGTCACAATCAAGTATTAATAGTGGTTTTGCTGCTCGCGACTAAAGTCGCTCGCACATCTCATTTCGTAATGGGCAAAACGCGGGTTTCAGGTTCGTGAGGAATCAGGGTGTGCTTAGTGTCTGTTTTTCGCGACCTGTTCGGTTTTAGCTTCCGGCGGCCAGGGCCGTGCCGGGCCGAGGGGCAGCTCTTTTTTAAGTTCGAGCTTCATTTTTTTCATGTAATTTTTAAAGCCCTTGGTGTCGCTTACGGGCGGCTGCGGAATTCCGGTAACGCGCAGGGGGTTCACCGGCTTTCCGTTTTTATACACGCGGTAGTCCAGGTGGGGACCGGTGGCCAGTCCACTTTCACCCACGTATCCGACCACCTGCCCGCGTGAGACGCGTTTTCCCCTTTTGATCCCTCCGGCATAGCGGGACATGTGGCCGTAGAGCGTCTTGAAGCCGCTGTCGTGCTTTACGACCACTGTCCTTCCAAAGCCGCCTTTCCTTCCGACGTACACCACCCGGCCGTCCGTGGCCGCCTTGATCGGTCTTCCGGCGGGAGCGGCATAATCAATGCCCAGGTGGGGCCGGTAGACCTTGAGTATGGGATGAAGCCTGCGGTGGGTGTATCCGGACGAGATGCGGCTATACTTTACCGGGCAGAGCAGCCCGTTTCTCTTGGTGGCTTTTCCCTGCTCGTCATAGTAGCTGACCTTGCCGTTGTCCTCGAATCGGAAGCTCCAGTAGGTGTCGTCGCCGATCTCGAACCTGCCGGCCAGGAGGGGTCCTTCCTCGCCCACCAGGTCGCCGGGAGCCACCACTATGCTGAACTCGGTGCCCTGCTTTATCTGCCGCTCGAAGTTGATCTGGCCGAACACGTGAATCACGGACATTATCTTGGAGGGGGACATCCCGGCTTCCATGGCCGATTTATAAAAGGAGCTTTCCACGGTGCCGCGGTAGTAGTGGTAGCCGCTCTCGGGGTCCACCCATACCGGCCTCGGCAGATCGAAAGGAGACGCCTCAGAGGATTCCAGCTCCGCCTTGTCAAAGGTCTCGATATAAACAACAAAATCACCTTCGTCGCTGTCCTCCCGCTCTATCACCAGCCGCTCGCTCTTGTTGATGTTGAGCTCGAAACGGACAAAACGGCCCGACCCGTCCTTGTAAAGGCTGAGAGATTGACCGGGACGCAGCCGGGCAAGGTTGTACTTCTGCTCGGCAAGCTTGCTCCAGGAAAGTATCTTCCCCTTGGACACCCCGAAGCACTGGAGGGCGGTAAAAAGGTTGTCGTGCTCGTCAATGGTGTAAGATACCTTATCGAGTTCGTCTAAAGAGGAGTCCTGGAAATCTTCTTCGGAAAGCGAGTCCCCCGACTCCGGCTCCAGCGGCCCGCCCGTGTCCGAGCTCGATTCCGAGTCCGGATTCTCGGAAGAGGCTGAAGCTTCTTTTACAAGCCGAGCGGAAGGGCTCGCGTTTTCATCAGCCCCGCCCGACCGCATGGAAACCATCTTCATTCCGGCGCCGGAGAGAAAAGCGGCGCAGAACACTCCCGTAATGAACACAGTGGTGCCGAAAACAAAGCTGTACTGGCCCTCTCCCGGAAAACAGAGCCATTCCAGGAAAGACCTTCCCCACGACCTGCAACGGGGAAACTCTTGCGGACTTATCCCTCGAAAACTCAAATTAAAACCCCCTGCACGCTCCTTATCCTCTCCGCACTACTTCGCGGAATTGAAATACTCCTTCTCCCCTTTTCTCAAAAGCAAACCGTTGCCATTTTATACTGTTTGCTTGATTAATGCAAATGGAAACCGTTAGGATATCAACACAAAAGGATAAATTAAGCCATTCTCTTTTTACAGTCAAGGAGGAGCTTATAGTGGAGAAAAACACAGTAATAAAAACCGCGGCCGCTCTCATCGCCGTCATGTTGACTGCGGCGCCACTCCCGGGAAAAGACCGGAAGACCTGGGACATTGACAAGCCGGTTACCGCCTCTTTTGCCACAGGGGAGGTCGAGTACACCGGCGAGGTCCAGGTGATCGCCTTCAACATCGAAAGGGGCTTCTTTTGGGAGGACGTGGCCGCGTACATCGAAAAGAAACGCGAACAAGTGCCGGCGACCATCGTGCTCCTGTCGGAGTGCGACCGGAACCACCATCGCACCGGCGACGAGTTCGTGGCCCGGAAGCTGGCCAGCAGGCTCGGCATGAACATGGCCTATGTCACCGAGTTCATCGAGTACAACGACAAGACCGTGATAAACCAGGGAGACCACGGCAACGCCATCCTCTCTCCCTTCCCCTTGTCGAACCTTACCGTGATCCGGCATACCTCCGCCTTCTCCTGGCAGAAATACGGCTTTCTACAGGGAGAACCGCGCTTCGGCGAGCGGGTGACTTTGGGAGCCACCGTGGAGCTACCCGGCGGCGACAAGCTCCGGGTCTACTCCGTGCATTTTGAATCCAACGCCGGGAGCTTCGAGAAGTGGGAGCAGATGAAAGAGGTCCTCCGTGACACCGAGTATACCCCTTACCCGGTGGTGATCGGCGGCGACTTTAACGAGATGTCCTTCGGTGTCATGTTCAGAAAGCTCGGCAGGTACGCCATCCAGAACTCGTTCGCTGAAAACGACCAGCCCACGGGCGGGTGTGAGCCGGGCGAAGGAGGGGCGGATTGCAGGATCAAGATTGACTGGCTGGTCCATCGGGACCTCGAGCTCGTAAAGAGCACAGTGGACTATCCTTTGAACTCGGAAGGCGGCATTATCTCGGACCACGCACCGGTAAGGGCTGTGTATAGGATGGAGTAAAACCGGCCGGCGCTACTTAAGTATCCGATTGACAGCAAGGGCCTGTATGATAGAATCCGGGACATCCGCTTATTAAAGGGGTCTGCTTTCTAAGGAGCAGGGATTCGGGCCCTCTCCCTGCCGGAGCGCGAAGGAGGTTTGAAGGAATGTCGGATATCATCTGGGAGCCGAGCGAGGAGTACATACAGAACACCAACATCAAGCGTTTCATGGACAAGCACGGCATCAAGGACTATCACGAGCTCATAAAAAGGAGCATGGAAGACACCCAGTGGTTCTGGCGGGCTTGCCTGGACGACTTGGGGGTCGAGTGGTACAAGCCTTACGAGACCCTGATGGACGACTCGAAGGGGTTCCCCTGGACCAGGTGGTTCGTGGGCGGGACCATGAACATAGTCCACAACTGCCTGGACCGGCACATCCGGGACGGTTACGCTGATTCTCCCTGCCTGTTGTGGGAGAGCGACGACAAACAGAAAAAGCAGTACACCTACGGCGAGATGAACGCGCTGGTGTGCAGGATAGCCAACGCGCTGCGGGCGGACGGCATCGGCAAGGGCGACTTCGTGGGCATGTTCATGCCCATGGTGGCCGAGATCGTGCCGGTGTACTTCGCCTGCCTCAAAGTGGGCGCCATCGTGATCCCGGTGTTCTCCGGGTTCGGCGCATCCGCCTTGGCAACCCGTTTACAGGACGCCGGGGCCAAAGCCCTGTTCACCGCGGACGGCGGGATGCGCCGCGGCAAGGGTGTTCCCATCAAGCAGGAGGCTGACAAGGCCGCGGAAGAAGTGCCTTCCCTCGAGCGGGTAGTGGTCTACCGTCGGACCGGCGCGGACGTACCCATGAAGTCGGGCCGGGACGTTTTCTTTGACGAGTGGATCGAGGGCCAATCCGATAAGGCCGAGACCGAGGTGATGGAGTCAGAGGACATGTGCATGGTGATCTACACCTCGGGCACCACCGGCCGTCCCAAGGGCACGGTCCACACCCACGCGGGGGTCACCGCCCAGGTGGCCAAGGAAGTGGGCTATGCCTGCGACGTCAAGCCGGAGGACGTGTTCTTCTGGCCCACCGACATCGGCTGGATGATGGGACCGTGGGAGATGATAGGATGCCAGTTCTTCCGGACCCCCTACCTTATTTACGAAGGCACTCCCAACTACCCGGAGTCCGATCGGCTCTGGAACGTGGTCGAGGGGCATCAATGCACCCACTTCGGGATCTCTCCCACCGCCATCCGGCTCATGAAATCCAACCCGGACGAAGAGGTGGAAAAGCACGACTTCTCGAAGCTTCGCATCCTGGCCTCCAGCGGCGAGCCGTGGGACCCGGAAGCGTACATGTGGTTCTTCGAGAAGGTGGGCGGGGGCCGCTGTCCCATCATCAACATCTCCGGAGGAACCGAGATCATGGGCTGCCTGCTCCAGCCGTATCCCATCTATCCCTTGAAGCCCTGCTCGTTGCAGGGACCGGCGCTGGCCATGGACGTGGACGTGTTCGACGAGGAAGGCAACTCCATAAAAGGAGGCATCGGCCACCTGGTCTGCAAGAAACCGGCGCCCTCCATGACCAAGTCCTTTTTAAACGACGACCAGAGGTACCTGGACACCTACTTCTCGACTTACGAAGGGGTCTGGTACCACGGCGACTGGGCGCACGTGGACGAGGACGGCTTCTGGTTCCTGCACGGCCGCTCGGACGACACCATCAAGATAGCGGGCAAGCGCACCGGTCCCGCCGAGATCGAGTCCGCGGTGAACGAGAACAACGCGGTCCAGGAAAGCGCGGCCATCGGCGTGCCCCACGACATCAAGGGAGAAAGCGTGGTAACCTTTGTAGTGTTGAAGCAGGGCGTCGAGCCCTCCGAAGACCTCAGGGAAGAGCTGTCCAAGATGGTGGTGGGAAAGCTCGGAAAGACCATGAAGCCGGAGAAGCTCTTGTTTGTAAAAGCCCTTCCCAAGACCCGCTCCGGCAAGATCGTGCGCGGGTCCATAAAACGCAAGTATCTTGGGAAGGACCCCGGAGACTTGTCCTCGGTGGAAAACCCGGACGCCATCGAAGGCATAGCATCCGCACGGTAAACTCGGCTTCGGGAAGTGGAAACAAAGAGGTGGAAAAAAAGCCTGTTACTCTGGTTGTTTTATTTTCGGCCCTTCTTCTGGTCTGCCTGGGAACCAAGTGCCGGGAGAAGAAGCCGGGCCATTACGTAAACAAGGACAAGGGCTTCGAGATATCTTTCCCGGAAAAATGGGAGATCAGGGAAAAGCGGTTGGATATAGACGTGATCGGCTTCTCTCCCCCCACCGGGCCGGATGACGGGTTCCGGGACAACGTGTACGTGTACTCGAAAAAGGTCCCCGAAAACAAGTCCGCCGACGAGGTGTTGGACGCCAACATCTCTTCCATGATTAACACCCTTACCGACTTCCAGCCGGGAGACCGGGGCCATACCGAGATCGGCGCAAAAAAGGCCGCCCGCCTCGAGTACAGGTTTCGGCAAGGGCGTTTCAAGCTGGCCGGCACTCTGTACGTCCTGACCGAAGGGGACCGGGCATACTTTATCTACACGGTGGCGGAACAAAAGAGCGAGTCTGCTTTCGAAAAGGCATTTACAAAGACGGTCAAGTCTTTCCGGATACTGAAATGAAGCCATTAAAGCTGAAAATACTGGCGCTGTTGATACTGCCGGCCCTGTTGTGCGCCTGTCCCAAAGAGAAGGCCCGGAAAGGGACGGAAGACGGCAAGGAGCAGGTGGAGGCCGCCGAAGTCCGCACGCCTTTCAAGACGATCGAGGCAGACGGGGCTGGTTTCTCCATTTCCGTTCCCAAAGACTGGAACGTACAAAAAGGGGGGGGCAACCCGGTGGTGTTTGCATCAGCGCCCGGGTCGGACAAAAACGGTCCCTCCACCAACGTGGTGGTGGAGGAGCTCTCTCAGCGCATGGCACCTTATGATTACCTGGAGGCCAACCTTGTCACCATGCAGATATCCCTGCCGAACCTCGAGGTACTCCAGCAGGGAACCGGTCTCCACTCCGGCATCCAGATGGCATGGATACTCTATACCTATCCCAGGGATGAAGTAAAGGTGGTAGCGCTCACCTACTGCCAGACCAGGAACTATACCGCCTACGTGGTAACCTCTATGTGTCCGGCCGACCGGTTCGACCAATACAAAAGCGTCTTCGTGAAGATCGGGCAGTCGCTCCGGGTGAAATAGCCCCGGACCACATAACACCGGGAGAAGTTCATGGCCGGTAAAGAAAGTCTTGTAACTTTAACCACCGATTTCGGCAGCCGGGACCCTTACGTGGGTATAGTAAAAGGCGTCATCCTGGGGCTGTGCCCGGACGCCCGGATCATTGACCTGACCCATCACATCCCCGCCCAGAACATCAACTACGCGTTATGGACATTAAAGGACTCGGTGCATTACTTCCCGGAAGGGACCGTCCACATGGCGGTGGTGGACCCGGGCGTGGGCGGAAGCCGCCGTCCCATCGCCCTGCGCTCGGGAGGACAAATCCTGGTGGGGCCTGACAACGGCATATTCTCTGCTTTTATCCCGGCGGACGAGATCGTGGTATGCAACCGGCCCGAGTTCTTCCTGCCAAAGGTGAGCAGGACCTTTCACGCCCGCGACATATTCGCGCCGGTGGCAGCCCGGCTCGCCTGCGGGTGGGCGCTCTCCGACCTGGGAGACCCTATCACCGATCCCATGGAGATACCGGTCCACGAAGCAAGGCCCGAGGAAGGCTCCATCCTGGGAAAAGTGGTACAGGTGGACCATTTCGGAAACCTTATAACCAACATCCCCGCGGACATGGTGCCGGAAAGATCAAAGGTTACGGTCAGTGTCAGAAACCGGAAGGTGGCCGGCTTGAGCGAATGTTACAGCGCCGCGGAGCGGGGGACCTTGACCTGCCTGATCGGCTCATCCGGAAGGCTCGAGATAGCGGTGCCGCAGGGAGCGGCCGCTTCCGTACTCGCAGCGGGAGTGGGAGACGAAGTGGAAGTGGAGTTCGACTGAGATGTCCAAAACAAAGTACGTGGTGCTCCTGGGAGACGGCATGGCGGACGATCCCCAACCCGAGCGGGACGAAAAAACCCCCCTCGAGCTGGCCCGGACACCCGCGCTCGACCGGATAGCCCAAGCGGGAGAGATGGGGCTGGTACAAACCGTGCCCCCTGACATGGAGCCCGGATCGGACGTGGCCAATATGTCCGTCTTGGGATACGAGCCCAAGAAGTACTATACCGGCAGGGCGGCCATTGAAGCGGCCGCGCTCGGGATAGAGCTTACGCCCGGGGAGGCCGCCTTCCGCTGTAACCTGGTGTCCTTCTCCGGCGAGCCTCCCGAGCTTTACATGGCCGACTACAGTGGAGGACATCCGAGCTCGGAAGAACAGAAAGCCATAGTGGAGCTTTTAAACCAGGAGCTCGCCGGGTTCAACGCCCGGTTCATACCCGGCGTGAGCTTCCGGAACCTGTGCGTTATATCGGAATTCTCCGGAGAGCCCGATTTAAAACCGCCGCACGACCACGCCGGAGCGGCCATACAAGACATCCGGCCCGAAGGACCCGGCTCCGACATATTCCGCGAAATACAGGAAAAGGCCCGCCTACTGCTGCAAGACCACCCCCTGAATAAAGAAAGAGAGAAACAAGGCAAGCCGCCCGTAAACGGCATCTGGCTGTGGGGAATGGGAACAGCGGGCTCTATGCCCTCGTTTTACGAGCGTTACCATAAGACCGGAGCGGTGGTTACCGGCGTGGACCTGATTCGCGGACTGGCCCGGCTTCTGGGTCTCGACATTATAAACGTGCCCGGCGCCACCGGGTACGTGGACACCGATTTCGAGGGAAAAGCAAAGGCGGTGCTGGAAGCCCTGCAAAAGACTGACTTCGTGTTCCTCCACGTGGAAGCGCCGGACGAGTCCGGGCATGAAGGAGACCTGGACCTGAAGATACGGGCCATAGAAGACTTTGACCGGCGGGCGGTCCGGCCCGTCCTGGAAGGACTGCAAAGCTTTCCCGACTATCGCGTCCTGCTTCTTCCTGATCATGAAACCCCCGTCCAACAGAGGTGCCACCGGGGAGGGCCGGTGCCTTATGCGGTGGCCGACCGGCAAGCACTGCAAAACCCGCCTCACCCGGGCAGGCCGTTCACCGAGAGTGCGGCAAGAAAAGCAGGCTCCGACATAGTGGAAGGTCCCCGCCTGTTGGAATCAAAGCTCTTTTCCTGATATATTAATAAAGAGGCCCGACAGCAAGGCTGCGTTCGGGTCTCTGAAATTTTTAAGAGGGCGACAAGGCGGAAGCTACCGGCGGGAAGCTCTCGAAAGGCCGCCATGCCGGATGTCCGCGACAAGCCTGCTCTGCAAGGGACAAACCATGCCCAAAGTCGTAGTGATAAAAGAAAGATGCAAGGCGTGCGAGCTCTGTATAACATTCTGTCCCCAAGAATGCCTGGCACTGGGAGACGAGATAAACTCGGCCGGCTTTTACCCGGTCGAGCTCACCAACGAGGACGACTGCAAGTCCTGCGCGATCTGCTCCGACATGTGCCCGGACATGGCGCTCGAGGTGTACAAGTAGCACAAGCGTTGTAGAAAATGAACGAAAGATTATATCACGCAAAGACACAAAGGCGCAGAGATTCAAGTTTTTTTAAGATCAGAACGCACAAAAGCACATAGTAAACTGATAGAAGCCAAGGCAGATGGAAATCCAGCTCTCTGGAGAGAACTATGGAAAGAAGGATGATACAACAAAGCCAAAACGCCACTTTCTATTTTATTTTTCCCCTTTGCGCCTTCGCCTTTGCGTGAGATAAATTCGTTTGAAAAATTTGAACCTAATCCTTAAACGGTGATCCGACATGGAAAAGAAAAGAAAACTTATAAAAGGAAACGAAGCCATCGGCAAGGCAGCGGTGGCCGCGGGTTGCCGCTATTACTTCGGCTATCCCATCACCCCCCAGTCAGAAGTCCCGGAGTATCTCTCCCGGGTTTTCCCAAAGGTCGGGGGAGTTTTCCTGCAGGCCGAGTCGGAGATAGCATCCATCAACATGCTCTTGGGCGCGGGCGCCGCCGGCAAGAAGGTCATGACCTCGAGCTCCGGCCCCGGCATATCGCTCATGCAGGAGGGGATCTCTTACATGGCGGGCTCGGAGGTCCCGGGAGTCATAGTGAACGTGCAACGCTCCGGCCCCGGTCTCGGAGGCATTTCCCCCAGCCAGGGCGACTACTTCCAGGCGACCCGGGGGGGCGGGCACGGCGATTACCGCACTCCGGTGCTGGCGCCTTCCTCCGTCCAGGAGATGTGGGACCATACCGTGCTCGCGTTCGACCTGGCCTCCCGCTACCGCACTCCTGCCATAGTCCTCGCCGACGCCATGCTGGGCCAGATGAAAGAACCGCTCGACGAGACCGTGCCCGAGTTCCCGCCCCTGCCGGAGATGGACTGGATCACCGACGGCTGCCGGGGCCGCGATCCGCGGGTCGTAAAGTCCCTGTACCTCGGCGAGGGAGAGCTCGAGAAGCACTGCTGGAGCCTTTACCGGAAGTACCTCCGCATGAAGGAGGCCGAGACCAGGTTCGAGGAGGTGGACACCGAAGACGCCGAGCTGGTGGTGGTGGCGTTTGGAAGCGCGGCCCGCATCAGCAAAAGCTCGGTGATGCGCGCCCGCGAGGAGGGAAAGAAGGTCGGGCTTTTGCGGCCCATAACCTTGTGCCCGTTTCCTGAGGACAAGCTGGCTGAGCTGGCTGACGCGGGCAAATCGTTTTTAGTGGTCGAGCTCAACACCGGCCAGATGGTGGATGACGTGCGAATGGCGGTAGGCAGGCGGCCGGAGGTACACTTTTACGGCCGTCCCAACGGAGCAGGCTCCCTGCCGACCCCTGACGAGATCTATAACGAGATCATGGAGTCGTACCCGGCCTGAGACGGGTACGCTCAAGGAGCGATAAAATGTCACAGCAGCAAATGAAGCTGAGAAACCCCTGGCCCGAGTCCCTGGCCAGGAAAGAGACCCACTTCTGCCCCGGCTGCAATCACGGCATCATCCACCGCTTGGTGGCCGAGGCCATAGACCACTTTGACATCCGGGAGCAGTCGGTGGGAGCGGCCAGCGTGGGCTGCTCAGTGTTTCTCTACAGCTATCTGTTGACCGACGTGGTCGAGGCCCCCCACGGCCGGGCGCCCGCGGTGGCCACCGGGCTCAGGAGGGCGTTGCCCGACAAGTACGTGTACACCTACCAGGGGGACGGCGACCTCGCCGCCATCGGCACCGCGGAGATCATTCACGCGGCCAACCGCGGAGAAAAGATGACCGTGATCTTCGTGAACAACACCACCTATGGCATGACCGGCGGGCAGATGGCTCCCACCACCCTCTTGGGACAGATGACCACCACCACTCCTTACGGCAGAGACTGGCACCAGGCCGGCTACCCCATGAAGATGGCAGAGGTGCTCTCCGCCATGGAAGGACCGACCTTTGTGGCCCGGGCCTCGGTTGATAAGCCGGCCAACCTGAAGCGGGCCAGGAAGCTCATTAGACAGGCTTTCGCAGCCCAGGTGGAAATGGACGGGTTCGGGTTCTGCGAGGTCCTCTCCGCCTGCCCCACCGACTGGGGGCTGTCTCCCAAGAAAGCCATGGAGCGGGTGGCGGAGGAGATGATACCTTACTTCCCGTTGGGGGTGTTCAAGGAGAAGAAGGAGAGCGAGCACCTGTAACAAGGTGTCGGGTAATTAGACAAGCATGAACGTGCGAGCGACTTTAGTCGCGACTGTAATCTTAAGCGCTGGAAACAGTGTTTGACCGCATATAGAAAGGAACGGCCGCATGTACGAGGACGTTATCATAGCCGGCACCGGCGGGCAGGGCATACTATTGTTCGGAAACATCATAGCGGAGGCCGCGCTTGCCGAGGGCCGGGAGGTTACATTCCTTCCCAGCTACGGGGTGGAGATGCGGGGCGGGAACGCCAACTGCACGGTGGTCATATCCGACCGCGAGATCGGCAGTCCTTCCGTCCGGTCCCCCCAGTCAGTGATCGCCATGAGCGCCAAGGCCAGGATGATGAACGAGCCTCGGGTGCTTCCGCAGGGGCTTATGGTCTTGAACACGTCCCTGGCGCCGGAGTCCGAGGTCGAGCGGGACGACATCCGGGTGATCGCTCTTTCTTTTAACGAGATTGCCGCAAAGCTCGGCTCGGCCCGGCTGGCCAACATGGTGGCGCTGGGGGTGTACGTTGGCTCGACCGGGGTGGTAAAGCCGGACTCGCTCGAGGCGGGAATGGAGGCCGCGCTTTCCGAGCGCAACCGCAAGTTCATTCCGCAGAACATGGAAGCCATCAAACACGGCGTGGAACTGTCCGGGAAATACGCCGGATAAAAGACCGCAGTAGGCCGCGACAAGGGAGGTACCGTCATGGAGGACAACTCCGGCGAAGTAAAGGTAGGACAGAAGGTAAAGGAGCTCCGGGAGGACAAGGCATTGAGCCTGGAAGATGTTGCCGGAAGAAGCAACATCTCGGCATCCATCCTCTCCCAGATCGAGAACCATATGGTGTCGCCTCCGCTCGGGACCCTGATCCGGCTGGCCAAGGCCCTCGAGGTCCCGGTGGGACACTTCTTCGAGGAGGAGTGCGAAGAGCCCTTCTGCCTGATAAGATCGGGTGAGAGCAAGGTGGTCTCGAGGTTCGCGTCCACCGAGGGGCTTTCCTACGGCTACAGCTACGAGTCGCTCGGGTACGGCAAGAAGGACAGGAAGATGGAGCCTTTTGTGGTGACCCTGACGCCGCCCGAGGTCCCGCACGTGGACCCGAACCAGCACGCGGGCGAGGAGTTCATCTACGTGCTGGAGGGCGAGGTCGCGGTCAAGCTGGGCGAGCACGAGGACGTTCTCAAGCCCGGCGACTCCATCTATTACAACGCCAACATTCCCCACGTGGTCTCCTGCCACGGGAGTGACACAGCGAAAATCCTGGCCGTGATCTGGCCGGGAGAGGAGATGATGATCTTTTAGCGCTCCATCAAGCTTGGATCGCTCTTCACGGCTTATGAGTAAGTGCGAGCGAATTTAGTCGCGATTAGAACCGCTACTACGACGTATCTGGTTATTCTTTTTCCGCCTTCAAGGAGGAATTAAAAATGACGATCAGCGAGAGCATTAACTGGGACGAGGTTTACGAGGAAGCGCTCTCTCATTTGAAGAGCCTTATCCGCATGAACACCGTAAACCCGCCCGGTAATGAAAAGCCGGCCGCCGAGTACATTGCGGAAATCCTGCGCAAGGAAGGCATGGACCCGGAGCTGTTCGACAGCGCGGAGAACCGCTCCAACCTGGTCTGCCGCCTGCCGGGAAACGGAGAAAAAGAGCCCCTCCTTTTGAACGGACACCTGGACGTGGTGGGCGTGGAAGAGGACAAGTGGTCCGTGCCTCCATTCGAAGCGGTGGAAAAGGACGGGTTCCTCTACGGCCGCGGCGCGGTGGACATGAAAAACATGGTCGTCATGTGCATGATGTGCGCGGTCCTTTTAAAGCGCGCCGGCGCCGAGCTTAAGCGGGACGTGATCTTCTGCGCGGTCTCGGACGAGGAGGCGGGCGGCGAGTACGGCTCGCGCTTCATGGTGGAGAACCACGCCGACAAGGTCCGGGCGGAGTACTCGCTCTCCGAGATGGGCGGCTTTTCCATGGAGATGGACGGGGTCCGCTTTTACCTGGTGCAGGTGGCGGAAAAGGGAGTATGCTGGCTTAAAATCCGCACCAGCGGAGACCCGGGCCACGGCTCGATTCCCGACCCCGACAGCGCGCTTATAAAGGCGGCCCGACTGGCGGAGAAGCTCGGGCAGACGCCCCTTCCGCAACACAACACCGCCGCGGTGTTGAACTTCGTGGACAAGCTGTCCGCCCATCTTAAATTTCCCAGGAACGCGGTGTTCAAGCGGCTTTTGAACCCGTCCTTCTCCAGGCTCATCCTGGAAAAGGTGTTCCCGGACAAAGGCCTGGCCCAGGCCTTCAAGGCCATGCTTCATAACACCACCAACCCCACCGTGATCCGGGCGGGGGACAAAACCAACGTGATACCGTCGGTGGCCGAGCTCGAGCTCGACTGCCGCATCCTGCCGGGCTACACCAGCGACGACCTGGTGGCTGAGCTTCGAAAGGTCATCGGCGACGAGCCGGAGATAGAAGTCATGCGCGCGAGCTATCCTACCGAGGCCCCGCCGGACGACCCCATCATGGGCATCATGGAAGGGTCCATTAAAAAGCTGGACCCGGAAGCGGTGGTGGTCCCCAACCTGGTCACCGGCTTTACCGACGCCACCCACTGGAAGAAACTGGGAACCAAGTGCTACGGGTTCTCGCCCTTGAAGCTGCCCGCGGACGTGAACTTCAAAAACCTTTTTCACGGCCATGACGAAAGGATCCCACTCGATGGATTCCGGTTCGGACTCGAAGCGCTGTTCGATACCGTCGAGAAGCTGGCGACCTGATCATGAGGCATGCCGGCCGCTTTGTAAGCGGGATCGAGAACCGATATATTTCTGCAAGGATTACTTGACATAGCACAAGACCACGGCATAACAGGAGGGTGAAAAAATGAAGATCGGCAAAGCCATCCGGATGGAAAGGATCATGGACAGGGAGACGAACCGGACGGTTATCGTTCCCATGGACCACGGGGTTACGGTGGGCCCGATTCCCGGGCTTACCAACCTTCCCGAGACAGTGGACAAGGTCGCGGAAGGCGGGGCCAACGCAGTGGTCGAGCACGCCGGCATGGTGGGCCAGGGCCACCGCCAGTACGGCCGGGACATCGGGCTGATCGTACATCTTTCCGGCAGCACCTGCCTCTCTCCCGAGCCCAACCGCAAGGTCCTGGTCTGCTCCGTGGAAAGGGCAGTCCGAATGGGCGCGGACGCGGTCAGCATCCACGTGAACATCGGCGCGGAGAACGAAGGCGAGATGATGGAGGCCTTCGGCAGGACAGCGGAGACCGCGGGCAACTGGGGCATGCCGCTCCTGGCCATGGTGTACCCGCGCGGCCCGCTGGTCGAGGACGAGAAGGACGTGGAGAACGTGAAGATCGCCGCCCGGGTGGGAGCGGAGCTGGGCGCGGACGTGGTCAAGGTCCCTTATACCGGCTCGATCGAGACCTTTAAGCAAGTGGTCGAAGGATGTCCCATCCCGGTGGTGATCGCGGGCGGATCCAAGCTCACGGACGAGGAGACCCTCCGCATGGTCGAGGGCGCCATCCAGGCAGGCGGAGGCGGTCTGTCCATGGGAAGGAACGCCTTCCAGCACGACTCCCCGGTCCGGCTGGTGGCCGCGGCCTGCGCCATTGTCCACAAGAACAAGAGCTTTGAAGAGGCCATGAAGATACTCAAAGGGGAAGCAGATGCCTAAGCTCTTCTGGGTAAACATAAGGCCCTTTAACAAGAACGCAGTAACCACGGCCCTCGAGAGCGGCGCGGACGCGGTGATAGTGCCGAAGGGCAAAACCGCCAAGGTCCGCGAGCTGGGACTTATCAAGACCGTGGCCCCCGACGGAGACCTGAAGCTCGGGGAGGACGCGGTCGAGATTACGGTATCTTCACAAAAGGACGAGTCCAAGGCCCTCAAGGTCCCGGCCGACAAAAAGCTCATTTTAAAGACCGGCGACTGGAAGGTCATCCCGCTCGAGAACCTCATAGCCAAGCGAAAGAGCGGCCTGCTCGCCTGGGTTACCAGCGCCTCGGAAGCCAAGGTAGCCCTCGAAACCATGGAAAAGGGTGCGGACGGGGTCGTTCTTTCCAACACCGATCCCAACGAGATCAAGAAAACCGCGGCAGTGGTGCGCGAGCGGGAGGAGCGCCTCAAGCTGGTCCAGGCCACCGTGCGCGAGGTCAAATCCCTGGGCATGGGCGACCGGGTGTGCGTGGACACCATCACCAACATAAAGCCGGGAGCAGGCATGCTGGTGGGTAACTCGTCCTCCGGAATGTTCCTGGTCCATGCCGAGAACGTGGAAACACCCTACTGCGCCACCCGGCCCTTCCGGGTGAACGCGGGCGCCGTGCACGCCTACGCCCGGGTCCCGGACGGCAAGACTGCGTACCTTGCCGACGTGGGCATCGGCGACGCCGTGCTGATCGTTGACTATCGCGGCAACACCGAGGTCGGCTTTGTGGGCAGGTCCAAGGTGGAGAAACGCCCCATGATGCTGGTCGAAGCCACCTACAAGAACAAGCCCGTCTCCCTGGTCTTGCAGAACGCTGAGACCATCCGGCTGACCCGGCCCGGTGGAGAGCCGGTGTCCATTACCCGCCTCAAGCCGGGCGACCGCGTCCTGGCTTTCCAGGAAGAAGCCGGCCGCCACTTCGGAGTGAAAGTGCAAGAGACCATCCAGGAAAAATGATCCGCGGTGTCCGGTCGGATAAACACCCCTGCCGCTCTCAGTGCGGGTTGCTTTCAGCCACGGTAAATCCCGGCTGCGTAAACTAAAAACCCTCTTCCCCCTTTCGCGTAGCGAAACAACAAAGTAGCGTTTAAAATCCCTCTTCGCGGGAAAACCCTCCAGAGCCTGGCGGTACAATTTCCAACCCCCATTGCCGCCCGCGAAAGAAAGAGAACCGCCTTTTACACCAATGTTCCATGTTTCCAATAAGTTAAGCATTACATCGCTTCCGGACCCTGTAAAATTTGGGGGTCAAAAACTGTATCACAGAGGGGCAATTTCGATCCCTGTTGGGGCGGATTTTGTCCCCCCTGACGGGCAATTTTTGACCGGGCTTTTACAAAAAGGAGAGGTCTTGTTCTCACGCCAAGACGCAAAGGCGCAAATATTTTTATATTTGTTGTTAGATACTTAGGCATTAAAAATCCTTTTCGGTAGCCCGGATAGCTCGACTATCCGGGTGCCACTGGCACAGGATGGCTTTAAACGCAACCCCGCCACGATGCAACGGTTCCTCTTGTTCAAGAATCCTCCTTCAAGCTCTCTTCCGACCAATAAAACTCTCCTCCTCTTCCCTTTGCGTCTCCGCGCCTCTGCGTGAAACCCTCTTTTCCCCCGTTGCGCCGTAGCGTCGTTGCGTTTCCTTCCCCCTCTCCTCCGTGCGAGCGACTTCAGTCGCGATATCTCTCTTTCCGTAAGCTCAAAATCTCTTCTTCTCTCCCCTTTGCGCCTCCGCGCCTTTGCGTGAAACCCTCTTTTCTCCGTCGCGCCGTTGCGTTCAATCCCCCTTTCCGCACACGCACCCTCCTATATATTGGACTTCTGTTGCACCCCGTTAAAACCTCCCTTTACAAAACCGCCCTTCCTTTACCGCAACCACTTGATCTGAAACAATGGAAAGCTTTGGTCCGTAAAAGCTGATTGAACGCCCCCGCCCCCGCTCTAATACCTCGTTGACTTACTTTCCCGTTTATGGCAATATAGTTTACGCTATCTGTCGAACGTAAAGTACAATTCCCGGGCCCGATATAGGGAGGTACAATGGCCCCGCCCCAGAAAATCGTCGAGCTTATCGAAACCTTTGATTATAACTATGACGAATACACAGCCGCCTCCTACAACGAGGACTCG
>JAWOBU010000215.1:0-10544 GCA_046484135.1 bacterium
AGGGAATCGTCCTCATGCAGGTCCATGCAGATGTTATGGCTTACTTCCCATCCATCCGCCATTCCGTCTGCATCTATGTCCGGCAAGAAAGGGTTTGACGAGAAGGCATACTCTTTGAGGTTTATTAACCCGTCTCCGTCCGAGTCTTTATAGCCCTCGTCAGAGTTGGGATCGAGAAGAAAAGTGAGCTCCCATGCATCCGGCATACCGTCGCCGTCAGAGTCTGCCGCGTATTTATCCGTTTTCGAGAAGTTGGACTCATATGAATCGGAGAGCCCGTCGCCGTCGGAATCAGCAAGCCGGCAGCGGTCAAAGGGCTGGGTAACTATTTGTTGGCTGTAGCCGGTTGAGGACGTGGTGAAGGACTGACTGGCTCCTACAGGGAATGAGTTGGAGTAGGCCCCGCCTAGAGCCTGCCCGAATCCCGTATCAAAAGGAAAGCCGGGGCTGCCCACGTAGTAATAGTAGGTACTGGCATTCCAGCCGGTCAGAAACACGTAGTACTTGTCGGTTTTAAGCCGGATGTTGACCGGCCCGGAGCTGTAGTAGCCGCTTGGGGTTTTGTCCCCTGCGTATCGAAGCCTTTCCCAGATTTTGGTGTAAGTCTCGCTCTCGGTGTCCGCCTCGAACACTGCAAACTGGAGTGTGGACCCGTCTTCCGGGTCTATCTTTTGCTTGAACTCTATAAGAAGAGCGCTGGTGTCCACCCTGTACTTTGTCCCGCGATAACGGGTAGTGCCGTCGGTGCCGCCCCCGGTGTCGGCAATGGTCTGCGAGCTTGCCGGCCCGCAATCGTCGAGGGGCTTTTCTTCATGGAGTATGAGGTTCCGGTGCAGGGCCTTGGCTTCTTCCCTGATGCCGCTCGGGTCTGCTCCGTATTCCAGGGTCATGGTAGAAAATGACACGTCTCCTTGTCCGTATTGAAAGGTGGAGAGTACCGGCCCGCCGGTGGTGTCCGCGGTAATGACGTTGGCCGGAGTAGTGGCAGTAGCTGATATCTCGCCGTGGGCGGAGGATTTCCAATCGTCTATCCCGGCCGAGGTGACTCCTATGACGGACCAGTGGGCGGGTAGTTGTACCGTGAGTTTATCGCTGAAGCCTGATACCCCCTCCATTTCCGGCGGAATGGTATAGTTGCCGTACCAGTAGGGCGAGTTGTCGGCGCCGTGGAAATCGAGGTCTCCGCCTTGTTCCACCCAGGCGTTGATCCGCTCGGAATCGTTCTCCAAAGCAGCGTATAGTGCATCCTCCTGCTTGGACTCGATGATTATTTTGTCGTAGAGGGAATAATCTGCGGAGCTTATCTCGGTATTGCTGATCAGGGTATATGGTACTCCGAAATCGTTCATCACGCTGGTATTGGCGTCTGCCCAGCTCTGTGAGTCGCGAATCAGGGCGGCGTTCTTTGGAAAGCATCCGATAGTGCAGGTTTCCACTTTCTGGTAATACCTGCTGAGATCGGAGGCGGAGATAGAGTAGGACTGCGGGGGAGGCCAGTTTTTGCTTATACTGCCGCCGTAGTTTATCTCTCCGAAATGGACGCTCACGGTGGAGGTATCGTCATAACGGGCATAGGCCCGGCTGTTTTCCCCCCAAGGAAGGTCGTATCCCATGCCGATAAAGTAGGTCTTGCCGGGCCGTAGGATCACGTACAGGTCTCCGGACTCGAACCACTGGGAGCCGGTGTCGTCCATTGCCAGGGTGGTCTCGAAAATCTTGGTGAAGCTCTGCCCTGGCGTGTTGCCTTCATAAACCAGGGGCCGGTAATTGTAAGGAGTGGAGAACAAAAGATACTGTTCGAAACCGGTAAGCACGGTGGCCTTTGACACCTCGTAGAAGTTGCCGTAGATGCGGGTCTCGCCTATATCCCAGGACTTGCTGTTGCCCACGGTCTCTATCAGGGCCTGGTAGTCGTCCAGGGCACTTGTGCAGTCAGTGCCCGCCTGGACCTCGTCAGCGTCGCTGACTCCTCCGGCGTCCGTGTCCGCCAGGGCGGGATCGCACCCCGCCAGGTACTCGCCCAGATTGTCAAGGCCGTCCACGTCATCGTCTTTGGCTGCGTCATTGGTTAATGGGTCGGTGCCGTTGTTCATCTCCCAGTAGTCGTCCATGCCGTCGCCGTCGGTGTCCGGATCGCACGGGTCAGTGCCCTGAATAAATTCCTCCAGGTTGCTGATTCCGTCATTGTCCGGGTCCTCCCACGCGTCTCGACTGCCTGCTTCAACGCACTGGGTGGAGTTCTCGAAATCGTCCCCCATGCCGTCGTGGTCCGAGTCGCCGACCGAGATCACCACGTCGTCACGGTCGTTATAGCTTCCGGACTCGCAGGCCGAACCGGAGGTGCCATAAGTAAAGGCGGCCCTTACCACCTGGTTCCCGCCGGGGGAAGGCAGGTTAAAGGTCACTTCCAGGGTCTCGGTCGAGCCGGACACGGTACAGGGCGTATCTCCTGCATCCGTCCAGGACGGGTTCACCGTGTTGGGAGACACGTAGACGGTAAGCCGATCGGTGGTGTTATAACAATAGACCACTGCCTCCACTTTCACGGTGTCGCCGGGCAAGAATTTATCACCGGAAAGGTCAACGACCGAGAAGGAGTCAAGCGACTCGTAGTCGGAATGATAGACCCCCGAGGTCCCGTCCGCGCAAGGGCTGGTGGAAATGGTATTGGGCTGATTGGGCTCCTCACCACCGCTGATGTTGTCCCGCCCGTTTATCAAGGAACCGGGCACGTGGCAGGGACTGACTCCCCGGACACATTGTGGAGCGTGGTGCGCAGGGCTGAAGCTCGCCGTCTCTTGCGCGGCCACGGAAGCGGCCAGGATAAAAACCACAAACCCCGCCAATACCTGTAAACCAAACCTCTTCATTCTGGTCTCCTTACTATCCAGGATGAGCCCTGTGTGCGGTTACGATGTCTCCTTATCGAAGGCCCTGTAAAAAGCCGGATGGGAACAACAAAAGCTTGCCGTAGTCAGGCCGATTATATAATAGCAAGTTTTCTTAACCGCGTCCACAAAAAAAATCCAAATCCCTCAAAAAATCCACTCACTTGTATGTTAAGAATTCTCTTTTGCGAAAGTATAAATATTCGTCAGGCCAGAGGCTCAAGCCGCGACTTGAACAGACTTACTGAACAATCCGCCGCGCAGTATAAAAACATCTATCTTTCTCCCGCTGTATCCTGTAATAGACGAAAGAAACGGGAAAAAATTTCCTGGTAGGAGTGATGCCCTCGTAAAAAGTCGTTTTTTCCAACTCCCTGAAAAACTTCAATTTTGGAAAATTTTTGCTTGACTTTCCGAAAAAGGTGTGGTGAAATAATCCAAATTTTTCAATAAGTTAGGAGAGAAACCCTTGATGAACGTCAAAAATGTCAAACAGGGCCACTTGTTCAATCCTTGGGGACATTTGGGGGAAAAGCGGCGAAAGCTCCTGGAGGAATCGTGGGCCGGTCTGTTCCGGGAGCATATCCTGGAAGAGCTGCCGGTTGATGAGCTCGCGCTTTTTTCAAGGCCGACTTCGGCCGGCCGACAAAAAAACTCTACATGATTAATATTCCGGCAATCAATTGAAATGTTACTCCCGACAACACCCCAAGTGATAATCGCACCGGCCAACTGAAGCCGATCCAGCCCCAAGAGGCTTGTGACTTTTTGCGAGGGCATCAAAGATTGAATCCTTTCTATACAACCGATCATCTAAAGGACAAAAAGCCCGGAAAGATATCCTCACCTCGAGTTGTACAAGAGCCGGCGAGCGCCGAGTGACTGGTTTTAATAACCAAGGAGAACAGAGAGGCCCCGGGATGAATGACGGTGAATTCAATAATCCTCATGAAGGACCTGCAGGTCAAGACCTTCCTCCAAAGTCAGATGATAACAAGAAAAACCGAAAGCCTTCTCCAACTAACAAAATAACCCCCCCCAATAACTCTTCGTCAAAAAATGTTGTTGAACCCCGAAGAAACAATGTTGATTTCTGCGACGACCTGCCTCGTTCGCAAAAGGATGACGGACCGATAGAGCTGACAGAGGAAGAGATAGTCAAAGCACATAATAAAGAATCCCTTGCAAGGCTGGAGAAGTTTTTAAAAGCCGAAGTGACCGAACCGGTTGAGCACGGCAAAATAATGCTGGGATTCATGCCCAGGAGCTCGGAGGCCTATCACGCCATCTACAAGAAGATCTATGAGCTGGAGCACACCCCGTCACACGTTAAAGAGGAGATGGTCACCAAGAAGCAGCTCAAGTTTCAAGTAGAGGTTGCAAAGAAACTTTTCCTGGAAAAGGATTGCACGCTGGTAGACGGCGCAAAGCTTCGGGCGTGCTATAAAAGGATGCAAAGTATATGCGGGCTTAAGTCCCCCAAGAAAAACCTGCTTGCCATACTTGCCTCCAGCGCCTTTAACAGTGATATGAAGCCCATCCCTCTTCTCCTGGCGGGTCCGCCGGGAGTGGGTAAAACCAGCCTTGCCGCGGCCGCGGCCGGCGGCCTGGAAAGAAAGCTGCAAGTAATATCGCTGGGGGGAAGGGTTGATCCGGATTATTTGCGGGGAACCAGGCCGATGTGGCTGGGAGCGGAGCCCGGCATGATAGCGAAGGCATACAGCCGCTATGGCAAAAAGCTCATGTTCATGTTCGATGAAATAGACAAGCTCGAGAGCGGAGCCAATGCCTCCTTCACTTTAAAGCAGACCGATCTGCTCAGCGTGTTCGATTCCTCCCAGAACTTCGCTTTTAACGACTTTTACCTCGACTATCCGATTGATCTTTCTTCCCTGCCCATGATCGCGACCGCGAACAGCCTCGATACCCTGCTGGACCCCCTGGTAAACAGGTTCGAGGTAATAGAGCTGGGGGATTACTCGGTTGAAGAGAAGCTCGTCATAGCATCCGATTATATTGCACCCAGGCTCTTGCAGGAGATGGGGCTGGTGGGAAAGTTTAAGATATCCATCGAGCTCGTGGACAAGATAATAGAGAAAAACCGCGATCAGCCGGGCATGAGGCAGATCGAGAGAGACTTAAAGTTCATTCTCTCCCACGCCATCCTGCACTACTTTAGAGGAGAAATAAAGATACCGGCAAAGCTCAATAAAAAGGCCATAAAGTTACTTGACAACGAAAACAAACCCAAGCCAAGAAAAGTAGGCTTTCGCACTCAGGACGAGTAAAGGGGCGTATTAACGCTGAGGAGAGTCAAATGTTGTCATCGCAAGACAAGCCAGGAAAGGATACAGCCGGCGACAACTTGAACGTGGATGCAAACCTGCTCGGCAGGTTGCAAACTCCTTTTCCCAAGACGTGGTGGATCAAGCAAGACCTGTTTTTAGCCGGATGTTACCCGGGGGACCGCGACCCGGAAAAAGCACGCCAAAAGCTTAGCGGGCTTCTGGCTCTTGGGGTTCGTGCGGTGGTCTGCCCGCGCTGCCGCGCAGCAGGCGGGGAGAACGAGGCCGTGGCCATACCAAGGGCCCGGGAACTCACCGCGCAAATCCACTCCATCAAAAAGACAGCAACCGAGGCCGGATACGCCCGCTTCGACACCGAAAAGAACGAGCGCCATCACGCCGACAAGTTCTGGACATTGGCCCTCGCGGTCCATGCCGCCGGTCTGGGCAAGGACAAACGCCGCAAGCGCCAGAAAGTCTCGGCGAGCGTTGTGTAGAGGGTAACGGAGAGGTAGACGATGACGGCTCCAAAACCAAGACCGGAAGTCCTCCCCGGCGCCACCTACCTGCCTGCGCCATGTCCACGACGCGGCAGGCAGGGAAGCCATCGCCCGCCTCATCTCCCTCGCTCTCCGAAGCGGCGTTGAACCCAAGGACATCATCAAGCGACTCCGGGGTATTGCATGTCACCGGGTAGCTTGGCACGGAGGTGAGAAGATTCACTCGTGCGCTGATGCTATTGCCAAGGCCCTTGAGTTAAATAGCGGTGTCTTAAAGAAGGATGTGAATTGTTCACTCAAGCAACAAGCCGGTTGCGGTAAATATGGATAACCTGTTATGATTAAAATTGAAAGATACTACCTGTGTCAGAGATGGAGAGTAATAAAGAACGGAATCGTTTCATGGAGGATGCTCGGATACTTATAGTTGACGACGACGAGGTTGCACGCAAGAACCTCTCCCGCATCCTTTCCAATGGCGGCTTTGAGGTGTCCGTTTGCAAGGACGGCTCAGGCGCTCTGTCCCTCCTTAAGAGAAAGAGCTTCGATCTTGTCATCACCGATCTGGTCATGGAGGAGATGACCGGGCTGGACCTCCTCTCAAAGATCAAGCAGCAGGACCCGGAGATCGAGGTCATTGTATTGACCGCGTACGCCTCCATCCCCACTGCCATAGAAGCCATGAAAAAGGGAGCGTATCATTACCTGGAGAAGCCTTTTCGGTCGGAAGAGGTAAGGCACCTGGCGGGCCGGGCCCTGGAGAAGCGGGAGCTCAGAAAGCGGGTGGCTGAGCTGGAGTCGCGCCTGGAGAGACATCCCGCGGAGCCGGTTCTGATAGGTGAAAGCAGGGAGATACAGGAAGTGGTGAGGATAATAAAGCAGGTGGCGAAGACGGACTGTAATATCCTCATCACCGGCGAATCCGGGACCGGCAAGGAGCTGGCCGCTTCCTTGGTCCATTTTCACAGTCCCCGCCAAGAGGGCAAGTTCCTGGCGGTAAACTGCGGGGGTTTTACGGAGGAGCTTCTGGCCAACGAGCTTTTCGGGCACGAGCAGGGGGCTTTCACAGGGGCCACCAGGCAGAAAGCCGGTCTCCTGGAGGCGGCGAGCGGGGGCACGTTGTTGCTGGACGAGATCGGCGACATGCCGCTTTCCATGCAGGTCAAGCTGATGCGGGCCATCGAGGAGCAGGAGATCATAAGGGTGGGGGGCAACCAGCCGGTTCCTATTAACGTGCGTATCATCGCCGCCACCAACCAGGACTTGAAGAAGGCGGTGGGAGCGGGACTGTTCCGGCAGGAACTCTTCTTTCGCCTGAACGTCATATCCGTTTTTCTTCCCCCTCTCAGGGAGAGGAAACAGGACATACCCTTACTGGCTCATTTCTTTTTGAACCGCGCCGTGAAAACGACCGCAAAGCAGGTCAAGGGATTCTCCGAGCAGGCCATGAGCTCCCTGGTGGATTATGACTATCCCGGCAATGTGCGGGAGCTGGAGAACATTATCGAGCGGGCCGCGGCCATGTGCCGGGAGCAGGAAATCCAGTTAAGAGACCTGCCTTCGGACCTCTCCGAGATGGAGGTCTTTTCCTTCGGGCATTCCGACTCCAATATAAAAACCCTCAAAGAAGTCCAGCACGACTACATCCAATGGGTCCTGGAACGGGTGGGCAGGAACAAGACCAAGGCGGCAAAGATTCTCGGCATTGACCGGGCGTCATTGTGGAGGCATCTGAAGCGGCACGAGTTCGAGGAATAACTGTTGAATAGTGCAACAGAGGCGATGCCTCCAGCAATAGTCTGCTT
Organism: bacterium; assembly: GCA_046484135.1. Taxonomy (GTDB): domain Bacteria; phylum RBG-13-61-14; class RBG-13-61-14; order RBG-13-61-14; family DATKZS01; genus CAYQTK01. Next base: position 7,479 of record JAWOBU010000215.1, read on the forward strand.
TTTCCTTTTTTATCTCACGAGTTATATGGAAAGACCAGGATCGCCGTTGAACTCTGCAACAGGTGGTTAGCAAAATTCAACAAGTTCCTTCCTTCGTATTCCAATTCAATATCAGCCAGTTAGAAAAAACTCCCCTCTTCGGCATCGTTATTGCTAGAATAGAAAGCGGATCGCGACTTTCAGACAACCTATAGTTTCATTCAACTCGAAAAAACAAAGTTATGGCTGGGAAGGTAATGGTTATACTGGATTCTTTCTCCATGGCGGGCGAAGCTGTTCAATATTCAATCGAGCTGGCCCGGCGCATGGATTACTCGCTCCTGGTGCTGATCCTTCTTCCCCTGGACAGCGAGGAGCTGAAAAGCGCGAAGGATATCGAAAAACGTGCTCAAGATGCCTTGCGTCCGCACATTAGCTTTGCCAGGGATGCCGGGGTAGAAACGGAGGCTGAGGTAAGGATAGGGGACCCCTCCTCCGAGCTTATGAAGTTCCTGGCCGGAGCGAGATCGGTCCATACCATCGTGTGGGGCGGCAAAAGTGATATAAGCAGGGCCGGCCGGAAAAAAGCGCATTGGCTTCTGAAGATAAAACACATGCTGGAATGTCCGGTAGTAATACCGTCAACTAAGACTTGAAAAGTCGTGTCTCAAAAAAGCTGGAGTGATGTATCATGCAGGTCATATGTATATCTCGGGGGACTTATAGCGGCGGGCGGGAGTTTGCCGTAAAGCTGGCGGAGAAGCTTGGTTATGCCTGTCTTGGCCGGGAGGAACTGATCGAAGCGGCAACGGAAGAAGGCATCCAGGTGGGCAAGCTGGAGATGACCATGACCCGTTCGAGCGTCTTCAGCGAACGTCTGGCCCTGGAGCGGGACCACTACCTGGCCTTTTCCACCGCCTACCTTTGCGAGAAGGCCATGAAGAACGGAGGACTGGTGTACCACGGCCGCACCGGACACCTGCTCCTTCCCGGGGTGAGCCACGTACTGCGCGCCCGGGTGCTTGCGGACGAGGAGTACCGCACCCGGGCGGTCATGCGGAACCTGGGGCTGGAGCGGGACAAGGCCCGCCGCTACATCGAAGGGGTTGACGAGGACAGGCGCAGATGGGTCCGTTCCATGTACGGGGTGTCATGGGAGGACGCGGCCAACTACGACGTGGTCATAAACCTGGCCCAGATGAGCATGGAGAACGCGGCTTCCGCCTTGACCAACATGGCACAGTTGCCTGACTTCCAGATGACCCCCGCCTCCAGGAAGGCCATGGAGGACCTGCTCCTGGCCTCCAGGGCCAGGATGGCCATTGCCCGGGATGAAAGGACCCACAGGGCGGATGTAAAAGCAAGGGCGGACAACGGCGTGGTCACTGTAACTTACCTGCCACAGGACGCTAAAGTTGCAGAACATATCCCGGAGGTGTGCAAAGACCTGCCCGGTATGGAGGAGGTCAGGACCACCATGGCCATGACCAACCTTTTGTGGATACAGGAGGAGTTCCAGCCCCACACCGAGCTTTATAACCAGGTGGTGGAGATCGCCACCAAGTGGAACGCCGCGGTGGAGCTTTTAAGGCTCGCGCCGGAGGAAGAAGCCACGCCCGGTGAGGACGGGCAATTGATCGAGCCCGGGCGCGAGCCCGCAAGCCAGGAAGCCGAGAGGTTTAACGGGGGAATAGAGGAAGAAGTGGGGGAGGATTCGGCAGGTAATGACGGGTTGAAACAGACCCTTGACGAGCTTGCCAAGGAAGGAAAATCCGGAGGGGGGAGAGTGGTCTACGGGGGACAAAAAAAGCTCGCAAACTCCATAGACAAGACCGTGCCCTACACCCTGGTGGTGATCGGAGAAGTGTTCCTGGACAAAGGGCATTCCGCGAAGCTCCGGGCCACCCGCGACTTAAGGAGCTTTTTAAGCGACCGTATCAAGGCCCCGGTGGTGACCTCGGACGAGTTGGGAAGCCAGTACCTGTTCGGGAAAAGAGACATCCCCAGGGTGATCGCTTTCCTCCTGGTTGCTCTCATTATCTATTTCCTGGTGTTCACCCACGAGGAAATTATCCTTAACTTTCTGGCTAACACAGGCTGGTATGCAGAATGGGCAAAGGGCACCTTCCTGGCAAACACGGAGTGGGCTCCCAAGGTAATAGTGTCCATCGCCGTGTTCATTTTGGTCCCGATAGTGGCTTATTTGTACGGGAGCGTTACCAGCGCTTTCCTCAAGTTGATAAAAATGGAGTAAGAGGAGTACGTCATGCCTGACCTTATTCTGAACCAGTTCATACATCTAGACCTGTCATCGGCCCTGCAAGTGGTGCTGATAGGTTTTATCGGGGGGACGCTCAGCGGCTTTATCGGCAGCGGGGGCGCATTCTTCATGACCCCCGGCATGATGAACCTGGGCGTGCCCGGCGTGATCGCAGTGGGAAGCAACATCACCCACAAGTTCGGCAAAGCCATGATGGGCAGCAAAAAGCACAGCGAGTACGGCAACGTGGACAAAAGGTTGGCGGTGACCATGGTGATCACTTCTTTCATCGGCATCCGGGTGGCAGTCTGGATAAACAGCGCTCTTTTCGGAGAAGGCGGCGACGGACACGGCGGAGGCGGCAACGCGGCCTCCGATCTTTACATCAGCGCCATCTTCATCTTCATCCTCGCCCTGGTCGCCATATCCATGTTAAAGGACGCTCTCAAACCCGACGATGAGGAGGGTGGTGGGCCGTCCATGAAGCTCGCCAACTTTGTCTCCCGGATCAGCATACCTCCTTATATTCATTTCAAGGTTGCGGACGTCAAGGTTTCGTTATGGGTGGTCTCGATCTGCGGCCTGGCCACCGGCTATCTGGCGGGAACCATCGGAGTGGGAGGGTTCATCGGCGTTCCCGCCATGATCTACATCTTCGGCGTTCCCACCGCGGTGGCCGCGGGCTCCGAACTTTATCTGGCCATGTTCATGGGCGGCTGGGGAGCCCTGAACTACGCGTTCGAGGGTTTCGTGGACATAAGACTGACCTTGCTTTTATACCTCGGCTCCCTGATCGGAGTCTTTATCGGGGCCTACGGAGTGAAGGT
>JAWOBU010000027.1:0-24132 GCA_046484135.1 bacterium
CGCGTAAACAGGCCGCCCCCCGCAAGCAGAATCTCGTGGACGCGGGGGTAAGTGTTTAGATACTCGGCAAGCTCCGGCGTGCGGGTGGTGACCGCTTTGTCGAAGAAAAGCAGGGCGGGAATTATCTGGCAGGAGGACATGATCCAGGCGGCTGCAGCGGCCGCGCAAAGGATCGCCAGGCTCCTTGCAATCGTCTTGATCGGGTAGCGGGCCTTTAATACATATAGTAAAAGCCAGGCGGGCAAGAGATACGCGGACAGGACCACGAGCTGGGCGTCGCCGGAGATAAGCAGGAAAAAGACCGCTACAGCATTCCCGGCAAAAAAGCTGAGCCGGGGGCGATCATTGATTTCCATGCAGGTCCAGAGCCAGCACATAATCCAGGGCAGGGCATTGGCGATTTCGTAGACTGCATTGAGCCATGGGATAAATCCGGAAATGGCGGCGAGGAGAGCTGCTGCCGCAGACCCCCATTCGCTTGCGCCCGCCCGGCGGAAGACGAGAAAAGAGAACAGGGCCAGAAGCTCCATGTTGAAAAACGACAAAAGTGCTGTGGTCGTACCTACCTTGAAACCGCCGAAAAGAAGAACCAACGGATGAAAGATGGCAGGAAGGTACCAGCCCGCTATCGGAACTCCCATGTTCTGGTGGATGTACCAGAAAGGGGTATGGGCAGTATCGTAAAAAGAAGAGACGATGTTAACTAAAGTGGGGATTCCCCACATAAGATCATAGTGGAAGTTGGCAGGGTCCTGGAAGGAAACATTCAGAAAAAGCGGTTTGATAAAGAAAACAAATATAATTGAAAAAACCCACAATAAAGGAGATACATGTTTTGCAGACTTTTCCATCCATCGGTCCTTTTCACTTAACCCGGATCATAAGAACCAGCGGGCAATTAATTTTAAGTTTTAAAAGTTGATTCAGCAATTCTACAATCGGGACTTCATTTGCGCTCGGAATGGAGCGGGATATTTCAGATATCATAAGAGAATGATAAGAAATTTTTGGTGGTTTGCGCAAGTATTGGTTGAACTTACTTATAGCAGGGTAAAGGAATATAACAAAAGCCGAAAGAATGCAACCAGTACCGCCGTCGGATGAATTTAGAGAAGAGAATCCTTGTTTACCAATCAAACCTGTTGCCATGAACCGTCTCTGCGGGTATCATGAAATGGTTAAGCGCTGAAGGCGCCCTCTTGGTTTGGAGGAGACGAAGTGGAAGAGTTTTTTGATGTTGTTGTCGTGGGCGGGGGAGTAAACGGCACGGGTATCGCCCGCGACCTGGCCATGCGGGGAGTGAAGACCCTGCTTCTCGAAAAGCGAGATTTCTCGAGCGGGGCCACCGGCGGAAGCTCCGGCATGATCCACGGCGGGCTCCGGTACCTCCTCTACGACATAGACGTGACGCGCCACTCCTGCATAGACTCCGGCTACATCCAGCAGATCGCGCCACACATGCTCTTCCGGATCCCCTTTATAATGCCGCTTCCCCACCGGCTTTCCGCGCCCTTCTTCAAGACCTACTTCGAGGTCTACGACAAGTACGCCCACTACAAACGCGGCAAGCCCTCGACCCTGCTCTCTCGCGAGAAGGTGCTTGAAATCATGCCCGTACTGGACCCGAGAATCCAGGGCGCAGTAACAACCGACGAGTGGGGAATAGACCCGCAAAGGCTCTGCGCGGCCAACGCGCTCGCGGCCTTCGAGAACGGCGCCGCTATAAGGAACCACACCGAGGTCGTCGAATTCATGAAAGACCACGCCGGCAACGTGGTCGGAGTAAAAACCAAAGACCGCTTCGGGCACCAAAACACCATAAAGAGCAGGATAGTGATGCACGCCACCGGGCCCTGGCTCAGCAGGACGAGCCTGATGGCCGGAGTGAACGTCAAGATCAGGCCCGGCAAAGGGGTCCACCTCACTTTCGACCGGAGGCTCACCAACATGAGCGTGATCCTGTCCATGATTGACGGCCGGTCCAGCTTTTTCATGCCCCACGAGAACACCTCGGTGCTGGGGACCACTGACGACGATTACTACGGCGACCTGGACGACCTCCGGGTCACCGAGGACGAAATCGAGTATCTTCTTGAAGGCGCGGAAAGGATGATCCCTTCCATCCGAGAGGCCCGCATCATAAGGGCATGGGCGGCGATTCGGCCCACCCTGTACGCCTGGGGCAAGGACGAGGACGCCCTCTCCCGCGACCACATGGTCTGCGATCACGAAAAGCTGGACGGCGTCTCCGGCATCGTCTCCATTGCCGGCGGCAAGCTGGCATCATACCGGATGATGAGCGAGGAGGCCGCCGACCTGGTCGCCGACAAGCTGGGCGTGTCCGCGAAGTGTCGGACCCACGAGGTACCCCTGCCCGGCGGCGAAAAAACGCCGGACCCGGCCGAGCTTGCCCGCAGGTACGGCGTGTCCGCGTACGCCGCTTCCCGCATGGTCTACCGCCACGGCAACCGGGCGGAACAGATACTCGAATTGACCCGCGAGCGCCCCGAGCTTAAAACCACCGTCTGCCAGTGCGAGCCGGTCCTGGCCTGCGAGCTGGTCTACAGCATCAGGAAGGAATGGGCGGTTTCTCTGACCGACCTCAGAAACCGGACCCGTCTGGGCACCGGCCCCTGCCAGGGCGCCAGGTGCGCAAGCCGGGCCATGGGAATACTCGCCAAAGAGCTCGGCCTCTCCGGTCGAGAGATACAGGAGCAGATCCTCTCCTTCCTGGAAAGAAGATGGCGCGGCAAAAGGCCGATCCTGGACGGCACCATGATTGATCAGGAAGAGATGAACCAGGCCGCCCATTTCCTGGCCGGGAACCTCCGCAACCTGGCCGGCATCAAGGGGTTCGACTGATGGCCGACCAGGTAGCAATAATCGGAGGCGGACTCGCCGGGGTAACCGCGGCCCTGTTTGCCTTTAAACAGGGTGCCCGGCCGGTGCTGGTCAAAAAGGGAGGAGGAGCAACTTCTTTCTCCTCCGGCGGGCTCGACCTGGCAGTGGACCCATATCCTCCGCCCCAAAGGCCGGACAAGGTCGAGACCAGAAGCCGCAAAAACCTGGCCCGATATGTCCTCAACATGCCGCAACACCCTTACTTGACTCTGGTGGGCAAACGCGACGAAGATGAGTCTGAAAACATAATGCAAATGCTCAAGGCCGCCTGCGAAGAGGTCTTTCCGGAAGGATCGGAACTGGAGCTGGAAGGCGACGTGGAACTCGCCCGGCCCTTGTTCACTTCGCTGGGAACCGTAAAGTACACTAACCTCTTCCCCGCCCGCACCGCGGGGCCGGAAAGCCCCGGCCTCGCAAAGCCGCTGGTGGCGGGAGTGCGCGGGCTTGTTGACTTCGACCCCTGGAGCGCCGGCCAGGTGGCGGCCGAGAACGCACAAAGGATGGGAGTCTCTATCAATCCCTCCATCGCCTGGATCGCGTTCGGCGAGCAGGAAAGACAAACCCCGGCGCTTGCGGCCGCGATCGAACAAGACCCCGCCGCTTTCCTCGAAGCGGTGGCGGCGCTCGATGTTACCGGAGCCGAGTCGCTTCTGCTCCCGCCGGCGTTGCCGCTCGCAAGGCGGCATTCCATCTTGAAGGAACTCGAAGAAAGGCTTTCCCTGCCGGTGTATGAAACGCTTTCCCTGCCTCCGTCCGTGCCCGGACTGCGGCTTTCCAGCTATCTCGCGGGCCTTTTGCGGGAAAAAGAAATCCCGGTCATAAACGGAACGGTTACAGGCTACAGAGCGGACACGACCGGCCTAACCGGCCTCGAAATCGAGCCTTCTTCCAACCCCGGAGACAAAGCACAACAATGGGCCGGGCCCGGCAAGGACGGCATGCTCCGCCTTCCCGTCTCCTCTGTCGTTCTGGCCGCGGGAAAGTTCGCCGCCGGAGGTCTCGCCAAAAAGAGGAGCTTCCGCGAAAAAATCTTTGATCTGCCCGTGGCTGTAAACGGAGAGTTCTGCGGTGAGCTCTTTGTCGAAAAGGTCCTCGGCCACCACGTGTCCGACTCTCATCTCCTGTTCAGCGCCGGTGTGCTGACCGACCGTGAACTCAGGCCACTCGACCCGCAAGGAGACCCGGTTTACCAAAACCTCTACGCCGCGGGCGGGGTGCTCTCCGGAAACGACTACATGACACAGGGCACCGGCGCGGGTGTGGCCCTGGCCTCCGGCCTCAAAGCAGGCGAGAACACTGCCAAAAGACGCGATTGACCCGCGGCCACTTCTTTCTGCTCGCGACCCACGACTCCAAAAAACGAAAAGATTCCCTCCCGTTCACAGCAGAGGACAAAGCGGTTATAATAATTAAAACGGAAAAGATAATGATAAAACGCGAAAAGGAGCGGATACCATGTTTTTCGAACACCGAGAAAAGCTGACCGAGCTGAAGGAAGAGTACAGGCAGCTCCGGGGGTATGTTTGACCTGGAACGCATGGAGAAGGACCACGCCGAGCTTGGCTCTCAAATGGAGTCATCGGACTTCTGGAACGACCCCGACCGCGCCGCCGCGATAAACCGGAAGCAGAAGCGGCTCCAGGAGAAGATAGAAAAGTTCAAGGAGCTTGAAAAGGAGCTGGACGACGCCGAGGTCCTTCTTGACCTGGCCGAGGAGGAGGAAGACCAGGGCGAGGCTGATGAAGCCGCCCGCCTCATAGACCTTCTTAGCGAGCGTGTCTCCAAGCTCAAGCTCGAACAGCTCCTGTCCGGCGAACACGACGAGAACAACTGCTTTCTTTCCATCAACGCGGGCGCGGGCGGCACCGAGGCCCAGGACTGGGCCCAGATGCTCTCCCGGATGTACCTTCGTTACTGCGAGCGGGTAGGCTTCGAGGTCGAGCTATTTGATGAACAGCCCGGCGAAGAAGCGGGTCTGAAAAGCATTACCTTTTCCGTGTCCGGGCTTTACGCTTACGGTTACCTCAAGGCGGAAAAGGGGGTCCACCGACTGGTGCGCATCTCTCCCTACGACGCCGCCAAGCGACGGCACACCAGCTTTGCCGCGGTGTTCGTCATGCCCGAGATAGAAGAGGACATCAACATCGAGGTAAACTCTGACGACATCCGGGTTGACACCTACAGGGCCAGCGGCCACGGCGGCCAGAAGGTGAATAAGACCAGCTCCGCGGTGCGCATAACCCATTATCCTTCCGGCATAGTGGTCCAGTGCCAGAACGAGCGCAGCCAGCACAAGAACAAGGCCCAGGCCATGAAGGTCTTGAAGGCCAAGCTTTACGAGCTCGAGCAGACCAGGCAGAAGCAGAAGATGGAGGGATTCGCCGCGGACAAGAAGGACATCGAGTGGGGCTCCCAGATAAGATCATACGTGCTTCAGCCCTACCAGCTCGTCAAGGACCTGCGTACCGGACACGAGACCGGCAACATCCAGGCGGTGCTGGACGGCGACATCCAGAACTTTATCGAGAGCTACCTTCTGCACCAGGCCCGTCCTTCCGAGGGCCAGGAAAAAGAAGAACCAATGGAAGAAAGCGCAAGCTGATCCATACCCGGCGACTTGCATCTTGAAAAAGGCGCGTGTCCTTGCCGTGCGAGCGACTTAACTCGCGATTAGACCAGCGCGAACAAGTAAAGACGTTAAAAAACGTAAACTCCTTTTTTTAAAAACATGGATAAAAAAAGCGGTAAAGAAAAATCAAATCAACCCTCATCCTGGCCCTTCCAGGAAGCGGCCCGGCTGAACCTCGACAAATTGGGCCCGGACGAAACCGTGGTTTTCCAGAGCGGGTTCGGTCCGTCCGGCCGGCCCCATATCGGGACCTTCGCAGAGGTCGCCCGCACCGTAATGGTTAAAAACGCTTTTCAGGACATGCATCCGGACCGGCAGGCGACCCTGTACGCCTTTTGCGACGACATGGACGGCCTGCGCAAGGTCCCCGGAAACCTGCCCAACCGAAAGATGCTAAAGGAACACATCGGAAAGCCGCTCCATCAAATACCCGACCCCTTTGAAACCGACGAGTCCTACTCCGCCCACATGGAGCGCGAGCTGATCGAGTTCCTCTCCCGCTTCGGCTTCGATTTCGAGCTGAAAAGCTCGAAAGACGAGTACAGCTCCGGGGCCTTCAACCAGGGACTTCACCTGGTGCTCGAAAACTACGACAAGGTCCGCGAGGTCATTCTTCCCACCCTGGGCGAAGAAAACCGGCAAGAGTGGTCGCCCGTAATACCCGCCTGCCGGAACTGCGGCCGTATCTACACCACCGTGGTGACCGGCCACAACGCCGAGCGCGACACCGTGAGCTACTCCTGCACCGCTTCCTTCGGCAAAGGCGACGACATGGTCAAAGGATGCGGCCACCACGACGAGGTGTCCGTCCTCGATGGAAATGCCAAGGTGGGATGGAAAGTGGACTGGGCCTTGCGCTGGTTCTCCTACAAGGTTAGATACGAGATGTACGGCAAGGACCTCATAGACTCCGCCCGCCTCTCCGGAAAAATCTGCCGCATCCTGGGCGGAGACCCGCCCGCCGGCATGGTCTACGAGATGTTCCTCTCCGAGCAAGGAAAGAAGATATCCAAGAGCGTGGGAGAAGGACTCAGCGTGGACGAGTGGATGACCTATGCGCCCATCGAAAGCCTGTTCTTCTATCTCTTCCCGAACCCCAAAAAACAAAGGCGTCTTTACTTCGACGTGATTCCCAAAAGCGTGGACGACTACCTGGCCGAGCTGAAAAAGTACCCGGACCTGGACCCGGCATCCCAAAAGGACAGCGTGGTATGGCATCTTTCCAAAATCGGAAGAACGGTCCCCGCCTACACCGCCCGCATAAACTTCTCGCTGGTGTTAAACCTCATATCAGCCATCGGCGCCGGAGACCGGCAACTCCTTCACGAGTACATCCGGCGCTACGACCCGGAGGCTTCCGATAACCCCGCGGTCACGGACAAGCTCGTGGACCGGGCCATACGCTACTACCTGGACCTGGTCGAGCCGTACAAGAACTATCGCGAGCCCGAAGAAAAAGAGAAAGACTGGTTCCGGAGCATATTGGAAAAGCTCGGCGACTATGAAGGAGACGATGAAAACGATCTGCAGGCCATGATATTCGACACCGCCCGCGAGCACGGAGCGGCGCCCGGCGAGGTTTTCCAGGCCTTCTACCAGGTGCTTCTCGGCCAGGACCGGGGTCCGCGCTTCGGCACCTTTGTGAAGCTGGTGGGAAAGGACAGGGCCATGCAAATGATAAGTAAGGCACTTTCCTGACAAAGCGGCAAGAAGCTTCCATGCAGGACTCAACCTACAAATCCATAACCCTGGTTCATACCGCCGACTTCCACCTGGGCAGGGCGTTCCGGGAGATGGGAGGACATGGAAGGCTTCTTCGCGACCGCATCAGAAAGGCCCTGGAAAGGACGGTGGAGACTGCGCTCGAACGCCGGGCCGCGGCGTTGCTCGTCGCAGGCGACCTGTTCGACTCGCCCTATCCCTGCCGGGAGGCCATGTCCTGCCTGGCTTCCGCCGCGGACAGGCTCGAGTCGGCAGGAGTCAAAATTGTGGTGCTTCCCGGCACCCACGATCCTCCCCGCTCCCGCGTGTTCAATAACTCGCTTTTTTGCGAGGACCGGAACTTACACTTGCTTACGCCTTCCGTTCCCTCGGTGACCTTCCCCCGCCTGGACCTGGCGGTGTGCGGCTGGTTCCCGGCAGAGGACTGCTCCCGCCAGTGGATCGGACCGCCGGACGGCTGGCAGCAGGGTATGAGCTTTTGCGTGGGCATGGCCCACGGGAGCGTGCTTACCGGCCTGGAGGCCAAGGTCGAGGACCCCATTCCCCCCGAGGTTTTAAACGACTCCTCCATTCATTACCTGGCGCTCGGGCACCACCACAGCCGGAGAGAAATAAAGGAGGCCCGGGCTGCGGCCTGTTACTCCGGCTCGCCCGAGGTGCTGGCCCTGGACCAGAAGGGGGCGGGCCAGGTGCTTTGCGTCTCCATGACCAGGAACGCCGAAGGCGTACAAGTTATGACCGACCCGGTGCAGGTGGGGTCCCTCCGGGTCGAGACCATGCAAGCGGACGCGGGCGAAATACTGGCCGGCCGGGACTTAAACTCGGAGCTTCAAAGCAAGGCGGACCCGGACCTCATGCTGGACCTGGAGGTCTCCGGCAACCTGGACCCTCAGGCCGATTTCCCGGACCTGGAACAAATGGAACAGGACATGGCGTCCTCCTTCTTCCGGCTCCGCATCAATGACCGAACGCGACTGATGGCCGGGCCCTCCGAAAGCATAGACGCGCCGGAAGCGTCCGTGCTCTCCGAGTTTGCAAGGCGCATGGAGCAAAGGATAAAAGAAGCCTCGGACGAGGAGCGGCCCGAGTGGGAGGCCGCGCTGAATCTGGGGTTTCATTTTCTTTGCGGGGAAGACCGGGACTGATGCGTATCACGCGGCTCGAGCTTAAAAGGTTCAAGCGGCATCACAGCTTCGAGCTGGAGCCGGCCCCCGGCCTTACCGTGATCCGGGGGCCCAACGAGTCCGGCAAGAGCACCATTGTCGAAGCCGTGCTCGCGGCCTTCTTTGTAGGCCCTACCGCGACAAAGGAGGCGGAGAGGACCACTGAGTGGGGAATGGACCAGAAACCATGGCTGGCCATGCACATAGAGGACGAGCAAGGACCGGCCGTGATTGAAAAAGACTTTGAACGAAAAAAAAGCGCGGTCCGGTGCGAAGACAAAGTCATATCATCCTCCAAAAAGGTAAACGACTGGATTGAAGAGCGGCTCGGGTTCGGCAGCTCCGAGCTGTTCCGGGCCACCGCCTGCATCTATGAAAGCGAGGTCTCCTTAGAACACCTCGATATGAAGAGCTCGACCGCCAAAGAAATACTTGACCGGCTCCAGGCACTGCTTACCGGAGCGGCCGGCGGCAGTCCTTCCCAGGTCATCTCCCGTCTTACGAAACGCTTAAACGACTTAAAAAGAGGTCCGACCAAGACGGTCCCCGAGGGCGGGCCTGTGTTTGCGGTCCGCAAGAAGCTGGAGAAGGCGCAAGAAGAGCTCGAGCGGACGCGGCAGAACCGGAAGCAGTGGGACCTTGCCGCGGCCGAGCTGGAGAGGCTGGACTCTCGCATCGGACAGGTCGAGTCCGAGAAAACCGAAATACAGTCGGCCATCGGCAACCACCGTCTTTACCTCGAGGCAGAGAAGAACCACCGGGACCTGGCAGAGCGCTTAAACCGTTTTTTGAAAGCGGAGGCCCTCTTCCGGGAGCTTCGGGAGATGGAAAAGGAGATAGCCGAGTTCGAAGGGTACGAACGGCTCGAACCCGCCCTCGCCCGGCTGAACGAGATCGAGGAGGAGAGGAAGTCCGGCGAGAACGAGCTTATGGTTTTAAGCTTTGACAAGTACGAGAACAAGGAGAAGATGTCCGGCTGGTCCGCGGCGCTGTTGCCGGCCGCGGCTGTAGCGGCCGTTGCCGGCGGCGCTGTTTTCGGCTTCCTCGAGTTATGGTGGCCGCTTGTTGCAGGGGCGGCTTCTGCTGTCGGGCTGGCCGGCTTGTACATTTTTCAGAGGACCAGGACGGCGCGGGGGGAAAAGAAGCGTCTTGCCAGGCTGGAGTCGAAAATTTCCGAGACGGAAGAGTCCATCAAGTCGCTGGAGACGGAGCTGTCCGGCTTGCTGGAGCGTTTTGGCAAGGACTCGGTAGAAGAGAGCCGGAAGAGCTTCCAGGCCTTCCGTGAGCTTCGGGCGGGCATATCCGACCGGCGGGAGCGAATCGCTGATCTGACGGGCGAAGGCATGACCGAGGATGACGTGAAGGCGCGCACCCGGGAGCTTTCGCTCGAGCTTCGCGGTGAAAAAGAGCGGATGGAGTCGCTTGAGCCTTTCCGCATTGCGGACCCGGTTCGTTACTCATCTTTGGAAGAGCAGTCGCGGAGGCTGGAGGATGAGTACCAACGGCTTTTGCAGGAGCGTTCCGCTACCGAGGCCCGGATGACCGCACTTGATTTTGACGCGGAGGAGCTGGCGGTCCTGGAGGAGGAAGAGTCCGCTCTTGCAGAGAGGCTTTCATACTGGGAGCGGGAGCTGCGGGTGCATGAGAAGGCGCTTCAGGTTTTGCAGGAGTCTTCCGACGCCATAGTGGAGCGGGCGGGCGAGGTCATCGAGAAAGAGGTTTCTCCATCCATCTTTGCTTTTACGGCGGGCCGCTACGAAAAGGTCAAGGCGGACCGCATGCTGCGTCTGTTTTTATACTCCTCCCGGCTTTCCGGCTGGATCGGCGAAGACGAACTCAGCAGCGCCACCCGCGAGCAGCTCCAGCTCGCCGTCCGGCTGGCCCTGGTAAAGCTGGTCAGCAAAGACAGGAACCCGCCGGTGATCCTCGACGATCCCTTCTCCCATTACGATCCGCAAAGAGTGGAAGCAGCCATGCAGGTGATAAAGGAGTTCTCGCAAACCTTCCAGGTGATCCTTCTTTCGCCGGACGACCGCTACAGCCCTTACGCCGACCGGGTCATAGAGCTCGGGCCGCCGGTGTGAATTAACATTTCCTGGACGTACGCAAACGGGCGGCGTCTTACATACTGCACGAACCCAGCCAGTCTTCCGGGTTGACCGGGTCCTGGTGGTGCCTGATCTCGAAGTAAAGCGACGGTCCCTGCATGGAGCCGGTGTCTCCTACCGTGCCCAGCACAGTGCCGGTTTTTACCTCGTCGCCCGTGCCCGCCCGGATGTCGGCGAGGTGGGCGTACACGGTGTAGAAGCCGTTGCCGTGGTCCACGATCACCATGTTGCCGTAGCCCCGGAACCACTTGGCGAACCGGACCACGCCGGGGGCCACCGCTTTTACCGGCTTGCCGGCTGATGCCCCGATCTCGACGCCGTTTTGCATGGTTTCCGTGTTGAAGCGCGGATGGACCTTTTTGCCGAAGCTGACCCGGATGGGACCGGACGCAGGATAGCAAAGACTGCCCCGGCGGGAGGCAAAACCCTTGGCCTTTTCCACGAGCTTAGAGGCCTTATCCATTAGCTGGTCTTTCTTTTGCTCCAGTTTTTGGATCATGCCCTGGAGCCTTTTCTTGCTGGCCTCGAGGTCGCGAAGCAGGGCCTGGTGCCGGCGGCGCTCCTGCCGTACGCTCTCCAGCATGGCCTGGAGCGACTCTTTTTCCTCTCGGCGCTGCTCCTGTTGTTCGGCGGTGGTTTTTTTCAGCTCGGCGTAGAGTTCTTTTTTATCTTTCAGCCGTTCCCGGGCTTTTTGCCAGTCCTGTAAAAGAGATGTGTACTCGTCGAGCTTTTTCTTGTCCGCCCGGAAGACCGCGTCCATGTAGCTCATGCGGCGGGAGAGGTCTGCGACGTCGGTGGCTGTAAAAAGAACGCGGGCCATGCCGGTCCTGGTAAAGCGGTAGTGGGCCCGGAGCCGTTTGTTCATCGAGTCTTGCAGGTCCCGGGCGCGGCGCTTCATTCTTTTTATATTCCGGCTTAGAAGGCGGGACTCTTCCTTGACCATGGTCATTTGCGATTCCAGCTTTTCGAGACGGTTTTTCGATTTCTGTAAGTTCTTTTGCAGGGCTTCCAGCTTGTCCAGGATATGTCCTTCGCGGGCCATGACATGGGAGAGCGCTTTTTTTTCCTCCTGCATTCGCGTGCGGACCTCTTGGAGCTTTTCCATGGAGTCGGCCTTCTCTTTTGCCGGGCCGTTTTCCGAGGCTTCCGGCGCTTGTTGCACAGCCGCCGGAAGGAGGACAACCGGAGCGTTTCCGGAGAGGGCATAAGCGAGGGCCACGGCTGGAGCGGCAATGCCCAACAGCCCCGCGGTCAGGATGAGCGTTACAGCGTATGTCGGACAGACCTTTTGTTTTTTCATCATATCCTTAGAAAGTCCGATACCCTGCTCAGGCTTCCCATGGCCCCCAGGAGCGCGCCTCCGGCCACGATGGCCAGAAGCGCGGTTCCGGAGATGAACACTGGCGAGAACCCGGCGAAGACCCCCGGCCAGGTCGCGCTTTTCAAGGCCACCAGATAAAGTATCCACAAGGCCCCGACTCCCAGGGCGGAGGTCACCAGTCCCTGCAGGATACCTTCCAGGACAAAGGGCAGCCGGATAAGAAGGTTGCTGGCCCCCACCAGCTTCATGATCCCGATCTCCTCTTTTCTCGAGTACATGGTGAGCCGGATGGTGTTGGAGATGATAAACACCACCGCCACCACTATGAGCGCGCCCAACACGAGCACCGCCGCCCGCGCCACGCTCATGGCCGAGGAAAAGGAATCGAGCCAGCTTCCGCCGTAGTCTACTTCGGAGACCCCCTCCCATGATTCGATCTCGCGGGAGAACCGCCGCACCCGCTCCACGTCTCGGGCCTCGTAGGTGAGCCTGATTAAAAAGGAGGCCGGAAGGGGGTTCCCCTCGATACCTTCCAGAAGATCGGCGTCTTCGCCCAGCATCTTTTTAAAGTCGCTCATGGCCTGTTGTTTGCTCACGTACTCGACGCTTTCCACCCCGGCCAGGGAGTAGAGCCGGGAGGAGAGCTCCTGTTTCTTGTCTTTGTTCACCGAGTCTTCGAGATAGGCGCTGACCTGGATTTTTTTCTCCCAGTAGCGGGTGAGGGCGTCCAGGTTGGCCGCGGTCAGCACGAACAGGCCCACGGTGAGGAAGGCCGCTGATATCACGGTGGCGGCCACTGCATGGACCATGAGGTTGGCCTTCAAGTCCTGGAAGGCGAGCCGGAACACGGTTCCCGCTTTTCTCAACATGCCTGCTCTCCCAGGCCGGCGCGGGCCAGCCTTCCGGCGCGGACCAGGGACGACTCGTCCTCGTCGTCGGAAGCGATCCTGCCTTTCTCCAGTATGACGACCCTCCTTCGCATGTTCTCGATAAGGTTCCGGTCATGGGTGGCCAGGAGCACGGTGGTTCCCCGCGCATTGATCTCGGTGAAAAGCCGCATGATGTCCATGGTGATCTCGTAGTCCAGGTTGCCGGTGGGCTCGTCCGCCAGGAGGATCAAGGGGTCGGTTACAATGGCGCGGGCGATGGCCACCCTTTGCTGTTCTCCGCCGGAGAGCTTTAAGGGGTAGGTGTCGAGCTTGTGGTTTAAGCGGACCATCTTCAGGGTGAGCCAGACCTTGCGCTTTATTTCGTTTTTGGGCATTCCCAGGAGCTCGAGCACAAAGGCCACGTTCTGGAACACGGTCCAGTGGTTGATCAGCTTGAAGTCCTGGAAGACCACCCCGATCCGCCGGCGGAGGGCCGGGACGTGTCTGTCTTTTAAGCGGGTTACGTTTTTTCCCTCGATAAGTATCTGGCCGGTGGTGGGCCGGAGAGCGAGAAAGAGGAGCTTCAACAGGGTGGTTTTGCCGGCGCCGGAGGCCCCGGTCAGGAGCAGGAACTCTCCTTTTTCCACCTTCAGGTTAATGTCGGTAAGGGCCTGGCAGTCCCGGCCGTAGGACTTGCTTACGTGATAGAGCTCGATCATTTTTCCACTCCCGCTTCCGCATGGCTCAGGGCCTTGATTTCCGCTTAGTACCGCTTGCGCTGTTTGGGTTTACCGCTTTTGCTTCTATTCTTCTTCGTCCTCGTCTATCTCCTTGGAGAGGAAAGACAGTATGACCTCGTCCAGGCTCTTGTCGGATATGAGGTCCGACCCGAAAATGTCTTCGTCTTTGAGTTCCTCGTCTTCGCTTATGGTGATGGTCTTGGAGGCCGGCTTTTCCGTGATCTCGGATGCCTGCTCCGGCGGGGGAGGCGCCTGAACGGGAGCCTCCTGCGATGCCGCGGCCTCGCAGGCCGCCTCTTCCTCCGGCGAAGGAGCCAGACCCAGGTGCTGGTCATGGACCCCTTTCTTAAGCTCCCGCAGCATGGTCTTGTGCTGCTCCTGCATCATCTCCCGGAGCACGTCCTCGAGTCGGTCAAACCCGATTATGTCGCTGTAATCGTGCTTTTTGCGGGCTATGATGTTCCCCTGTTTATATAGAAGGGTGATAATATGCGGGTTGTTGACCCCGCTGTCTTCCGTCTGAATGTGAAAAATCTGGCCCTTGTAGCAGATGTTGTGATTATACCCTGGAAGCATTTTACCCTCTTGTCACCTCTTTTACGGCAACTTATACTCGCACATCAACTATTTGTTATTTTAATTCAAGCCCGCGGCCTTGTCAAAGCCTTTCTCGCGTTAAAGCGGTCAACAAACGACTTTACATCGTGCTTGCCCTCCAAAGACTTTTATCTCACGCAAAGACGCGAAGCCGCAAAGTTTTTTTGCACTAACATCAGGAATCATTTCGCAACGAACTCGAAAGAGGGACTTTTTTCAAGTCTTTGCGAAAGTCAGGCTCCGATTACACTCTTACAGATTCCGGTTTTCGCTTTCAAGGCTTCAAAAGATTCTTTCTCCGTCTATAAACATGGTCTCCGGCACCAGGTCATCGCCGCAGATATAGAAATCGGCCTTGTTGCCGGGCCTTAAGCTGCCGAACTCCGCGTCTATTCCCAGCACGCGGGCCGGGTTGAGGCTGGCCATGGCCGCGGCCTCGGCCAGGCCGCAGCCGGTATAGTCCATGTAGTTCTTGACGCCGCGGCAGAGCCGCAGCCGGGAGCCGGCGAAGCCTCCGCCCGGCATCCGGTTGGGTTCGTCCGGCCCTCCTTTCTCCATGCCCGGCAGGTCCATGGTTACAGAGTCGGTAATAAGCACCCGCCGGGCCAGGTGCTTGAGTCCGTGCACCATGCGTATTGTTTCCGGGTGAAGGTGGTAGCCGTCGCAAATGATCTCGACGCTGATCCGGTCGTCCACCAGTCCGGCGGCCGCGGGGCCGGGGTCGCGGTGGTGAAAGACCTTCATGCCGTTCATGATGTGGACCATGTGATGAGCTCCCAGCCGGGCGAACTCGTGCACCAGCTCGGGCTCTGCCGCGGTATGCCCCATGGCCGGGACCACGCCGTGTTCCTGGCATTCCCGGAGCAGGTCCCTGCTTCCCTCGATTTCGGGCGCAAAGGTTATCATACGGACCAGGTCGGAGTAGTCGCGGAAGACGCGAAGGTGGTCCCTGTCCTGCCGGTTAAAGGGTTTGATCCAGTCGGGAGGCTGGGCGCCTGCGGCCGCGGGGTTTATGAACACCCCTTCCAGGTGTACGCCGAGAGGCCGGGCGGCCGGTGTTTCCAGCTTCCGTCTGGAACTGACGGAGTCGAGGGCGGAGAGCCAGACCGGGACGGGAGCGGAGGCAAAGGTGACAAGATAGCGGGAAACGCCGGTCCTGGCCAGGTCTTCCGAGTCTTCTTTCAGGAGGGAAGGCAGGTTCTCCGGGTCGGGCAGGGCCGCCCTGCCGTGGGTATGGATGTCAATGAGGCCGGGCAGGAGGTACTTTCCCTTAGCATCCATGATCTTTTCGCCCCGGTCGGCTCCTGCGGCAAGTGATGTTATCCGGTCTCCGCGCACGTGAACGGTAACGTCCTCCGCCACCCGGTCGGGCAGCACCACTCTTGCGCCGGTTACGGCAATCCCTTTCACTAATCCTCCTTGTGCTCCTGCCGGTAAGGATGATGCTCGGGGGAGGCGTCAATACCGCGTTCCAGGAAAAAGGCGGCCGCGGGCCCCAACACCGCGGTCTCCTTGGTGAGCTCGGAGACGCGGAAGTCGGGAAGCTGGGGAATGGGGAAGTAGTAATGCCGGGTCCATTTAACCACTTGAGATATGAGCCGCGGCTCGGTGCGGCAGACCTTGCCCGCCATCACGATCATTTCCGGGTCCAGGACCTTCATCACGTTCGCGACCACCGCGCCGAAGCGGCGGGAGAACTCTTCGATCAGCTTTTCAGACTCTTCGTCTTCCCTGGCGGCCGCCTTGAAAACGTGGCGGGCCGTAAGCTTGTCGCGTTTGCCGTGGACCGGTTTCAAGGCTTCGCTGTCATCGCTTAACGACTGCCGGGCTTTGTCCGCCAGCCCCTGGCCGGAGACCCACTCGCGGGCGCATCCCTGGCCGCCGCATACGCAGGGCTCGCCGAAAAGCTCGATGGTCATGTGTCCGAACTCCGCGGCAATATGGTGGGCGCCGCGCAAGAGCCGGCCGTTTATGACAATCCCTCCGCCCAGGTCGGTGCCGATGGAAAAAAGCACGAAGTTGTTGACTCCGCGGGCCACTCCGAAAACCGTCTCGCCCATGGTCTGCGCATTCACGTCGTTTTCCAGGAGCGCGGGCAGCTCGAACTCCTCTTCCAGCTCGGGTCCCAAGGGCACGCCGAAGAGCTCGGGCAGGTTGCCCGCGGCCACCAGCACGCCTTTTTCCGCGTCCACGATGCCGGGCACTCCAACGGCAATTCCCGCGGGCTTCAGCCGCTTTGTTTTTGCAGCTTCGACAAGGCCCTCGGCCATGTTCATGATCCGCTCTTTGACGGAGCCGTTCTCCCCCCGGGTGGCTGCTTCCAGGGGCGAGCGGATTTCCCCTTTCGAGCTTACCAGCGCGCCGGTCATGTGGGTCGCGCCCACGTCCAGGGCCATGACCCATGTTGTTCGCATCAGTGGGCCTCCGCCCAGTTCTCGGCCTCGGATATCTCGACCTCGAGCTTGACCCGAAGCGTCTCCGCGGACTCCATCTTTAACTTCACCATCTGTTTAAGCGCGGACAGCTCCGCCGGCGCCGCCTCGAACACCAGCTCGTCATGGACCTGCATGATCATCCTGCTCTGGTAGTTGTCTTTTATAAGCTCGCGGTCTATGGCGATCATGGCGCTCTTGATTATATCCGCGGCCGAGCCCTGCAAGGGCGCGTTCACCGCTTCTCTTTCCGCGGCCTGCCTCGCGATGTAGTTGGTGGAGCAGACGTCGGGCGTGGGCAGGCGTCTGCCCTTGATGGTTGACACGTACCCTTTTTCCTTGGCCAGGGCCACCGTGTCTTCAATGTACTTTTTCACGTAGGGGTATCTGGCGAAGTAGGCCTCGATGTACTTCTTAGCGTCGTCGTGGTCCACGTCAAGCTGTTTGGTGAGTCCGTGGGCGCTCATGCCGTAGAGGATGCCGAAGTTAATGACCTTGGCCTGCCGACGCATGTCCCCGGTTACCAGCTCCGGGCTCACTCCGAAGACCTCGGCCGCGGTCCGGGAGTGGATGTCCTCCCCTTTCTCGAAAGACTCGATAAGCGCGGGTTCTTCCGACAGGTGGGCCATGAGCCTGAGCTCGATCTGGGAGTAGTCCGCGGCCACGATATAGTTGCCGTCTTCGCCAACGAACGCCTGCCTTATGATCTTTCCTTCGCCGGCGCGGATGGGTATGTTCTGGAGATTGGGGTCTGATGATGAGAGCCTGCCGGTGCTGGTCACCGTCTGGTTAAAGCTGGTATGAATGCGGCCGGTATCCTGGTTTATGAGCTTCGGCAGTGCGTCGGTGTAGGTGTTTTTCAGCTTGGCCAGGCTGCGGTACTCGAGGACCTTGCCGGGAAGCTCGTGTTCCTCGGCCAGGCTGGAGAGGACCTCGACGCTGGTCGAGTAGCCGGTCTTGGTCTTCTTTCCCCTGGCAAGCTTCTTCTTTACAAAAAGGACCTCGGCCAACTGCTTGGGCGAGTCTATATTGAACTCTTCCCCGGCGAGCTCGTAGATTTTCTTTTTCAGCTCGTCTATGGACGACTGGAACCGGCCGGAGAGCTCGGCGAGCCGTTCGGGCTCAATCTTCACCCCCGCCGTCTCCATGCGGGCCAGGACCGGGATGAGCGGCATCTCGATCTCGTCGAACAGCTTTCGCAAGCTAAGCTGCTCGAGCCTGTCGGCAAGGACCCGGTAGAGCATGAGGGCGATGTCCGCGTCTTCGCCCGCGTACTCGAGCGCGTCTTCCAGGGGCACGCTGGAGAAGGGCTTCTGGTTTTTACCTTTTCCGCACAGGTCCTCGTACTTGATCATTTTGTGGTCCAGGTAGTCCCAGGCAAGCTCGTCCAGTCCGTGGCTCCGGCGCCTCGGGTCCGCGAGATAGCTCGCCACCATGGTGTCGAAGTAAACGCCGCCGAGCGGCATGCCTGCGCGGGAGAGGACCACCAGGTCGTACTTCAGGTTCTGTCCGATCTTTTTTATGCTCTCGTCCGCGAGAAGGGGCGCGAGTATATCTCGTGCTTGTTCCCATTCCATTTGTTTTTCCGAGCCGGGACCGTTGTGGAAGAGGGGGACGTACACGGCTTCCCCTTCCTCGAGGGCCATGCTGGTCCCCACCAGGTCAGCGTTCATGGATGAGACGGAAGAGGTCTCGGTATCAATACAGAGGTGTCCTTTTTCGCGGGCCTGGTCGGCGAAGCGTTTCAGCTCGGCCGGGTCGGTCAGGAGCCGGTACTTTTTGTAGCTTATCTGTTTTTCGACCCTGGTGAGCTCTTTCATGAGCCTTTTCAGTTCGAGCTCGGCGAGTATCTGCATGAGGGTCTCGTGGTCCGGCTCGCCCGCTATGAAGTTGTCCAGGTCGAACTCGAGGGGAAGGTCGGAGACAATGGTTACGAGCTCCTTGGAGAGCCTCGCCTGGTCGGCATAGGTTTTCAAGTTCTCTCCCACCTTGCCCTTTACGGAGTCGGCGTTTTTGAGCACGGACTCCATGTCGCCGTACTCGGACATAAGCTTGATCGCGGTCTTTTCTCCTATCTTGGGCACGCCGGGAATGTTGTCGGAGGAGTCGCCCATTAGGCCCAGCACGTCCGGGACTTTGTCCGGCCCTACCCCGTACTTTTCTTTTACCTTGGACTCGTCCGTCCAATGGTCCTTCATGGTGTCGAGCAGGCGTACGTGCGGTCCCACAAGCTGGGTCAGGTCCTTGTCGCCGGTTACTATAACCACCTCGTAGCCCCGGGACCTGGCCTTTTCAGAGACCGCACCGATCACGTCATCCGCTTCGTAGCCCTCGAGCTCGCGGGAGGGCAGGTTCAGCGCATCCACTATCTGTCTCATGTGTCCGATCTGGATCCCGAGCTCGGAGGGCATCTCGGCGCGCTGGGCCTTGTACTGCGGGAATTTCTCGTGCCGGAAGGTTTTGCCGGGAGCGTCCCATATCACCGCTATGTGGGTGGGGTTCTCTTCGCGGATCAGCTTCATGAGCATGTTAACGAAGGTCATGGTGGCGCCGGTGGGAATTCCCTTGGAGTTGGACAGGCCCTGCCGAAGTGTGGCATGATACGCCCGGAAAGCATAGGAGGATGCGTCCAGAAGATATAGCCTTTTATCGCCTTCCTGTTTTTCTTTTTCTTTGTTCAATATAACGGCCTTTTCGGGTTCTCGAATATGATTCGCTTTCACTCACTCTAAACCTGGAATATATTATAAAACCAAAACCGGTTCCAGAGCTAAAAGGGTAGAGAGGGACCGGGGTTTGGAATAGGACACCGACATGGACGTAGCGCTTGCCGACATAGTAGTGCTTTGCTGTTACTTTATTCTCATCATTTTCGTAGGAGTGTGGACGGGCCGCCGGAACCGCGGCACCGAGGACTACTTCGTGGGCGGCCGCGCCATGCCCGGCTGGGTGGTGGGCGTATCCATCCTGGGGACGTGCATTTCTTCTGTTACTTACGTGGCGTATCCCGGCAAGGCTTTTGCGGGTGACTGGCAGTACCTGGTGCAGGGTCTGATGCTTCCGGTGGTCCTTCTTGGCGGCGGCTTCCTGCTGGTCCGGTTTTACCGGAAGCGGGTCAAGATCACGGTGAACGAGTTTCTCGAACAGCGCTTCGGCCCGGGCGTGCGGGTTTTTTCCGTGGTGTTTCTTGTTATCTCTGAGATCGCCCGGGTGGGCATGGTGATGTACCTTTTCTCGCTGGTGGTCCACACCATTACCGGGTTCGACCTGTTCCGGGTCATCATCTTCATCGGTTGCGTAACCATAATCTACGCGGTGATAGGCGGCATCCAGGGGGTCATCTGGACGGACCTGATCCAGGCGGTGGTGCTGGTCGCAGGAGGCCTTATCACCATAAGCGTTATTTCGTCGCGGCTTCCGGGCGGCTTCGAAGGCATAATGAGCGAGGCCTGGGGGTCGGGAAAGTTCGAGCTCTTTGATTTCTCGGGCGGGCTTGTGCGCGATACCTTTTTTGTGCTGGCCTTGTCCGGGCTGGCCAATTACTTCTACTTCCTGGGAGGCAACCAGAACCAGATCCAGCGCTATCACTGCACTTCGACCGACACCGACGCCTTGAAGGCCACCTTCCTGGGAAGCCTCGCCAGCGTGCCGGTTTGGGCCTTGTTCCTGCTGGTCGGCACCGCGGTGTTCGTCTACTATCAGCACTTTCCGGACCCGGACGTGGCCGTCTACGTCTTAAAGGGCAAGGCGGACAAGGCATTCCCCCACTTCATCGCTACCGCGCTTCCGGCGGGCGTGTCCGGCCTGCTGCTTGCCGGGCTGTTCGGCGCGGCCATGAGCTCTTTGGACTCCTCCATGAACGCGGCTTCAACCATGGCGGTTACCGACGTGTACCGGAGGTTTATAAACCCTGACGTGCCGGACCGGAAGGCCTTTAACGTGGCCCGTGTCCTGACCTTCTTCTGGGGATGCATCGGGGTGGCGCTCGCCATCAGCATGATCGCGGTGAAGGTCTTTTTGGACTTCTACTTTATTATCGTGTCGCTGGTGATCGGAGTCATCACCGGTGTGTTCTTCCTGGCGGTGGTGTCGAAGCGCGCTAACGGCCGCGGCCTTATCACCGGCATCCTGGCGGGCATGGTGGTCTCGGAGTGGGGCATCATCAAGATACTGGGCGGGTTCGAGAAGCCTTTTGATAAGTATGATTTTCCTTTTCACGACATCATGGTGGGTGTGGTGGCCACCGCGGTCGTGGTGGTGGTCGGCTATTTGCAAAGCATCCTGATCGCAAGGCACGAATCCAAGAAGTCCGGACCGTGAGCGAGCATCAGTTCTTCACGTAGCCGTTCTCTTTTTCAATGACCTCTCCTTTTTTCATGAGCCGCTCGATGTGCTTGCCCATGAGAGCCCGCTCGCCGAACTCGAAGAACCCGCGCGGCTCGCGGGGCTTCCGGTAGATGATCCACTGCTCGACGATCTCCTGCATGGTGCGGGGCTCGGTAAGAAAGGCAAGGAGTTTGTTTTCCCGCTCATCTATTACGTTTAAGTAGCGGTCCCACGCTTCGCCGGGTTCGTCCTCGAACAGGCCGAACTCGTGCCCGGTGATCCACGTCCGGGCCGGGATTTGCCTGAGCCTGTTCACCGACTCGATGGTCTGGTCAATGTCCGCGTCCCGGTCGCCGTACCAGGGCCCGAACTTGCCGAGGTCGTAGTCTCCCATGAAGAGCACCTCGGGCCCGCGGAAGAAAAAGGCGAGGTGGCCCGGCGTGTGGCCCGGCGTGGAGATCACGTCCACTGTAATCCCGTCCCGCTCGATGACCTCGCCGCCGGTGAAGATATCAGACGGCGTGCGCGGCCTGTAGTTGAACTGCTCCTTTAAAGCTTTCCGCCAGTAGGCGATGAAGTCGGGGTTGTCAATACCGTACCAGGCAATAAAGGTGTCCTCGTCCTGCAAGGGAGGAACATCCCTCTCGCATATTAAAAAAGGGAGGTCCTCGAAAAGGTCCAGATGCATGAAGTGGTCTTCGTGCCAGTGCGACAGCCAGACCTCCTGTACGCCCGGCTCTTCCCGAAGCTCGGACAAGCGCTGCCGGTCCGACGCCGGGTCAATAATGATACCCGGACCTTCCACATACACCGAGTGGCAGTAAGGGTACTTGCCCCGGTTCTCCGCCGGTATGAACCACACCGGCCCGAAATGCTTCTCTTCCATAACAGCGCTCCCTCCTAGCTTTTTGTTCGTTCCGGCTGAAAAATAGCACGGGTTGGGGGAGTGCGCAAAGGTTTGCCGGCGGCTCCGTTCGATCCATATTGGGAATCATTATTTGAGGAGACAGGGTACGAATTTCTGGAAAGTTCTAAAATTCAGGTTCATTCAGGCTCAGGTACTTTTTCATATGCATGGGGAGGACATTGTCTGTTTCGTAGTGATGGGGAACAGGCTGTTTCCGTACGGTGGGGGGATTGATGTATATATCGTGGTGATATCATTGCCGCAAAAGTCGGCAGCCTTGTGCGGGGGCCGCGGCGTCAAGGTCCGGAGGAGGACACGGTGGTGGCTCCGCCTTTTCCGGAGAGGCCCAGCGCCGACCGGACGCTGTTCTCGCTGCCGTCCGGCACCCGGAGAAGATAGTCGCGGGAAATAAGCCTCTTTTCCGACTCCACCGCCTCGGTCCAGGAGGGGTTGAACCGGACAAGCAGGTGGGCGTTCATGCCGAGCGTTTCGGACAGGTCGGAGAGGGGATAGCCGCGGGGCAGCTCCACCAGGGCGTAGTCGAGCGGGTTTACCTGCGGTGGAGGTCCGGCGCTTTTGGGAAGGCCCAGCTTTTTTTCCGCCCGCAGTATTCCCATGAGGCGGGCGTAGAAGTTCTCCACCGCCTCGCCGAAAGCGCCGTGGTCGTAGTTTTCCAGGACCTCGGGCAGGGAGGAGCTGTCCGTGTGCCGGCAGGCGTTTATGACGCGGGCAAGCCCGGCGTTATAGGCGGTTACCGCAAGGGGCCAGTCTCCGAGGGTCCGGTAGTTTTTCTCGAGGATGCGGGCCGCGGCCCGGGTGCTTTTCAGGGGGTCGCGTCTTTCGTCTATGGTCCGGTTCATGACGAGATACGGCCTGCCCGAGCTCTCCAGTATCTGCCATACTCCCACCGCTCCTTTGCCGGAAGCGGCGTCCCGCTCGAACATGCTTTCCACGAACACGAGGCGCGTAAGCGAAGGGGGAAGCCCGCGCTCCCGGAAGATATCTTCCATGGCGGGAAGGTAAGGTAAGGCGCGGCGATAGGCCCGGATAAGCCCGTCCCGCCGGCCGCGGGCCACGGCCAGGTTGGACAGCTTCGCCGAGATGCGGAACTTGTCTTTGTTCTCGATGCCTTCGAACTTGGCGTAGAGCTGAAGCAGGGCGGGCCCGTCGTAGCTTTTTTTAATCTCCGCTTCAGGCTCGTCAAAGTTTTTGCTGATCCGGTCCAGTGTATAAAGCCGGGACCGGGCGCGGGTCAAGGCCCGGCTCCTGCGGCCGGGAAGGTCCCTGATCACTTCATAGATCACGCCGGGCCAGCGGCGGTTGTAAATAACGAGATGAGAGCCGTCATAATCGGCGTAGACCGTCTTCCAAAGTTGTACCCGGGATTCAAGGCCGGAAGGCACGGGCAGGCCTGAGCTCGACTCCTCCGTTCCCGGCTTTGGCAGGGAAGGAGACGACGTGTCCGTGGTTTCAGAGACCTCCTTCAAACCGGCGGCGGCGCCGGCCGAGGACGCTTTATCTCCTTCGCCGGAGGGACCGCAGGAGTTGCAGCCGACTGCCGAAAGACAAAGCGCAACAGCTAAACAGAGGACCGAGGTTATTTTGAAGCTCGTTTTCAATCTATCCCGTGGTGCTCCCGCTCGGGTCTTGACAACACCGGTGGCGCCTTTCATAATCTGGTCAACTTCGGAGAAGGTGGAGTTCGCATGATTAACCGGCTTTCGCGTTTAATGCCCCTTTTTAAACCCGTCCGCTTCCGCAGATCATCATGCCTTACAAAGCATGTTATGTCAAGTATGTGTCTGTGTTATATCCTGGTTTTCGCCGTTTTGATTTCGGGATGCGAAGACAGCAAGGACCAGGCGGAGAAGAAGGTGGTAGTTGGTCTGGAAGCGAACCCCCAGGTGTTGGACCCGCGGGTGGCCCAGGACGCGTACTCCTTGCGGATATTGCCGCTGGTGTTCGAGGGACTGTTTCAGATCAATCAAAACTCGGAGCCCGTGCCCCAACTGGTTGAGTCCTTCCAGAGAAAGGACGAGCTAACCTTTGTGTTCCGCTTGAAAAAGGACCGGAGGTTCCCGGACGGCACTGAGCTTACCGCCAAAGACGTGGTCTATACCTTGAAGAGCCAGGCCGATCCAAAGCTCCACTCCCGCCGCGAGATCGTGATGGACAAGCTCGAAGAGCTCGAGGCCACGGGAAGGTACGAAGTGCGGCTCAAGTTGAAAAGACCCTATGCTCCCCTGTTCTCCGAGCTCACCATGGGGATCGTGCCGGAAGACGAGGCCCGGCGGAAAAAAGAAGAGCTCTCCCGCAACGCGGCCGGCACCGGTCCCTTCCGGGTCAAACGCTTCGAGCCGGGCAGGGAGGCGGTCCTGGTCAAAAACCCCCATTACCACGGCAACAAGCCTTTCTTC
>JAWOBU010000116.1:0-7791 GCA_046484135.1 bacterium
CGGTTGAATCTATATTCGCATACGGAAGAGTGTAACATGCCGGCCGGAAGCCGGAACCCGCCCTGCTTGGAAACAAAAAAGGCTCTTCCGGTTCATGGTACCTGCAATGCCGGATGCCCTTGGATGTGAGGTAAATCTATTGTTAATCAGATTCTTAGAAGGCGATCTGGAAGACGCGTTTAGCGCTTTCGGGCTACCAGCGGGGAAAGGGAAAAGGCCGGAACAAGTCCGGCCCCCCCGCTGTTTAGCCACCAGCCTCGGCGCTCGGGTCGAACGCCTGCGTTGCCCTATCCTCCGAGCTGGCTTAGACAGCCTATCCCGGAGAAGGGAGGAGGTCAAGTTCCCCGCTGGCAGCCTATCAAGCGATAAACGCATGTTTTTGCTCAGGTACCAATAAACCGGATGAACCAATTAAAATTGGGGGAACTTCACCTCCCAAGGGGAGCCGTGCTCACGCGCGGGCATGCCCCTTGACAAAGTCGCGGATTGTGCTTTAAAGGTCTGCGTCAGCACAAAAGTACCCTTAATCCTGAAGAGCCGAATAAAAAGGGCTTTAGCCTGCACCGCCACCGCAATTAGAAAGATTTAATTAGCCCGAAAGCCGGCTTTCCCGGAATTAATATTCTGCCTCGGCTATAAAGCCGGGCTCGGGCCTGCATGACAACCCCCCTTGGCCTCAAACTCTTATATTTTAACATAAGTCAATAAAATTTACTTCTTAGAGAGCAAAGTTAACGCTGATTCTATAAATCCGGGTTGCATAATTTTTGGCCTTTGAAGCCCGGGTAAAATTTGTCCACAGAGTTCCCACACCTTTTCTACCTGTGGAGAACTTTTATAAGTCCCTGAAAAACCGGTTTTTAATCTTGTGCAGAAATTTTTTAAAAATTTTCTCTTGACAGCACAATATATAGTGCTATGATTGGAGGTACCACAAGACGAAACACAAGATCATTTTTTAATAAATCCGTAGAAAAATTTTACAAGAATCGGTCCCGGCTCCTGCGGGAGTCGAACAAGGGAGAGTGTTTTCTCTAAGCCAGAGGAGCCAGCGAAAGCGGAGGAGAAAAATGGAAGCGAAGAATGCGGAGAACCAGAAGAAGCGCGATTCCGGCGGAAACGGCAAAGGCGAGCAGGGGGTCAAGTCCCGGGGCCGCATTCCGGGGTTTAACGAAAAACAAGTGATCGAGTCCCTGATCCGTGATGAAGGTCTCGGGCTTGACCAGTCGCAGGAAGTGGTTAAGCAATTAAAAGAGGAGATAAAAAGCCAGCAGATTCCCGAGCTTCCGCGGGAACTGTTGGACGAGCTGGTTAGGTCCAAGATCGAGGAGATGAGACGTAAGCTTGGAATCAAGACAGAGTACATGAAAAAGAAACTGCCAGAAGACGGGCATGAGCTCCCGATCCCGGAGAACTCGTTGCGGGTGCTGGAGAGGCGGTATCTGAAGAAGGACCAGGAAGGGAACCCTATTGAAACTCCCCTGGACATGTTCCAAAGGGTGGCCCGGAGCATTGCGGAGATTGACCGGGTCTACGACCCGAAAGCCGACGTGAAAGCAGTGGAGGACGAGTTCTATCAGCTCATGACCCGGTTCGAGTTCATGCCCAACTCGCCGACCTTGATGAACGCGGGCCGCGAGCTGGGACAGCTCTCCGCCTGTTTCGTCATCCCGGTGGACGACTCCCTGGACTCCATCTTCCAGGCGGTCAAGCACACGGCCATGATCCACAAGTCGGGCGGGGGCACGGGTTTTTCCTTTAACCGCCTCCGGCCGAAAAACGACGTGGTCAACACCACCCGGGGGGTGGCCTCCGGTCCCATCAGCTTCATGCGGGTGTTCGACTCGTCCACCGAGGAGATCAAGCAGGGCGGCACCCGGCGGGGGGCCAACATGGGCATCCTTAACGTGGACCATCCGGACATCGAGGACTTCATCCACTGCAAGGAAGACATAAAAAATCTCACCAACTTCAACATCTCGGTGGGACTCACCGAGGAGTTCATGCAGGCGGTGGAAAAGGACGGCGAGTATCCCCTCCGGAACCCCCGCACCCGCGACATTTTGAAGACCGTGCCCGCCCGCCGCACCTTTGACGAGATCGTGGAAGCGGCCTGGCGCACCGGCGAGCCCGGCATCATCTTCCTGGACCGCATCAACTCCGATAATCCGACCCCCAAGCAGGGGAAGATCGAATCAACCAATCCCTGCGGAGAGCAGCCGCTCCTCCCCTACGAGTCATGCAACCTCGGGTCCATAAACCTCGGAAGAATGGTCACCGAAGGAAAGATAGACTATGACCGGCTCGGACGCGTGATTGACTCCTCCGTCCATTTCCTGGACAACGTGATTGACGCCAAT
Organism: bacterium; assembly: GCA_046484135.1. Taxonomy (GTDB): domain Bacteria; phylum RBG-13-61-14; class RBG-13-61-14; order RBG-13-61-14; family DATKZS01; genus CAYQTK01. The sequence goes on from JAWOBU010000116.1 coordinate 2,361, forward strand.
AACTACCCGCTCGCGGCCATCGAGGAGACCACCAGGAAAAACCGCAAGATCGGCCTGGGCATTATGGGGTTTGCCGACATGCTGGTCCAGATCGGGGTGCCCTATGATTCCGACCAGGCCCTGGACACCGCGCGGGAGGTCATGTCTTTCATCCGCGAGAGAGGCAGGCAAGCGAGCGCCCGGATAGCCGCGGAGCGCGGCCCCTTCCCCGCATTCGAGGAGTCCGTCTACAAGCAGAGGGGGGACGAGCCTCTCCGGAACGCCACCATTACCACTATCGCTCCCACCGGCACCATATCCATCATCTGCGGGGCCAGCTCCGGTATCGAGCCTTACTACGCGGTGAGCTACATCCGGACCTGCATGGACAACGACGAGCTGGCCGAGGTGAACCCCTACTTTGAAGAGGTCGCCCGGGAGCAGGGCTTTTACTCGGAAGAGCTCATGAAGGAAGTGGCCCGCTCCGGCTCGGTCCGGGACGTGGCCGGCATACCGGACGAGGTTAAGAACCTGTTTGTCACCGCCATGGACATCTCCCCGGAGTGGCACGTGAAAATGCAGGCCGCCTTCCAGGAGTACACGGACAACGCGGTGTCCAAGACCGTGAACTTCCCCGCGGACGCCACTCGCGAGCACATCAAGAAGGTGTACTGGCTGGCTTATAAGACCGGTTGCAAAGGAGTTACCGTCTATCGCGACAAGTCCCGCGACAACCAGGTGCTGTCCTTTAACAAGGAACAGGCCCAGGAAGAAGAAACCGCGGACATAGAGCGGGGGACCCTCGAGCCCCGGCCCCGCCACGACGTGGTGAACGGGATCACCCGCAAGATGCCCACCGGCTGCGGGTCGCTGTACGTAACCGTGAACGAGGACGAGCAGGGACTTTTCGAGGTCTTCACCAACATGGGCAAGGCCGGCGGCTGCGCCGCTTCCCAGGCGGAGGCGGTCTCCCGGCTCATCTCCCTGGCCTTGCGGGCCGGCATTAAAGCGGAGACCATAGTAAGGCAGTTAAAGGGGATCTCCTGCCCCATGATGGTATGGTGGGAAGGCGGCCACAAGATACTCTCCTGCGCCGACGCCATTGCCAAGGCCATCGAGCTGTATCCCAACTACACAAGGAACGGCTCCCACAAGGTGGAGACATCCCCCCCGGCGGGGGACCATGCCCACCGGGCCAGGTCCGAACAGGACCCACGGTCCTTCTACCAGCCCGAGGCCACCCTGGCCATGTGCCCGGAATGCGGAGGAGCAATAGAGTTCAAGGAAGGCTGCTTGACCTGTCCCCTGTGCGGCTTTACAAGGTGCGGATGACAGACAGCACCCGGGAGCACCGACTCGAAGGTTGTAGTCAAGCTGACGCTTCCCCGCAAAAAATCACTCACCCGGTACGCGAGACCCTGATTGCGGCTCCCGCCGCTCGCGCTGCAAATTAAATTATCGGGGATCGGGAGAAGGGGCGGTGTTTTCCTCCCGGTTCTTCTTCTCGATCATCCTTATGTAGGCTGCGTGGCGGTTTCTTATCTCGCGCACGTAGTTTACGGGCTCGCGGCCCCTCACGTACCCGAACCGCGCGTGCCGGTAGTATCGGTGCCTTGACAAGAGGAGCATGGCCTTTTCCACGTTGTTGAACCACTTGTCGGGCTCCATCTTCAGGCTTTGCGCCAGCTTGCGGGCGTCATTTACGTGGCCGTAGCCTGCGTTGTATGATGCCAGCGCGAAGTTGTTTCTCACCTCGAGGGGAAGGCGGGAGTCGAACCTCGACCGCATCCTGCTCATGTACTTCACGCCGGCGTGGATGTTGTCCTCCGGCCGGTGTATGTTCCAGAGGACGAGTTCGCGGGCGGTCCGGGGCATGATCTGCATTAGGCCTCGGGCCCCCGCCCAGGAGCGGGCCCTGGTTTTGAACTTGCTCTCCTGGAACATCTGGGCCACGATAAGCTTCCAGTCGAAAGCGTACTTTTCGGCGTACTTTTTCACTATGTCGTCATAAGGCGAGAGATCCTCGCCCGAGCGATAGCGGTCCTCGGTGTGCTTTTTCATGTAGCGCTCGTGCTTGAAGTACTTGTTGCGGACCACGTGATAGTAGACGGTGTTTTTCGTTCTCTCCAGGAAGTTGTTTACTGCTTTCAGAAGCTCCTTGTTCTCCGCCCGCACCGCCCATGCGTGAGGCACGTCTTTTTTCAGGGTAAAGGCGGCTTTTACGTCGTCCCGGTAGGACAGCTCGATGTTCAGGATGTGCCTGTCCGCCACGGTCAGGTCGAACTTGCCCTTTGCCACCCGGTTTATGATCTCTTCGGTCTCCATGTCGGGCGGAGCGGGCTTTATTTCAAAGCCGGGGTCCTTGTTTTCCTGTAGTGCGACAAGCGTGTCCCAATAGGAGCTTCTCTCTCTGACCACCAGGGTCCGGCCGGCCAGGTCGCTTAACTCTTGCACGGTATCGCCGGGCCTTGCCACCACCACCTCGTCCACGAAGTTATAGGGCACGGAAAAGGACACCCCCGGAAGCTGTTTGCGCCTTTCTGTAAGGGTCATGGAGGCCGCGATCATGTCGCCTTTGCCCTTTTTCAGCCAGGCTACCAGGTCTTCATAGGCGGGAGGAACCACCATCATGACCTTCATGTCGTTCTTGCGGGCGAACTTGCGGGACAGCTCGTACTCGAAGCCCACCAGCTCGTTCCTCCACATGAAGTAGGTCGCCGAGTTGTTCCTGGTCAGCACCCTAAGGAGGCGCCGATTTTTAAGCCCGGCCAGGTCGTCTTTATAGGTGCCTCCGCTCAAGTAATCGAGTTTCTGTTCATCAAGGAAGCTGTCCAGCTCGGCAAGGAGCTTGTTCGCGGAAGGCCGGACCGCCCATGCCACCGGTCTTTCCTCGGTAAGCGCGAGGGGGGCCTTTATGTCGTCCCGGTAGGTCAGTACCTTGTCAACAATGTTGCTGTCCGCCACTGTAAGTTCGTACTTCCCCAGGGCCACCATGTCTATGATCTCGATGGTGTCATACGCTTCCGGGACCTCGGTAACGGTGATGTCCGGGTATTGCTCCTGAAGCTCTTTAAGGGTATGCCAATAGGAAGACGACCGCCGGACCGCGAACTCGCGGCCGGCCAAATGCTTCTTCCGACGGATGTCGTCGTCTTTTCTGCAGACCACAAGCTCCCGGACCAGGAGATAGGGCTGGGTAAAAGCGGCCTTTTCCCGGCGGGCGGGGGTAACGGTAAGGTTCGCCGCCACCAGATCGCCCTTGCCGGAAAGAAGGTACTCCAAAAGCTCGTTGTAATGGGACACGTACACGAACTCCGGTTCGAGGCCCGCGCTTTCTGCGAACTTTCGGGCCATGTCCTGCCGGTAGTCGGGCGGCGGGGCGTTTCTGGGCAGGGCCTCGTTGATGTAACCGGAAGGAACGATGATGCGGAGCCGGCCGCGGTCAAGCAGGGAGTCCAGGTCTCCTGTCTCCTGGTAAGTGTCGGGCCCGTCCTGCCATGGCCCGTTACAGTCCCGGCATGCGGGCAAGAACGAGACGCAGATCACGATTAATAAAATAAACGGGCCGCCCCTCATCTTCCACCTCTTTTAAGAAGGTTCCGGGACGAACATACCATATTCTTACATGTATCGCCAGGAGGGCTCCGGTGTTTCCCTTTCCTGTCGGCAGGCGGAAGAAGGGATATGAGCGTGGCGGCTTACTTGGAGTCGGTCTGGGCGCTTTGCGTGTTTTTGGAGTCGGCTTTGGAGTCCGCGGCGCTTTCCGTTTTGGTGTCGGTCTTGGTTTCCGAGGGGGCGGCTTCAGAGGCGCTTTTCGAGTCTTGTTTTTTCTCGTGCTTGCCGTTGCCGCCGTTGTCGCCTGCCGCTCCTTTCCGGGCGTAATCGGTAGCGTACCATCCGCTGCCTTTGAGGTGGAAGGTGGACTCGCTTATCAGCTTTTTGACTTTGCAGCGTTTGCAATGAGGACAGGTTTTGAGCGGCTCTTCGCTTATACCCTGCATTACTTCAAAGACCCCGCACCGCGAACACTCATACTCATAGATTGGCATCTTCCCGCACCCCTACTCCTATTTATCGGCAGGCCGTCCTGCCAATAGACTGCTATTTAACCAATAATAAATGATAATCTGCCTGAACCATCTTTATTTTAACCATTTTTCCTGCCAAGTCAAGCCGTTTTGTCCGGTGAACTTACCCCGCTTTTTCAAACTTCAGAACAACTTTAAAAAAACCTCTGGGTGGCCTGCCCATCCGTAAAAAAAGGCAGCCGGGTATCAGACAAGAGTGCTTGGGGGAACTTCACGTTTGTCCGGAAGCCGGGAATTTGCACCTTTTGTCGAAAGATATTATATTCTGTAGCCAAGCAAAAAGAGCATCGCGAAGCAGGCACAGGCAGATGAACACCCAAGCCTGCAAGCTTTCGCAAACGGAGCTCTTTACTATGTCCCCGAACTCTTTTATGTGTCTTCCCGCCGCCATGGGACCTCGTTACAGGAAAGGAGGCATAAGCCATGCTCGACCCCGAGCTTAAAGAAGGACTAACCTTTGATGACGTGCTCCTGCTGCCGGCCTACTCCGAGGTGCTGGCCGGAGAGGTGGACACCAGGACCCGGCTGACCCGCGATATCGAGCTCAAGATCCCGCTTCTCACCGCGGCCATGGACACGGTCACCGAGGCCCGCACCGCCATCACCGCGGCCCAGGAAGGGGGCCTTGGCATCATCCACAAGAACATGAGCGTAGACGACCAGGTGGCTGAGGTCATCAAGGTCAAGAAGTTCGAGTCGGGCATGATCGTGGACCCGGTAACAGTGGAGCCGGACATCAAGCTCATTGACGTTTTGAAGCTGATGAGAAAGCGGAGCATCTCGGGGGTGCCGGTGGCGCGGCAGGGCCGTCTTCTGGGCATCCTGACCAGCCGGGACATCCGGTTCGAGCGGAACCTGGAGCAGAAGGTCGAAGAGCTCATGACCCCTCGGGAGAAGCTGGTTACGGTAAGCGAAGGCATCGGTCTGGAGGAGAGCAAGCAGCTTCTGCACCGGCACAAGATAGAGAAGCTGCCGGTGGTGGACCAGGACGACCGGCTGATCGGGCTGATCACTTTAAAGGACATCGAGAAGACGGAGAAGCACCCGTCCGCGGTCAAGGACGAGATGGGAAGGCTGCGGACAGGCGCGGCAGTGGGGGTCGGTGACCCGGAAATACTCCGTTGCGACCGGCTGCTCGAGGCGGGCGCGGACGTGATCTGCGTGGACACCGCCCACGGCCACTCTCGCGGAGTGATCGAGCAGGTAAAGGCCATAAAAAGGGAGTTTCCCAAGGCCGGCATAATCGCCGGTAACGTGGCCACCAAGGAGGGCGCCAAGGCCCTCATGGACGCGGGCGCGGACGCGGTCAAGGTGGGCATGGGACCGGGGTCCATCTGCACCACCCGGGTGGTGGCCGGCATCGG